>NZ_JASCOZ010000170.1 GCF_029960115.1 Stenotrophomonas sp. PS02289
GCCACGCCCTGCATGGCTGATCGCGTTCGTGCGCTGCGCAGCCACGCAGGGCGTGGCTCTACGGTGTCCGTCAGTCAGCCGTCAGCAGATCAGGGCGGCTTTTTTCGACGACGGCCAGGAACACCGATAGCACATCGTAGGAATAGTCTCCCGGCCCGCAGGCTTCCTTGCGCGGCAGCTTGTCCGCCTTGAAGAACGCCTTGCGCAATAGTGCCTCTGAACCTTCGGAGACGAACTTTCCACCGCGGTTCAAATTCACGCACATCAGCAACTGGTCCTTGATGGCAGAAGCCCGCAGTGAGTCGCCATACTCCGTGAGGCATTGGGAAGCGCTTAGCTCCTTGAGGTTCACGCCAACGCGTGCCGACATTGCACTGAACGAGTTGTCGATGTTCTGAACAACTGCAACTTCCGCGAACCGGACCCGCTTCCGGAGTTCGGTGTGTTGTGCACCCGGCGGGCAAGCTGGGGTGACCGCAGCAGCAGAAATGGTGTCCGTCCGGGTGGGCGGCAGGGAGGACAGAATCAACGGCATCGTATCGGCACGCGTGAAGGGGGATGGTTAAATACCCTGCACGGCCTCACTGCGCTTTCAACATTCTCTTGTCCGGGCGGTGCGACCCGAAAAAGAAAGGGCCCCGTGCGGGGCCCTTTTTTTACTTCCGTTCCATCTGCGCGTTGCGCTGACCGGTGCTGGCGGACTTCTCGCCGGCGAACGGGTTGAGCTTGCGGATCATCCACGGGTACTTGGGCCAGTCGCCCTGCAGCCACGGGTGGTTGGGCTGGTTGAGCTCGAGCACGCGGCGGGCGTCGTCGGCCAGGGTCTTGTTGCCCAGGTGGGTGTAAGCCTCGCCCAGGGCGGCCACGGCGTCGTACTGGAACGCGCTCTGCGGGTAGGTTTCCAGCAGGTAGTTGGCGCGGCCGGCAGCGGACACATAGGCCTCGCGACGCAGGTAGTACAGGGCGTTGTCCAGCTCGTGCTGGGCGAACACGTCGCGCAGCACCAGCATGCGGCTGCGGGCGTCGGCGGCGTAACGGCTGTTCGGGTAGCGCTCCACCACGATGTTGAAGTCGGAGTAGGCCTGGCGCGGGGTGGACAGGTCGCGGCGGCTCGGGTCCAGCGACCATACGCGGCGCAGGAAGACCGTATTGCGGTTGCTGTTGGACAGGCCGCGCAGGTAGTACATGTACGCGATGTTGCGGTGGGTCGGGTAGGTACGGATGAAGCGGTCGATGCTGGACACCGCGTCATCGTGCTTGCCGGCCTTGTACTGGGCGTAGGCGGTCTCGATCATCGCCTGCTCGGTGTACGGACCGTACGGGTACTGGGCGACCAGGCGGCGGAAGCTGCCTTCGGCACCGGCCCAGTTGCCCTTCTGCATCAGGCCGTGGCTCTTGTCGTACAGGGCTTCGACGGGCGTGCCTTCATCCGGGTTGTCGCCCTTGGCACCCCGGTGGCAGCCGGTGGAAACGAGGGCCAGGACCACCAGCAGGGCGGCAGTACGGACGGGCGCGGACAGCAGGGACGAGCGTCGGATCATGAGGTCAGGGCGGGACGCGGCTGGAATACGAAGGGTCGATGATAGCCTAGTGGCCTGTCCAGCGACTGAAACAGGTCGTCCGGACCTCAAATTTGTCCTTTTGAAGCGTGTAGCCATGTCTGAAAACCTCGAAACTGAATCCGAATCGCCCCGTCAGGCGATCGTCCCCGACAGCGCTGCCGGTCGTCGCTTTGACGCCGTGCTGGCCGAATTGTTCCCCGAGTTCTCGCGCTCCAAGCTGAGCGAGTGGATCAAATCCGGCGACGTCCTGCTGAACGGCGAGCCGGCGCGCGGGCGCGACCCGGTGCGTGGCGGTGAGGTGGCCAGCCTGACCGTGGTGCTCGATACCCAGACCCACGCCGAGCCGGAAGACATCCCGCTGGACATCCTGTACGAGGACGAGCACGTCTTTGTCATCAACAAGCCGGTGGGCCTGGTGGTGCATCCGGGTGCGGGCAATCCGTCGGGGACCCTGGTCAACGCGCTGCTGTTCCGCGACCCGGGCCTGGCCGTGCTGCCGCGTGCCGGCATCGTGCACCGCCTGGACAAGGACACCAGCGGGGTCATGGTGGTCGCGCGCACCCTGCAGGCGCAGACCGCGCTGATCGAGCAGCTGGCCGCGCGCGACGTGCACCGCCAGTACGTGGCGGTGGTGGTGGGCGCGCTGGTGTCGGGCGGCACGGCCGATGCGCCGATCGAGCGCCACCCGCGCGACCGCATCCGCATGGCCGTGCGTGAAGACGGCAAGGACGCAGTCACCCATTACCGCCTGCGCGAGCGCTTCCGCGCGCACACCGCGCTGGAGTGCCGGTTGGAAACCGGTCGCACCCACCAGATTCGCGTGCACATGGCGCACCTGAAGCACGCCATCGTCGGCGACCCGCTGTACGGCGGCGCGCTGAAGCTGCCGAAGGGGGCCAGCGATGAACTGGTGGCCCAGCTGCGCGGCTTCAAGCGCCAGGCCCTGCACGCGGAAACCCTGGAGTTTGCCCACCCGATCACCGGTGAGCCGGTGCGCAACAGCGCGCCGTTGCCGGCCGACATGGTGGCGCTGCTGGATGCGCTGCGGGAGGACACCCGCCACCACGCCGAGCTGGAACGCGGGCGTCGCTGATGGCCGACACCGTTCCGGTGTTGACCGCGGACTGGCCCGCGCCCCCCGGGGTGCGGGCGGTCACCACGCTGCGCCATGGGGCCGGCGGCTCCCTGCCGCCGTTCGACCAGTTCAACATGGGCAACCGCTATTCGGCCGAGGGCGATGACCCGGCGCAGGTGCAGCGCAACCGCGACCTGCTGGTGCCCGGACTGACGTTGCCGTCAGCCCCGCATTGGCTGCGCCAGGTGCATGGCACGGACGTGCTGCGCTTCGACGCCCCGCCAGTGGCGCAGGGGGTGGAGGTGGAGCCCACCGCCGACGCGGCGGTGACCTCGGTGCCGGGCGTGGTGCTGGCGATCCTGACCGCCGACTGCCTGCCCGTGGTGTTTGCCGCGCGCGACGGCCGTGAGATCGGGGCCGCGCACGCCGGCTGGCGTGGCCTGGCGGACGGCATGCTGGAGGCCACCGTGGCGGCCATGCAGACCCCGCCTGCGCAGCTGCAGGCGTGGCTGGGACCTGCCGCTGGGCCCGCCCACTATGAGGTGGGCGAGGACGTCTTCCACGCGTTCGTGGACGGGGACGCAGGGGCGGCTACGGCGTTCGTTGCCACTCGTCCGGGGCACTGGAAGGTGGATCTGTACGCGCTGGCGCGTCGGCGGCTGCTGGCGGCTGGGCTGGAGGCCGGGGCGATCCACGGCGGTCAGTACTGCAGCATCGCCGATCCGCACCGGTTCTATTCGCATCGGCGTGACCGCCGCACCGGGCGGATGGCCACGCTGATCTGGATGTAGAGCCACGCCCTGCGTGGCTGCCGCCCGGTTGGATACCGCTAAGCCACGCAGGGCGTGGCTCTACGGGGAGGCCTCCGTCAGTCCAATACGGTGTACACGATGCGCCGGTTGCGTTCGCGACCGGCCTCCAGGCGGTTGTCGGCCACCGGGTGATCTTCCCCGTAGCCGCGGGCGACCAGCGCGCTGGACGGCACGCCGAGCGCGCGCAGTTCGGCTACCACCGCCTCGGCACGCTGCTGGCTCAGGCGCAGATTGCTGTCCGAAGTGCCCAGACTGTCGGTGTGGCTGCCCACCTCCAGGCGCAGCCGCGGCCCGGCTCGACGAATCGCCAGGGCACTGGCACGCAGGGTGTCCATGCTGTCGGCGCGCAGCTCCGGCGATTTGTGTGCGAACCGGACCACGCCCTGGTTGAGTGCGCTCGCCAGCTGATCGGCGTCGTGCTGCTCCGGCAGCTGCGAAAGTGCCACCCGGCCGGGATCCCACAATCCCGTGATCGGCAGGTGGCCGAACGCCCGTCGCAGCGTTTCGGATACCGCAACACGCTCGGCTTCCGGCAGCCGGCCAAGGTCGGCATTCAGGGCATCACCGCTGAACGACAGCGCCAGGCCGGGCTGGTTGAGTGAGGGCAACACGGTCAACAGGCGGTCCAGCCAACGTGGCGACTGGGTGTGGTGGTCGCGCTGGATGTCGCCGCCGACGCGGGCCCGCCCGTACTGCGCCACCAGCGCGTTCCAGACCCGGCGCCGGTCGGCTTCGCTGGGCAGCCGCCCGCGGACGTCGACGCCGGTGGCGCTGACCACCAGGGTCAGGCGCGGCATCTGGTGGCGCTCAGCCGCTGCCACGGCAGCAGCCTGTGCGACGGTGCCGGCCGGTGCACGGGTCTTCTGATGGATCCAACCGGTCAGGCATAACAGCACGCCGGCGACCAGTACCCACAGCGCGCCGCGTAATGCACTTCCGCGCAGCGAACGCGGTACCGCCGCCGGGGCAAGGCGTTCCGCCACGACGGCTGGCTCGCTAGCGGCCAGTGCCGCTTCGCGTTCCATCACGTCGATCAGCCCGGGCAGCAGGTCTGCGGCGACCACCGCGAACATGCCGGTGGGGAAGGCGGCGCGGCGGGCCAGCGCGACCAGTTCCGCGCGGCCCACGATCCGTTCCAGCTGGCTGGCCAGCAGGCGATGCGGCGGATTGCCGGCGGGGAACTGTTCACCCATTCCGGCCTGCTCGAAGCGGTGGCGGAGTCCTTCCACGCCCCCTGGCAGGCTGCGGATGTAATCGACCAGTACCTCCACCAGTCGGCGGGCACGGTGGCCCAATCCCATGTGCAGCGCGGTGTCTTCAATGAATGGGTCGAGCAATGACATCAATCAGATTCCCGGTTCGAAGACCTGTCGCTGTTCGGTCAGCGCAGGTCGCCCCGTGCGCCATGCAGGGGCTCTGCGGCGTCAATGTGGGAACCGGCCGTCAAGGCGAAATGAAAGTTCGCAGCGGAAAAGGTTGCGAATCGGGAGCGCGCGCGGCCGGTCTAGGCGGCTTGTCCGCCCGAGAATGAGCGTGGACGCGGGAAGTGGTCACCGCGCGTGGTCAAAAACGACATAGGAGTCGCGAACAGGTGCAGCATTCGGATGGCGCACCTGTTTTGCTCATTTTGGGTTAAAAGCGTCATCGCCTGCGCCGCCGCGAATGTCGTTTTCAGCCGAATTCGAGCTGTTCCAGATAGCGCTGCCGCCACCGGTTGATGTCGTTGCCACGCAGGTGTTCCATCATTGCCTCCCAGCGTTCCTTGCGTTTGCGCAGCGGCATGGTGGCAGCGGTGGCAATCGCATCGGCCACGCCGTCGAGGTCGTGTGGGTTCACCAGCAGGGCCTGCTTGAGCTCGTCGGCGGCCCCGGCAAGCAGCGAAAGCACCAGCACGCCGGGGTTGTCCGGGTCCTGCGAGGCCACGTATTCCTTGGCCACCAGATTCATGCCATCGCGCAGCGGGGTGACCAGCCCGACCGCCGCAGCGCGGTAGAAGCCGGTCAACGTGGCGTGGGCGAAGTTCTGGTTCACGTAGCGCAGTGGCGTCCAGTCCGGCTCGGCGTATCCGCCGTTGATGTGGCCGGCGGTCTGCTCCAGCTGGCTGCGCAGTTGCCGGTACTCGGTCACGTCGCCGCGCGATACCGGCGCGATCTGCAGGTAGGTCAGGCTGCCGCGCTGGTCGGGGTGCCGCTGCAGATAGCGCTCGAAGCCCAGGAAACGCTCGGGCAGGCCTTTGGAATAGTCCAGCCGGTCCACACCGATGGCCAGTTGGCGGTCGCGCAGGCTGTTGCGCAGGTCGCGCACAGCGGGCTTGTTGGCACCGGCCTTGGCCAGCCGTTCGATGTGGGCGGTATCAATGCCGATCGGAAACGCGGCGGCGCGGAACCGGCGCCCCCCCGGGGCCTCGAGCAGCCCGCCCTCGAGCACCTGGCCGCCGCCGAACAGCCGCACATAGGACTGGAAACGGTCGGCATCGCGCTGGGTCTGAAAACCGACCAGGTCATAGGCGTACAGGCTGGAGAACAGGCGCAGATGGTCGGGCATGGCCTGCAGCAGGTCGGCCGAGGGCATCGGCACGTGCAGGAAGAAGCCGATGCGGCAACCGATGCCGCGTTCACGCAGCAGCGCGCCCAGCGGGATCAGGTGATAGTCGTGGATCCAGACCACGTCGTCTTCGCGCAGCAGCGGAGCCAGCTTCTCGGCAAACAGGGCATTGACCCGGCGGTAGGTCTCACGGGTGCCGCGGTCGTAGTCGACCAGGTCGAGGCGGAAGTGCAGCAGCGGCCACAGCGTACGGTTGGCGAACCCGTTGTAGTAACCGTCTACGTCGCGCTTGTTGAGGTCCAGGGTGACGTAGCGGATATCGCCTTCCGTCTGCTCATGCAACGCGCCACTGGGCTCGCGTACCGTCTTGCCGCTCCAGCCGAACCACAGGCCGCCGCGCTCCTGCAGCGCCGCCTGCAGACCGACCGCCAGGCCGCCGGAGGTCGATTGCCCGGGTACCGCGACCCGGTTGGAGACCACCACCAGGCGACTCATGAGGCCTCCTGCCAGCTGCGCGACAGCCGCATTGCCGCCGTGATCAGGCCCACGTGCGAATAGGTCTGCGGGAAGTTGCCCCAGGCCTCGCCATTGTCGAAGGCGAGGTCTTCGGACAGCAGCCCGAGGTGGTTGCGTCGTTCCAGCAGCATCTCGAACATCTCGCGCGCTTCGTCCAGTCGTCCAATCGCGGCCAGCGCGTCGATGTACCAGAAGGTGCAGATGGTGAAGCTGGTTTCCGGCTCGCCGAAGTCATCCGGAGCCACATAGCGGTACAGCGCATTGCCATGCTTGAGATCGCGGCCAATCGCCTCGACCGTGGCAATGAAGCGGGCGTCATCGGCCTCGATGAAGCCGATGTCGGCGAGCAGCAGCAGCGACGCATCCAGGCGGTGGCCGCCGAAGGTGTCGGTGAAGTGGCCGAGGTCCTCGCTCCACGCTTCGCGCAGGATGCGTGCATGAATGGTGTTGGCGCGGTCGCGCCAATACGTGGCGCGTTCGTCCAGCTTCAGCCGCACCGCGATCTTGCACAGGCGATCACACGCGGCCCAGCACATCGCGCTGGTGTAGGTGTGCACCTCGGTGCGACCGCGGAACTCCCACAGCCCCGCGTCGGGCACGTCGTGCAGTGCGAAGGCCTGTTCGCCCAGCGGCTCCAGCCGCGCGAAGGTATGGGTATCGCCGGGGTCCTGCAGGCGTTGATCGAAGAACAGCTGGGTGGAGGCCAGCACAACGCTGCCGTAAACATCGTGCTGGCGCTGAACCCAGGCCAGGTTGCCGCGGCGCACCGGGCCCATGCCGCGGTAGCCATCCAGTGTGGCTACCTCGTGTTCGTCCAGCTTGGCTTCGAAGCCAATACCGTACAGCGGCTGCAGGCTGCCGTCGGCGGTGGCCAGATTGAAGATGTAGCCCAGGAACTGCTCCATCGTGCGGGTGGCACCCAGGCGGTTCAATGCGCGCACGACGAAGGCGGCATCGCGCAGCCAGCAGTAGCGGTAGTCCCAGTTGCGGATGCTGCCGGGCGCTTCCGGAATGGAAGTGGTCATCGCCGCGATGATCGCGCCGCTGTCTTCGTACTGGCACAGCTTGAGGGTGATCGCACTGCGGATGACCGCGTCCTGCCACTCCAGCGGAATGGAGAGGTAGCGCACCCATTCGCGCCAGTAGTCACGGGTGCGCTGGAAGGCTTCCTGCACATAGCCGCTGATCGAACGGGTCAGGGTTTCATCCACGCCCAGCACCAGGTGCACCGGATGGCTGAGCACGAACGGCAGCTGGTCGCGGACGAAGCGCAGCGGCACGTCGGTGGTCAGACGCAGCACGTGGTCGGGCAGCACCCAGCGGATGTGGTTGCTGCCCCAGGTGGCATCGGGGACGTCCGCGCCCCAGTTGGCCAGCGGGCGGGCGCGCACGATGATGCGCGGGCTGCCTTTGAGTGGGCGTACCTGGCGGATCAGGCTGACCGGACGATAGAAGCGGTCGTTGTGGCGCCAGCGCGGTGCGAAATCGATGATCTCCAGCGCACCGCCGTGCTTGTCGTACAGCACGGTGCGCAGGATGGCGGTGTTGGTCAGGTACTGCTGCTCGCTGCCGGTCATGTCCTCCAGCTCGATGCCGAAGTCGCCGCCGGCTTGGGTATTGGGTTGCAGCAGCGCGCAGAAGGTCGGGTCGCCGTCGAAGGTCGGCAGGCAGCTCCAGACGACACGGCCCTGACGGTCGATCAGCGCACCGAAACTGCCGTTGCCGACCACGCCCAGGTCAAGATTGGGTTCACTCATGCGGGGGATTTCCGGTTTCAGTAAGCGTTCTCGCGCAGCCAGCCATGCACATTGCGGATCTGCGGCAGGGCGAATACCGCTGCGCTGGGTTCGCGCGCGCCCACCAGCACACTCCAGCCGTGCAGGGTGTTGGCGGCGTCGAAGCCATATTCGTCAGTGAGGTCGTCGCCCAGGAAGACCGGCACACGGCCACGGAACGGGGTGTGCTGCATCAGCTGGCGAATGGCACGGCCCTTGTCGCTGCCGACCGGTACGAATTCGACCACATGGTCGCCCGGTTGCAGCCGATAGCCGCTGTGTCCGCGGATGTGCCGCTCGGCAAACTGCTGTACGTCGGCACCGGCGTGGGGCGCGCCGCGCCAGTGCAGGGCCAGGCTGCGCCCCTTGTCTTCGACCAGTACGCCCGGATGGCCGTGCGCGAAGCGCATCGCCTGCTGGTGCACGGCGTGCAGCCAGGTGCTGGTATTGTCATCGGCCGCGTCGTGCGCGGGCGGGTCCAGGGTCGGGTGGGTGCGCAGTTCGTGGCCATGCAGGCCGGCGGCAGGCAGGCGCAGTGGTGCGAACAGGGCATCCAGCTGCTCCAGGGGCCGGCCGCTGATCAGTGCGACCGCACCTTCCAGCCGGTCACTGATGCGTCCGATGGCTTCGCGCACTTCGGGCAGCAGCCGCACGGCCTCGGGGTCGTCGGCAAACTCGATCAGGGTGCCGTCCACGTCCAGGAACAGCGCGCAGGCATCGTCCAGCAGTGGCGGCGGCGGACGTTGGGGGAAGTCGTTGGCCATGGTGGCCAACATGCCACCGCAGATGTGATTGCCGGGTGTTTGAGCGGCAAGCCCTCACTCCGGTAGCGCCGGCCGTTGGCCGGCACTCCGTACACTTCGATCAGAACGTATACCTGACACGCCCGTAGTAATACGCACCATTGCTGCCAATCGGTGAC
>NZ_JASCOZ010000171.1 GCF_029960115.1 Stenotrophomonas sp. PS02289
CCTGTTGCCGGGTCCCTTGGGGTAATGCGTTGCGGGGCGGGATGCGCGGGCCCGCCCCCGCCACTACGGGAAGCGTAAAGCTTGATGTCCGCTGACGGGCTAGCGGCGCTTCAACGGGGTAAGGCTCTGCACCTGACCGTTGTTGCGCAGCATGCACATGAAGCGGCCGTCCGGATAGTCCACGATCAGCTCCTGGTAGTCGTCGCCTACCGGCACCTGCGTTATCAGCGTGCCTTGTGCACCTTTGCGCACGTTGCAGGAGCCCAGCGCGGTGTCACCGGCTGGTGCGAACGACGCCACCTTGGAGACGTTGCGGAATACGGCCCTGCAGCCATCACTGACCCACACCGAGTGCTTGGCCAGGCCCCAGTTCTGCCCTTCCACGCAACGGGTGCGGCTGAGCTGGCGGGAAATCTCCACCGCGCCGCGGGTATTCATTTCACAGGAGACCTGACGCTGGTCGTTGGATTCGCAGGTGACCTCGGTGGGGAGCGACGCGTCGTCGTCCCGATCTCGATGCGACGCAGATGCGGACGGTGCGACAGCAGCGAATGACAACAGGACGAACGTACAGGACAGCAGCAACGGGGAACGCATGATCGAACCCTCACTGGACCCAGGCCGGGCGTGTTGCCGCAGTATGCGGCCCCACCCCCTATCGGTATGTGACGGACGCCCGCCTCAGACAAACCGCTCCAACGCCTCACCTACCGGCGTGTCGCCTTCGGTGAGCTCGATGATGACCCGACTGACTGCCGGCTTCTCGATCAGCGCCAGCAGCGTGGCGGCCACATCGTCGCGCGGCACATTGCCGTATGGGATGGCCAGCCCGGCGTGCACCCTGCCCGTGCCCTCGGCGTCCACAAGAGTGCCCGGACGCAAGATCACCCAGTCCAGGTCGCTCTGCGCCAGATGCACGTCGGCCTGCTTCTTGACCGCCATGTAGTTCTCGAAGGGATCGGAGACCTGGCGGCCGCGCCCGGCTTCGGGGAAGGCGGAGACCAGCAGGAAGCGACGCACGTTGGCGCGCCTTGCCGCAGCTACGGCCAGTTCCAGTCCGCGCCCATCGATGGCATTGGTCATCTCCGGCCCGCCCTTGCCGCCAGCGCCGGCGGTGAAGACGACGACGTCGCTGCCGGCCATGAGTTCGGCAAGCGCCGCTTCGTCGAGTTCGAGCAGATTTCCCTGCACCGGGGTCGCCCCAAGCTGCTGCAATTCGGCAGCCTGCTCGGGTGCCCGGTACAGGGACAACGCGCGGTGACCGCGTGCGTGCAACTGCTGGGCGAGGCGGCGGCCGATCTTGCCTGCGCCGCCGATGATGAATGCCTGGGTCATGGGGACTGTCCTGTGCTGTCAGTCACCCACCTTGCCTTATTCGGTGCGGCTAAGCGGTGAACGCATGCCGCAAAGCAGGGTATGAAGGGTCACGCAGGTCTGCACCGACAACCGGACGCTTACTCGACCTTGGCTGCCTGTTCCTGCGCGGCACGCGCTTTCCTGCGCTCCTCTATCAGCTTCTTGTGGGCGGCCTGCGCCTTCACGTGTTTGATCACCTGCCAGACGAGAAACGCCAGGATCGGGATACCGAGAATTCTGCCCGTGATATACCCCCCGGTCTCGGCTGCGCTTTGTGCAAATGCATTTCCGGAATACAGCAACGCGGCGAGCCACGCGACTACCAACTGATGCTTCATGGACAATCCCCCCTGGATGTTCGGGCATCATCGCATAAGACCGACCCGGTCAAGCCAACTTGACAGCCTCGGTCAGCACTTCGCGACCCACCCTCCCGAACTCGTCTACGAACAGCATCGTAGGAATCGGATAGCTCCAGCCGCCCGCCTTCCACCAGCATTCTGCCAGCCAGCGGCTCAACAGCGGAACGACCAGCGCCACGCCGTCGAACTCATCGACATCGGTAAAGTAGCGTTCGTCAATGTCGGACAGCCCCTCCAGGCCGACCGGCAACTCCATCGATCGCCCGGAAAACAGCCGGGTATCGGCATGATCGACCTTGTTGTGATCCCCGCTGTAGTAGATCCAGGCAGAGGGTGACTCACCCTGCACTCCCGGGAAAATGACCACATTGACGCTGAGTACGCCGGGCTCGACCGGGCGCAGCAAATGATTTCGAAGTACCTCGATCGCCGTCGGTGATATCCGATCAAGCTTCTGGCGATACATGGACGTGAACTGATCCTTGTTTAACCCGTACGGCACCATGCAACGCGTCCCTGTGTGATCTACCCGAAGTGTAGCCCGTCGTCAGTAGTTCACCGAACCTTTCCAATCGCCTGCTACGCTCCGGCACATGGACTATGGCAATGTGAAAGGACGCACGATGAAGTCACCTGCACGCCCCCTCGCCCCATGGCTGTTTGCCGCAGCGATGGCATCTTCCACCTGCGCCCCGGCGATCGCCCGCGAAGTTGTGGCCGAGGATAGCGACGGCATCACCCTTGCCGTGATGCGCGGTGACCGCAACACCCTCGAACGCGTGGGAAAGACCAATGGACCCGTCCGTCTTGCCGCGCGCGCCGGTTACTACCGGGTTCGCGGCGACCTGCCGCAGTCCAACAAGTGGGCCGATGCCTGCATCGCCGACGCTGCGGTGAAGGCGGCACCCACCCAGACCGTGATGTATCTCTGCCGCAGCCTGCGTGCCGGCAACCGCCTGCTGGCGAACGATATAGCGGGCTGGGCGAGCGAGATGCTACAGGTGCGCGGCATCTTCCAAGAGCACCTCGCTCCGAAAATGCCAGCGGACGCCGAGGTGCCCACACTGAGCCGGCTCACGTTCGAGCAATTCCTGAGCGTCCCGGAATCCGGCGTTCTGGCCACGCCCGTCTCCCCCGGCACGCGCTTCACGGTGTCCGACCGCGCCGGGCTTCCAGTGATTACCGGAAAGATCGAAGGCGGCACCGATGGAACGACACGCAACATCGACACCGACTTCATCATCGACACGGGCGCCTCGCGTTCGCACATCAGCCGCAAGGCAGCGCAGGCCATGCGCTTGAGCATCACCGATGGCTTCGGGTACGACTCCACCAAGCCCGGACATCCAGTACTGATCGGCCTCGCCGCGCCCGTGGATGTCCGACTGGGTAATGTTCTGCTGCGAAACGTCTCCTTCACCGTGACCGATGACATTCCCTTCGTCATGCTCGGACTCGACGTGATTCAGCGGCTCGGCCCGTTTGTACTGAAAGAAGATCAACTGGAAACGCTTGCCAGCGTTCCACAATCGATCTGCCAGCAGACCGCGACATTCACCTCGTCGCTGTGGGGTACCCAGAACTCGCTGCGCGTGCCGATGCGCATTGGCAAGCGCGATTCGCTGGTGTTGCTGGACACCGGTAGCGACGTACCGCTGGAGATGTCAGGCGTGACCCTTGCGAACTATCCCAAGGAAGGTCTGATTGAAAAGCAACGCCTGACCATGCACGGGAACAATCGGGTCACGTATGCCGAGGCAACGGCGGCGGTCACCTTCAACGGTGCCACCGCCAACCTGCCAACCCATATGGTCGAACAGCCGGGCCAGGTGTACCCGATCTCATGGAAGGTGGGCTACGGCCTGCGCAAGCAGTTTGATTTCTATGTCGACGTAAGCGGCGGACGCGGCTGCCTGCATAGCAAGCGACAGCTACCCGAGGAAGGCGCGGTGGTCAAAGCGCTGAACGAAGAAATCGAACGTGAAGCCGATAAGGCAGCCGCCGCCTCCGACGCAGCAGCGGAAGCGGCACTGGCCGCGCCGCCTGCTTCCAGCCCCGCCAGGAAACCCGCAACGGAGGACTGAGCACTGCGGACGAGCATCGCTTGTAGCATGGACCTGGCCCCGCTAGCATCAGCCCTGCTGCTGTCCCGTTCTGCCCCCGCATCCATGATGGAAGCCACCGTGACCGAACCGACCGCCACTCTCACTGCAACGGACACAACGTCCCATCAAGGCGAGTTCTACTTTCTGCAGCCCAGCCGATGGGCTGATGGCGTTGGGCACGGCCTGCAGTTCGCCAACGAGGCGGCGCTCTGCAGGCCTGGCATGAACACAGTGGACCCGCCGAATGGCGACCCTGCCCAGTATTCCGAGCGTCCTCATCTGATCCACGTACCCGCCGAAGGCGGTTTGCCACGTGATTTTGAGGTTTACGCCAGCATCTGGATTGTCTCGAGGGCATTGAAAGAGGTCTTCGAGGCCGTGGACTCGGCTGGCTTCGCGTTTGCGGCGTGCGACTTCACGCTGGCTGACGGCTCGCCCGGCCCGCAGTACTACCTGTGCGATGTGGTTCGCGAGCTGGATGCGCTGGACGCTCCTGCGTCGCGGGTGAAGATCACCACAGACCACGACTACATTACCGGCGAGGATGTGCCGTTCTATAGCGCCGTTGGCGGGGCCTCTCTGGTTTTCAGGAAGGAGGCCTTGGACGGTGCGCATGTGTTCCGCCAGTCCGGCAGCGGTTTCTTCCCTATTTGCGACCGCGTCATGTTTGACGCACTTGAGCGCGCCAGCCTCGACGGCGTGCGCTTGCGGGATGTATCAGCTTTGTAGCCGAATCATCGTCGAAATGGATTTCTGAGCAGGAGCTCTGCCGATGCCTGATACACCGGTTTTTCAAGGTCACCACCTTATTGAACAGGCCGCTTTCAAGGACAGTCGGCTCCTGCAGGAGCTCGCCCGTCGAGGCCTGTTCGAACTGCATGGTGAAGTCAACATTCTCAATTTGCCCGCCGACCAGTCACTGGCGGCAAAGATGGGCATCTCCCCGCATCCGGGTGGGCCGCTAGGCGACTACTCGGACCAGCTCGCGCTTTTACTTGAGGATCTGGAAAGGTCCTCGGACGGCCGGGCTGCACTTGGCCAGCGCGTAACTCCCGAGCAACAAGCGGCCGCTGCACAGCGCATGGCCGCACGCATCGAGAATATCGACTACACCTTGCGCGCCGGCATCCTTAACGGCGACCTCGTCACCAACACGCCCGAGGGCATGACCCCGGCTGAAGCCAACGCCAAGGTCCGCACCTTCTTCGCCGACCTCGACGGCTACCAGCGCACTCACGCCGCGCAGATTGCAGAACTGAAGAACCTTGAGCCCGCCGAGTTACGCTGGCGCGGTGTCACCCAGTCCGAAGCCAACGTGAAGCTGGCCTTGGACGCCATCGACCAGCCCGGCAACTCCACCCTGAGCGAACGCTGGGGTGGCCGCGCGTCGTTAGGCGCGGCAATTGAGGAAGCCAACCAGGCCGGTCGCCTGCCTTTGACCGAGCACACCGCCGCGCGGGTGCGCACCGCGTTCAACCCGGAAATGCCACTGACCATCGCACGCCCTGCCCCCACCGCGCCCGAGCTGGCCGGCACGGCTGGCCGCACCGGTGCCGTGGAAGGCGCGGCCGAGGCCGCCGCCACGCGCGGACAGATGACCGGCGCACGCGTGCTCGGTGCCGCCGGCGTGGCCGCACTGGCGGTGGACTTCGCGATCACCGGACACCGCGTGGCCGAACTACGCAGCGAGGGCAACGAAGCAGGGGCGAAATCCGCCGGCACCCACTTCGTGGGCCGCACCGTGGGCGGCTTCGGCGGCGGCTTCCTCTTGGGAGCAGGCTACGGGGCCGTCACTGGTTCGTGGACCGGTCCCGGAGCGTTAGCCACCAGCCTGATCGGCGGTGTGGCCGGCGGCTTTGCCGGCGAATATTGGGCGCAGTACCAGGACAAGAAGGCTGTTTACACCCAGGTGGACCGCAGCGGCAACGAATGGAGCCGCGAGCCCGAGGACCCCACCGGCACCTGGAGCCGCAGCGTGCGCACGCCGCAGCCTGACGGTAGCTACCGCGATACCACCGTGGTGGCAGGTGGCCGACTGGTGGACGAACTGAACTACAAGGCTGCCAACGACTCGTACTCGCTGGGCATGGCCAACCTGCCCAGGCCACAGGACCCGTTCAAGCTGGATGCCCAAGTCGATTCCACCTCGCGTGAGCCGTTCGAGGTCAACCGCCACTACGTGCGCAATGCACAGAATGGCCAGTGGCATTTGTCCATCCACGAGATGGTGGACGGTCGCGTTCCCAATGATCGTGCCGTGGCGATCAGCCCAGAGAAATCTGCAGAGCTGGAACTGGAATCGCAGCGCATCATTGCCCAGAACGCTGCCAATACCCCAGAAGCACTCGCCGCCCGTTATCAAGTGGCATTCAACCAGTACGGCTGGAACGAGTTCGCCAGCATCGAGCCGGTGCCCGAGGTAATCACCAACGCCCAGACCCAGACACAGCCTCTGCGCGCGTCGAACGGCGAGAAGTACACCCAGGATGCCAACGGACAATGGCACACCCCAGGCTGGGTCTACGGTACCAATCCCGCTGAAGGCAACATCATCGAGGAGCTCAACCGCACGCGTGAGAGCCAGCAGGCAGGTGTGCAGGAGCTCACCTCCATGGCGGACATCGCCCGGGCCAACCCCACGCCCACCGAGTACGGACTGCGCGGCCAGGTGGTGGACGCCTACCGGCGTGCGGGCGTTCCGCGCAACGCAGAAGAGATTGATGCCGCCGTGGCGGCCGTCGCCCAGGATCACGCACGCGACATGCCTGGCAACGGCACGTACATGTTGCAGGTACAGAAAGATGGATCCATTGCCACCCTGGTCGGAAAAGACGATGAGCGGATGGAGGTGGTGTCCACCACCACGCCTGCAGAGATCGAGCAGGCACGAACGCGGCCAGCGGCTTCACCGGACGCCCCAGCACCATCCAGCGTGACACCGCCCGCTACGCCGGACAGGGCGGAGGTGGACCGCCGCCACAGCATGGCACCGCGACCCGAAGACGCCGGGCTGCTGGAGCAGCTGCGGTCCTCCGTGGCTACACTTGATGAGAAGCACCACAAACCGTGGGACAGGAGCAGCGACCACCTGCTTGCCAGCGCGTATCGCCTGGCAGTGGAAGCCGGCTTCAAACCCGGCGACAAGGTGGAAATGGCGCTGAATGAGGCCACGGAGAGCCGCGCCGCTGGCACCACCATGTTTGTAACCCGCTCCGGACCCGGCGCGTCACCCGACCCGGCCGCCAACCGGGCGCACATGCCAACGCAGGAAGCCTTAGCTGCAGCGCCGGAGCAACAGTACGCAGCCGCGAACAACAGCCGAGGCGCGCAGGAGCTGGCCCTGGCGCAAGCGCAGACCCAAGACCAGCAACAGCGCGAAGAGCAAACCCATCAGGGTCCGAGACTGGCGTAACCGTCCACGCCTGACCAACCTCAGAGCCGGGCTCTGCCCGGCTGCTCTCTACTCGAACTTAACGCATCCGCCGGCAATCCTCAACCGATCTATCGGCGAAGGCGAAGAATGTCCGCAGTTGGCGGAACCTTACGCTCTTCCATCAGACGAATCTGCGCAAGCGATTGCGCATGCTCGATGCGGGCGTGATGCATGTCGTAACTCTTCTGCAGATTCAGCCACATCTGATACGACGTGCTGAAGTAGCGCCCAAGCCGCATAGCCGACTCCGCACTTATGCCAGCACGACCCGCAAGGATGTCCGAAACCAGCGCCGGCGAGACCCTGATATCCCTTGCGAGCTCATCAACAGAGATGTCCAACGGGACCATGAACTCCTCGGCCAGAATCTCGCCCGGATGTACCGGCAACAACGACGTGACTTTACTCATTCCAAATCACCGCTCACCCGCATTGCCTCCTAACTCAAATCTTAAAACGTAGAGCAGGGCTCTGCCCGGCAGCTCCAGCCGTCTCAAACCAAATCATGCCAGCAAGTATTTGGTCACCGACCCCAACCCCATCACAACCGCGACGCTTCCGGCCAACAAGAACGCAGCAGGCACACAGCACCCCATGGCCCGGCCCATCTTGCGTTGACGCCCACTCCGCGTGAGAGGGATGCCGATCTGACGTGACAACTTAGCCTTTGCACTGGATAGACCTGATGCACGCTTCCAGGAGAACCCAAGAATCACTTTCCGCCTTCTTGCCATTCGATGCCTCCTTGGGATTTGTTTGATCTGCGACTTCTTCCGCACTCATGCCTGATTCGAATGCAACCATGATGCGGACCGTCGATGCCAGTACAGTCGATCTGGCGGAAACGCGCCATGCAATTTCTCTGGCAGTGGACGACAAAGGCCCAACAGCAAGCGCTTCTTGCTCGCCCGGACTCTGCCTCCAGAATTGGTGCAACATGCCCTAGTTCACGCTACCTCAAGCGCAGTAAACCGCAGTCTGCTCCGATCTCGCAGAACCCCGAAATCACTCCACGCCCGCACTTGCAGCCAATCACGTCAGCATCCCCTGACGTCGCTTCTGGCGAGTTTTCCGAGACGCTTCTTTGACGCGGATGCGAACACACGTGATGCAGCTCACGGAAAAGTAGAGCAACCGACACATTTCGGTCCAATTGCGTCACCTCATTCGCGTCGAACTTCCGTCATCCATTATCGTTGCGAAAGTGCGATTTTCAGTTCGTACGATCTGTTGTGCAGAGTGTGCCTCGGGAGCTTGATATCTCCTTGAACCGTTAGGTGTGAGGCGTTAAACGCCGGGAGGGTGGCGAAATAGAACACCTCCGGGGAATACGTCATGCCGTCGTTCAAACGGATATCAACCTCCCGGCTCCCTCGCCATTCCGGCGAGGGAGACTTCACACTACGAGGTATCACATGACAGATTCATCGAACAACGACAATTCCGACAAGAAGCCCAAGGGCGGTCGACTGTACTTCACCAAGCCGGATACGCTTCGGGTCGTCGCAATCCAAGACCCCACTGGCAAGCGGAACTTGGCGAGCAACCAAATCCCTAGCCTTTGGCTTCGGGGAATGTGGATGACGCGAGTCGGTTGGGCCGTTGGAAGCCGCCTCGCCATCGAATGGAAGAAGGATTGCATCATCCTACGGCACATGAATCCGTCTGATTGAAGACCTAGCGATCGAGATGGCGGTGTGCACATGTCGAGTCGTGTGCACACCCCACTCTGTGAAGCTAAAATGATCCACTCACTGACGGCGCGTGCATTGCGCGCAATGCCCTTGCCGCCGGTACTTAGGAGAGATGCAGTCAGGGCGCGAGGCGCGCCTCGCGGAACCTGGTTAGCGCCCTTGGACAACTAGTGTTTT
>NZ_JASCOZ010000172.1 GCF_029960115.1 Stenotrophomonas sp. PS02289
GGCTTGCCCGGCTGCTCTTCGCACCGCGCCAAATGCAGCCGGGCAAGCCCGGCTCTACGTCATTGCACCGCGCCAAAAGCTGTCGGGCTCGCCCGGCTCTCGCCTATACCCGCTTGCTTCAGCAGTCCTTCACTACGACGTAGATGAGCAAAGCACAAGCAAGCGACATCATGGGTGAGAAGTAGAAAATCGCGAATGACGTCCCGCCATCGGACCCCATAACGAACATTCCAGCAAATGCCGCCAATCCGCCCAATGCCCCTTTTAGTGCCCTTCCCAAGCGGGACCTGGAGTTGAATGCAAGATACGCCACACCAAAGCTAAACCCCAGTACAAGCAACGCAAACAGTCCTTTTCCCACACCGAACTGAATGCACGCCATCACAAAGGTCATCATGTAAAAAAGGCTCAACGCCATGTACGCGCAGATGAGACTTGCGAAACAGACACGTAACCCGCGCCCTCGATGGATTACCGACCACCTAGCAACAGCAAGTACCACGCAAGCCGCAGCGCAAAAGCCCAATAGACCCCACTGAACGCCCAAAAGGTTGTGAGCCGGCTGCATTAATCCAGTGAGTATCGCGAGCATCATGAATATGCCGCTGATCCCGAGACCATATGACGCGTTATCTATCAAAATGGGCCTCGCTGCGCCTTTAGGGAATCTCCACTTCCAGCCCGAGTGTAACCCTGCTCGATGGTCGCGCTGACCACCCGTTTGCTGATCAAGGAGCTCCAATCTCCGCCTTCACCACCTCGGCCACGTCAGTGTTGTCGATGTAGCGGCCGTCGTTCAGGCCCACGTGGTCCCGGTAGCCTGGGTCAGTGCCCTTGACCCGGCCAGCTAGACGCTCAGACCCGACGCCCTTGGCCCACAACGGCACCAACGCGTTGGAATGATTCCCGGTCGGCCGGAAAGTCATACCGGGCATCTTTCCCTTGCCATGGTTCACCACCGGGTCGAAGGCGACGCGCTGGGCATCGGTGCCCATCGGCAGGCTGTTGTCGTGGTCGGTCGTCACGATCACCAGGTTGCGCTCCCAGCCGCCGTTGGCCTCCACCCACTTCACCACCGCCGCCACGGCGTTGTTGAAGTCGACGGTTTCCTCAATCAAGCGGCCGTACTGGGGCTGGTCGGTGCATTCCCCGTAATGCCACTCGGTTCCGCAGGCGCTGGTATGGGCGGCCCAGTCGGTCGCCCCGCCCTCCACCATCAGCAACAGGCCCTGGTCCGAGCGGCGCTTCAAAAACTCCAGCGCCCCAGTGGTCATGGTGGCCAGGTCTGGTACGGACGCGACGGCCTTGGTGCCGGAGGGACGTGAGCCGTCCGGGCCAAGTACTGCATCCTGTCGCGCCTGCTGCAGGGTGTTCGCCACTTCGGCCACGCCGATCAAGGGGCGATCGGAGGGCAGCTGGCCCTGCGCCAGCCGGGTAAAGTCCTGCCGGCTACGGATCAAGCGCCACGGGCCTGCCGGGTTGCCGCCGACCGCTGTGCCGGACTGGAGCTGCTGCCAGTCTTCCTGCGAGACGTACTGCCACTGGGTATCGCAGCCGTCCAGGCTGTCCACCTTGGGCGTGGCCGGGCACGGCTTGCCGCTGACATCAAAGCCCGGACCACCCGCCCCCATGATCAGGTCCATATGCCCCTGCGACAGCATCTGGTGCGCCAGCGCGTGGTAGTTGTTGCGCGATTCGTTCTGCGCCGCAAACGCCGCCGGGGTGGCGTGCGAGAACGGCACCGTGGTCACCACGCCCGTCGCCATCCCCCGGCGCTTGGCCCACAGCGCGCTGTAGTCCACCGGCTGCCCGTTGTTGTTGAAGTTGATGGCGTTGTTGTAGGTCTTTACCCCGGAGGACAGCGCCGTCCCCGCAGCCGCGCTGTCGGTGGCGACGGAGGCCAGGTACTGGTAGCCCACGAACGGCAGGTCCGGAGCCGGCACCTCGGTGGTGTCCCACGCCCGCGCAGGGTCGTAGCTGATCGACTGGTTGGTCTCGCCGGTCGGCTGGCTGCTGCTGTTGAGAGGGAAGGTGGTCACCCCGAAGCGCTGCGGGAAGTCGGCATACGGCGTGCCTTCGCGGCTGCCGTACTGCCAGTAGGCGGCGGCATCCCAGGTGCCCCAACCGGCCCCGTCGTTGATCATGACGATGATGTTCTTCGGTGCCGGGGACGACGCGGCTGAATCGACTTGCTGCACGGACTGGCAACCCGCCAATGCAGTGGCAAGCAGGATGACGGACGCGCACTTCAGCGGCGTGCGCGCAGAACACAGGGGCTTGATCAAGGACATGGGCAGATCGGGTATGGAAACGGAGACATCCCTGCATGTTATACAGTTACATTGTGACAGTGCTGCGCCAACAGTACTGGCTAGAATGCGCGGCATGACCAAACAACTGACAGAGACCAGTAAGTACCTCAGCTACATCCTTCGCCATGAACCACAGTCCATCGGGCTGGAGCTGGACAGCGAAGGCTGGGTGGATATCGATACCTTGATCAGCGCGGCAGGCAAGGCCGGGACGGCGCTGGACCGCGAACTCATTCAACGCGTGGTCGACACCAGCGATAAAAAGCGGTTCACGGTTTCAGCGGACGGGCAGCGCATCCGCGCCGCGCAGGGTCACACCACTGCTGCGGTGGACATCCAGCATGTGGCCAAAATCCCGCCGGACGTGCTGTATCACGGCACCGCCACGCGGTTTCTGGACTCGATTCTGGCGGAAGGCCTGCGCCCCGGGCAGCGGCATCATGTGCATCTGTCGGAGAACGTGGCCACCGCAACCGAAGTGGGCAAGCGTTATGGCACACCGGTGATTCTGCAGGTGGATGCCGTGCGCCTGCATCAGCAGGGCGTGGCGTTCTTCCAGGCGGACAACGGGGTATGGCTGGTAGAGCAAGTACCCACCGAGTTTCTGGCACTGGTGAACAACTAAGGAACCCACATGGCTCAGGAAGAGATATACCTCAGCACCGACGTCGAGGCCGACGGCCCCATCCCTGGCCCGCATTCAATGCTCAGCTTCGCATCGGCGGCCTACCGCGCAGACAAGACCCTGATCGGGACATTCACCGCGAATCTGGAGACGCTGCCGGACGCCAGCGGCCATCCGGACACGATGAACTGGTGGGCGACGCAGCCCAAGGCTTGGGCAGCCTGCCGTGCGGATTGTGAAGCGCCGGAAGCGGCCATGCAGCGTTACGTGGCATGGATCAGGACGCTACCGGGCAAGCCCGTCTTCGTCGGCTACCCGGCCGGCTACGACTTCCTGTTCGTGTACTGGTACCTGATGCGTTTTGTCGGGCAAAGCCCGTTCTCGCACTCCGCGCTGGACATCAAGACCTTCGCGATGGCGCTGATGAAGTCCGACTACCGGGCGGCGACCAAGCGCAACATGCCCAAGCGTTGGTTCGACAAACTGCCGCATACCCACGTGGCCCTGGATGACGCGATCGAACAGGGCGCGCTGTTCTGCAACATGCTGAAAGAACGGTAGAGCCACGCCCTGCGTGGCTAGCCTCAGAAACAGAACGTATGCCTACGGTACGTTGATACGCAGCGGTGGGGGCTTCACTTCGTTCCACTTGACGCCGCGTCGTTCTAAAAGCCCATCCGATACACCAGAATCGTCTGCATTGGCGTATGCGATGGGAGTACGCAGCGCAACGTTGTATGAAGTCCCCGGCGAAACACGATAGCTCTTATCAAGTTCTACTTCGACCACAAGCGCTCCACCAGCAGAAATGGGGACGGAGCCACGATCGACGGGAATCTCATCCAACATGATGCCAATGTACTCAATCGAACCCGCATTCTCTTTCTTGACGACGAAAGCGTCATTGAGCAGCATGCCTCGCGCATTGACGCTGGGAAGCGAAGCAAGTGATACAAGTGCCACTTGATCCCCCACATTGACGAGACTCAGCGCAACCGTAGATGCGTTGGCACTTCCCTTCACTGGTCCTAGCTGTACGTCCAAACGAGCATCAGCCATCGCATCCATAGCCAATCCGGCTGCGATTCCAAGTAAAAGCGCTCTCAACAAGTAGTTCATGACCTCTCCATGTTTGGCCGAGCCAGGATCTGCCGAACCGCCGCAAGCAAGCTCCAAACCACCATCAATCAGACGAGCGCTTCAACCATTCGAAGAGGCAATCATGTTCCTCATCCTGACCGTCACTCACGCGATCGCCGTTCCCAAGGTTGGATTGATTCTGGAACCGGATATTCCAATCCCTCCGGGCTTCAAGCCATTCAGCACCAAGGTGGCGATCAAGCCTCCGGAACAGGAGCCGTTTGAAGCCGAGGCCGAGTTCAATCTCACGCGCTTCAATCCGGGTGGCTCCGTGATCCAGATCAGGCTGAAGGATACGCCCGAAACCTCCGTACCAGCTGGAAGCCAGGTACTTATGCCAGAGTCTTCTCGAAAACTGCTTGAGATCGGCGCTGCGCCCTGAATCGCATCCTTGTGAAACTGGTGCTCAAAGGACTCAAGCACCACTACCAGTGCGGTTGTTCTCACTCAACTCAGAATCCACTTCCAGCGTCCCGTCAGGTGCCCAGAACCTCCAAGTTCCGACCACCTCCTCGCCCATCTCGTACTGGCCTTCCGCGGCTACAGTTCCGCTTGGATAGTAGTCGCGCCACTGCCCATACTCGGCACCCTCTGCATAGTTCCCTTCCGACGCCAATTCTCCGCCGGGATGGTACGCCCGGAACAACCCGTGACGTATCCAGCGGGTTGAATCATCGGACAGGTAGCGAGAGTACCGGAATCTAATCTCGCCAGTCTCATAGAAAACTTCAGCGATATGCAACTGCATCATGAATCACGAACGAGGCTGAAAGTTTGCGTCCACGAATGCAACAGCAAAATCATTAGCATTCACAGATAAGCCCTGTCGCCCCGCACTTTCAACACCCGCCTCCCAAATAGCTTTGATCCGCAGGGGAAGGGAGTCAGGAAACTGCATCTGCGCGGCAACGACATCCAACCAACCGCCTTCAACTCCATATACTTCCCTGAGTTTGGGCTCCATTGCCTTCAGCACCTGCTCCTGCTCGGGATCAAGCAGGCCAACCGCGCTCAACACGTAACACTCCAAAAGCCGAAGAAATGGCTTTCCCGAATACCTATCCATATCCATTCCTATCAAACATAAAACTTAACACTGAACGCAAACAAGCTCAAAGCCAGCGGACAAGTTCAATGGCTCTTTGGTGAAAGCTTCCCTGGCCCATGCGCGATCATACCCGTGACCTCGGAGATAGTTCATTCCAACACTGATCATGATCCTCGCTACAATCGCCGTTAGAAGTGCCTAGCCACCTCCCGCTCACATACCTCCTGAGCAACAAATCTGGCATCCATAGGGAGCGCAGCCATGTTCTTTCCCCTAAAGCACTTTACCTTGACCAACATGAGCCTTTCGCAGATTCGAAGCTCACATTGAAAGAATGCCACCGCAGCCCCCCCGCGGCGTCAAGTGACCATCGCCCGCTGATTGACGGTAGCGCTGAGGCCGGCCATTGCCCTTGGCAGAAACCACAGCATCCCTTTCGGAGGCGCTGTGCTTGGATCAGAGCTATCGGTCTGGCCTTTCGATGCGAAGCACCTCCATAAATGGCTACGCACCGATAACTCGAGCCATACCGGGGGATAGAGCTGCAGAGCGCGCTGTACGATAGGCATCGCCCACTCTGGCGTTTCACGCAATGCCTCCCGACTTGCCGGTGTCGCAATCGCACCTCTGTGCAGATTCAAGAGCAACTTCAAGGCACTGCCCTCTTCATCCATGCAGGCCGAATTGTCGTAGACACGAAGCGTCGTCAAACGATCCATCAAGGAAATCAGATTCTCTCGCGAGCGCTCATATCTGACGCGGATCAGATCGGCCGACACGTGATGCCCGCCGCCGGCCACTCGCCGCGCCACACGCTCGACATGAAGTTCAGCACTCTCCAGTCCGCAGAACCAGATGGTTACATCGTGATCCTCGGTTGCCTCCCGGAGCAGCGCGGGAATGGTGTTCCCCCCAAGGGTCGTTTCGAACGCGTAGTCCTCTCCATCCACTATTGCTCGCAGCAGCCGATTCTTCCCAACCTCCCATGCATCCGCGTTTGCCTTGCCTGAATCAACGCCAATCTGCTTGAGCTCGTCAGCGACGGCATCCGGATTGAACCAGTCTGCTCCCTGTTCACGGAGCATCGTACCGAGCAACGAGCTCTTTCCAGCTCCGTTCACTCCAGCCAACACCAGTATTGTCGGCATGTCAGAACACCGGTCCGGGCTTGATTTTCCCCTGCCGCGGCGGGCTGTTCACCACAGTCTCCAGAACCTTCCCGTCTTTCAGCACGGCAAGCCGGTCGTCCCACTTGGCCTGTACCCGGGCCAGGAGAAGCGCCTTCTCGATTTCATCGGAGGCAATCTCCCCGGTGGAATCTCCGGTTGCCAGCCTGACCAGAAGCTCGTACATCTCGGCTGAAAGAATGACGACTTCGTCGCGCAGATGCCCTGGAACCACGACGGCCGGGACGCTGGTCACCTGCGCCATGATGCCGGCCCAGCCCTCCTGCTCCATCTGGGCTTTCGTCAACGACGGCAGATGCGGGAGTCCTATTCTGGTCGTTCCTGCGTCGTCGGTCTTTTTCCGTGAGTGGACCGACGACTTGGGCCGCTTAGCCTTCGTAGAACCTGCGGAAGTACCAATACTGGGATTGCGTCCAACGGGATCGATCGGCTTCATGGCGGGGAGCCCCCGTTCAATGATTTGGTTCATCGTACACCTGTGGTAGTGAGATGGGGTTCGGGCTTCAATTCCATTGTTAGTGCGGCATACCACCGCAGTAATCACTTTTGAGCCATCTGTTCTGTAAGAAACATCCGATTTGTTGCAAATCGATCTGCATCCCCGCCGCGTGCACTCGGCGAGGTGCAGACGTGTGCGTCAGGTCGAACGTTTCACGGTCTGGCGGGTGACCACTTCCGGCATCGGCCGCACGGTCAGTGCGATACCGCCGGGGATCGGGTGCGGGATCAGCACGTCGCCGATGCGGAAGCCGGCTGTTTGCAGCCACATGCCACGCAGCTTGACGCAGGGAATACGGATGCCATCGGGATCACCGTCATCGTCGCGATGTGTGAGCGCTTCGACGCGGATGCTCTTGGGCCGCTGAACGTGCAGGGGACGCTTGGGCCGGGTTTCTTCGGACATGGAATTGCTCCTTGGGAAGTCACCCCTCGCCAGGATGGCGAGGGGGTCGGGAGGCTGAAACCCGTTAGAGAATGCGAAGAACGGTGTGGCGTATTTCCGCGAAGGTATTGCATTTCGCCACCCTCCCGACCATGGAACATTCGGCATCGCATTTCTAACGGAGGTTTCAGACTCCTTGACTCCACCATGCGCAATACAGCGAGCGATTGGAAACGGCCCGCGAGCAAGCATAGGTCGAGTGCAACGGAGGCGTGCGATGGGATGACGCGGATGCCATGTTTTTTCCGTCTTCCGTGCCGATTGCGCTCAATTCAGCGACGAATTCTTGACGGCGCGCCTCAGAATCGATTTTGAGATTTGTTTTTCGATTCCGTCGTCAATGGCCCGGATTGCGTGGAACGCCCCCGTGTGAGGCTCCATCCCACACAATTCAGACGCCCCCGCCCGCCTCATGGCATCATTTACCCTGTCGTCCTTGCCCTGCCCGCCATGACCATCCGCGGCAAAGCCACTTCACTGGATATCGCCCATCTGGCCGGGGTGTCGCAGCCGACCGTGTCGCGGGCGCTGCGCGGCAGTCCGATGGTCAACCCGGAGACTCGGGAGCGCATCCTGCGCATAGCCCGCGAGCTGAACTACAAGGTGGACAAGAACGCCTCCAGCCTGCGCCTTCGCAATGCGGGCACGCTGGCGCTGCTGTTCTTTGAAGACCCCACCAACGACGACTCGCTGATCAACCCGTTCTTCCACGCCATGCTGGGCTCGATCACCCGGGCCTGCGCGTTGCGCGGCAACGACCTGCTGGTTTCGTTCCAGCAGCTGTCCACCGACTGGCAGGCCGATTACGAGGACAGCAACAAAGCCGACGGCATCATCCTGCTGGGCTACGGCGACTACCACGAGTCCCGCGAGCGCCTACAACGGCTGGTGGAGCAAGGCACCCATTTCGTGCGCTGGGGTGCGGCCCTGCCGGACCAGCCGGGGGTGTCGATCGGCTGCGACAACTTCCAGGGCGGACATGACATCACCGCGCACCTGCTGGACCAGGGCTGCCGTCGGATTGCCTTCATCGGGCATGCGTCCAGCCACTACCCGGAATTCGAGGAGCGTCATCGCGGATATGTGGCAGCGATGGCGGCGCGGGGTGTGGTTGCCGTGCCCACCCTGCAGCGTGATGCGATCACGACCGAGCAGTCGGGTTATGAGGCGTGCCTGGCGTTGTTGGCCAGCGGGGAGAAGTTCGATGCGCTGTTTGGGGCCAGTGACCTGATTGCGATTGGCGCGATGCGGGCGCTGCGCGAAGCCGGACTGCGGGTGCCCCAGGATGTGGCGCTGGTGGGGTTTGATGACATTCCGCTGGCGGCGTCGGTGTCGCCGACGCTGTCGACCGTGCAGCAGGATACGAAGCAGGCGGGGCAGCTGCTGGTGGAGAAGCTGCTGGCGCTGATCCAGGGCGAGAAGGTGGAGAGCCAGACCATTCCGGTGAAGCTGGTGGTGCGGGAGTCTTCCGTTCGTCAGGATAGGTGAGCCGGGTTACCGGTAGCGGGGGGGGGGGGGGGGGGGGGGGGGGGGGCCCGCGGCGGCCCCCCGCGGCCCCCGCCGCCCGCGGGGGCGG
>NZ_JASCOZ010000173.1 GCF_029960115.1 Stenotrophomonas sp. PS02289
GGCCCAGGCGGTGCGTGGGCCGGCCAACGGCCGGCGCTACCGGTTCATGAACTACCGTTTTTCAAAGAGTCCTTCAAAGAACGAATCCAGGCTCTTCCACGCCCGCTTCGCCGCCCGCTCGTCATACGCACAACCCGGCGGGTTGTTCGCATCCGCCTCGGCAAAACAGTGCACCGCGCCGCTGTAATTGGTGAACTCCCAATCCACCTTGGCCGCATTCATTTCCTGCTCGAAGCCGCTGATGTCGGCCGCAGTGACGCTCTTGTCGTCCGCCCCGTTGAGCACCAGCACCGACGGGTGCGTGCCACCGGCCTTGGCCGGCAGCGGTGACCCCAGCCCGCCGTGCAGGCTGACCACACCCGCCAGCGGCGCGCCGGCACGGGCCAGTTCCAGCACGGTGGTGCCACCGAAGCAGAACCCGACCGCGCCGATCCGGCTGGCATCCAGCGGGGCACTGCCGGCCTGCGCCTTCAACACCTCCACCGCCTTGAGCGCACGTGCACGCAGCAGCGGGCGGTCGTTACGCAGCTTGGTCGCCACCGGACCCGCTTCGGCATCGGTCTTCGGGCGCACGCCCTTGCCGTACACATCGGCCACCAGCACCACGTAGTCGTCGCCGGCCAGCTTCTTGGCCTTTTCGATGGCCGAGGCGTTAACGCCCTTCCAGTTCGGCACCATCACCAGACCGGGCCGCTTGTCATTGTCTTCGTCGTCATAGACCAGCACGCCGCTGAAGGTGGTGCCGTCGTGCTGCCATTCGACCGGCTTGGCCTGCATGGCCGCCCAGGACGGCAGGGACGCCATGCCCAGTACCAGTGCCGCACCCCACTGCCATTGCTGCTTCATGCGCCTGCTCCATCGGTAAGGAAACCCAAGTGTATGTCGAGCCCCGCAACGAACTGTGCAGGCACCCCACAACCGGCTACATTACCGCCTGAACGTGCCCGTCATCTCTGCACGGTCCGGATCCGCGGTTCCCTTTCAACAAGGATGTCGCACTCATGCACGCGCTCTCCCGGCTTACCCTGCTCGTTACCGCGCTGCTGCTGATTCCCACCGCCGGAGCCGCCAGCGGTCCGCTGGAGGAGACGTTTACCGCATTTGCCCGCTGCGACGGCAGCTTCTTCAGAAGCCTGCACACCCACGCGGATACCTGGCGATCCCACGCGCGCCTGGCTACCGACGACAGCAACAGCTGGATTGAGGTTGGCGATCGCGGCAGCGAGCAGAACGCCGTCGTACTCCGTAATGCTCCCAGCGTTTCCGGGCTCCGGCTTGAGACGTACTTTGATAGATCCGTACAAATGGGCACGCTCGGCGGGTTGCTGCAGTGGGGGTTCACCGTTGACGCCCCGCTTGAGGTCGCACGCAAGCACCTTCTGCCTTTGGTGGACCATCCGGAACAGGTGCATTCAGGCCCCAAGTCCAGTGTACGCAACGAGTTTCGTGCTGGCGGGGAATGGCACCTTGGATTTTCTGAGGACGAACCAACGCTGCAGAAAAAGGTGGTCGACCGGATGCTGCTGCTGACATCGGAAGCACCCGGCAAAACCACGGTCAGCTGCTACCTGCAGGGCGCACTGGACGGGTCTCTTCTGGCGGAGCTTCGCCCGGACATTCCACGTACCCGCCATCCCATCCCAACGACAGTCAACGGCATCGCTGACGTACCGATCTCCGCAGACGCGCGCACGGGCCTTGACGTGGCGCTGCTGGCTCCAAGGCTTGCTTCTTTGACCTACAAGTACACGACGCTGGTGGATGGTCATGCAGAAAACCAGTTACCCGCACTGGTTGAGATGACGACTGAAGACGGACTGATCAATCAAACCGTTACTTACAGTCCAGCCCTCCGTATCGAGCGCCAGACGAAGGCTGGGCTCTTCCAGTTGAAGTCAAGTTCGAACCGCAGTGAAGGCCGCGTGCTGCTCAACCGTTGGTTCGACCTGAAAATCCCCAGTCGTTGGGAGCCGGGCTCAATCATCAGCGCCATATCAGACAGGGAATTCGTAGCGGGCAGCCCTGGCGAGAAGCCCGCCGATCTCGCCTTGGTCTGCCGCGTCGGCAAACGCTATCCCGCCTCGCGCATCCACGCTGCCTTGCCAGGCGATGCCATCCCGTTGGACTGTTCGGACAATGGCCCACGAGACGTCAAAGCCTTCATTGAAGCGCTGGGCGTCGCGCTGGACCTTGAGGGAACCTCCGGCGACAGCATTGTGGTCAACAAAATCCAGGATGTTGAGATCATTCGCTGAACATCTGCGGGATCAGCGAATTACTCGATTCCGATCCCCTGGATCGCCGTGATCGCATCCGGATCAAACCCGGCCAGCTGGGCAAAATGCCGCCCGCGCGCCACGTAGTCCTTGTACACGCCGTAGCTGGGTGCGCCGGGTGACAACAGCACCACCCCACCCTGCTCGCCCAGCGCGTCACAGGCGATCCGCACTGCCTCATCCAGATCGCCAGCGGCATGCAAGCCAAACCGGCCGGCCTCGGCCAGCGGCTGCAGAAGTGCATGGATGCGCGGGCCATTGGCCCCCATGGTGACGATCTCCACCGGCGGCACGTCATGCGCCATGTGCTGCATGAAATCCTGCCAGTCCAGGCCGCGGTCATGGCCGCCCACCAGCAGCGCGATGCGCTGGCCGGCAAAGCACTCCAGCGCCGCCAGACTGGCGTGCGGCGTGGTGCTGATGGAATCGTTGACGAAACGCAGGCCGTCGCGGGTGCCGATGGTCTGCAGCCGATTCGGCAGCGGGCGGAAGCTCTGCACCGCCGGAGCCAGCGCGACGGCGTCCAGGCCCAGCGCCTCGACAGCCGCCAGCACCGCGCACAGATTGCCGCGGTTGTGACGGCCGGGCAGCGGCGTGTTGGCGGTATCGAACACCGCCTGCTCACCGCGATACACCCACTCGCCGCGCATGTGCCAGCCCTGCGGCTGGTTGAACCACACGACTTCACTGCGCGCCAACTGCAAGGCGGCCAGATGCGGGTCGGCCGCATTGAGCACGGCGATGCGCGGTGCGGCCTCCGTGACCAACGATAATTTGTCTGCGATGTAGCGCGCTTCGCTGCCGTGCCAGTCCAGATGTTCCGGGAACAGGTTCAGCACCACGGCCACCTGCGGGTGCGCGCCACTGCGCGCGACTTCGCCGGTCTGGTAGCTGGACAGTTCCACCGCCCAGTACTGCGGAGCCGGCTGCGGCTCCAGCACTTCCAGCAGCGGCAGGCCGATGTTGCCGACCAGCCCGGTGCGCGCGCCACTGGCACGCAGCAGATGCGCCAGCAGCGAGGTGGTGGTGCTCTTGCCCTTGGTGCCGGTCACGCACACGGTGTCGCGTACGGTGCCGTCGGCGTCGGCGTGCTCGGCAAACCAGAGCGAGGTGCCGCCGATGAACTGCGTGCCCTGCTTGCCGGCGTGCTGTGCGGCCTCGCCATACGGGCTGATGCCGGGCGACTTGATCACCACCTCGAACGCCGCCAGCGCCTCGCCGCTGACGTCACTGCGCACGGTCAGCGCGCCCTGGGTCTCAGCGCGCGCCGCCTCGGCTTCAGCCTCCGGGCAGAACAGGGTCAGCGGCAGGGCGGGCAGTCGCTGGCGCAGCACGGCAAACGCCGCCCGCCCCTCACGTCCCCAGCCCCACAGCGCAACCCGCTTGCCGTCAAGCTGCGAAATTCGCACGCAGGCGCTCCCAGATCGCCGCCGGAATACGGTGTTCGCCTTCCAGCACCAGCAACGGCTCGATGCTCAATTCGGTCGCATCCAGCTGCGGCTGGATCTCCTGGATGAAGCGCTTGACCAGTACGTCTTCGCTCCACTCCGGACGCGACGCCAGGGTGGCCAGCGCGGCACGCGACTCACGGCCTTCGCCCACGCACTCGAACGGCTTGTGGTCCTGGAACTCGAGCAGCGCGTCGAAGCCACCCGCCTGTTCGGCGTCGTCCAGCAGGTTGCGGCCGAAGATGCGCACCAGGCGGGTCTTGGGCATGAACGGAGCCAGCGCCAGGAACACGAAGTGACACTTCGGGCAGACGCCGCACCAGCGGTTCACCGGGCGCTCGCCCAGGATGTGGAAGTTGCGGTTGCAACTGGAGAAATGCGCGTCGTAGAAATCGCTCTTGGCGAACTGGCGTGCCACCGCCAGCTCCGACAGCGGGCGCAGCAGCGAGTAGTAATGCAGGTCGGCGGCGACGTGCTTTTCCAGGTGCTCGCCGAAGGCCTGCTCGAATGCCCAGCCCTTCGACCACTGGTGGTTGACCTCGCCGGTGCCGGGAATCTGGCTGCCGTAGCTGGCCGAACGTTCGTTGGAGAACACCACCTGGTTTACGCACTGCAGCAAAGCGGCCAAGGCCATGATCGCCGAGTTCACCGCGGTGACCGGAATGTGGCCGTTCCAGGCCCCCTGGCGGTTCAGTTCGAACAGTTCCGGGGCCAGCACACGACCGATGTTCAACGTGGGCAGGCCGGTGCGCTCGGCACAGGCGCGGATCAGCTGCGAGCCCCCAATCCAGGTGACGGTCTCCTCGATGCCCAGCGCGCGCAGCGCCTCGATGCTGACCAGCGAATCCTTGCCGCCGCCAATGGCGACCAGCGCATGCTCGCGCAGGCCGGCCGCCGAAGCGGCCAGCGCTTCGCCCTGCACCGGCAGACGGAAGCGCCCGCGCAGGTTCAGGCCGTTGCGGTAGGCGAATTCACCCAGGCCGTTGAGGTACACCGCCTCCACCAGCGCGGCGGTATCGGCGTCGATGGCATAGCTGTCGATGCGCACATCTTCCGGCACCGCCGCCTTGTAGTAGCTGACGCCGGCAAACAGGTGCAGCAGGCGCAGGGCCTGCTCCACCGCCTGCGCGCGGGCCCCGTCCAGCAAGAACGGCGCGCCGGGAATGGTGACCGTCTCCACCAGCTCCGGCCCGTTGTCGAAGGCATAGACCAGCTGGGCCACACCGGTGTTTTCATCCAGCGTGCAGCGGACGAAACGGAACGTGGCAACCTGGTGTTTGTCGAAAGCAGTCATGGCATATCCGGTGAGGCGAGGCGTTTTCGCGGCGGTGCGCGAAGGCGTTCAGGTAAACGGTGCGGCGCGCAGTCAGGGCGTGTCATCGATCACGTCCTCGCGCGGCAGCGCACGCTGGTTGTAGGTATTGGCCATCACATAGCCGTAGGCACCGGCGTCGGCGATCAGCATCACGTCGTCCGGCGCGGTCGACACCGGCAGGCGGCGGCGCTTGCCGAACACGTCGCTGGACTCGCAGATCGGGCCGACCACATCGAACATCGCCTCGGCGTAACCGCCCAGACGGCTCAGGTTCTCGATGTCGTGCCAGGCGTCATACAGGGCCGGACGCATCAGCGTGTTCATGCCGGCATCCAGGCCGACGCGACGAATGCCGTCCTTTTCCACCACCTGCGTGGCGGTGGTCAGCAGCACGCCGGCTTCGGCCACGAGGTAGCGACCCGGCTCAATGGCCAGGCGGAACGCCGGATGCACCGCCTTGACCTCGGCCAGACCGACCGCCCAGGCGTCCAGGTCGAACGGCTCGTCGTCAGCGCTGTACGGAATGGGCAGGCCACCGCCGATGTCGATGGTTTCCACGCTGCCGATGCGGCGCGCGAAACCGGCCAGCTCGTCGCACATCAGACGCCAGTGCTGGGCGGTTTCCACACCACTGCCCAGGTGGGCGTGCAGGCCGACCACACGGGTGCCCAGCTCGGTGGCCAGGCGCACGAATTCATCGACGCGGGCGATCGGCAGCCCGAACTTGGAGTCCTTGCCACCGGTACGTACCTTGGCGTGGTGACCTTCGCCACGGCCCAGGTCCACGCGCAGCCACAGCTCGCGGTTGCGGAACAGGTCCGGCCAGCGCTGCAGGGCTTCGACGTTGTCCAGGGTGACGGTCACACCCAGCGCGAAGGCGGCTTCGTACTCGCCGCGCGGGGCGAAGCTGGGGGTGAACAGCACGCGACGCGGCGACAGCGCCGGCAGCGTGTTGAACACGTGCTTCAGTTCGCCGTGCGAGACGCATTCCAGGCCGAAGCCTTCCTGCTCCAGCACTTCCAGGATGGCCGGATGGCTGTTGGCCTTGATCGCGTAATAGCGCTGGTCAATCGGCTTGATCGCTGCCAGCGCACGGGCGCGGGCACGCACCGTGGGCAGGTTGTACACATAACGCGGGGTACCGGCCTGGGCCAGCTGCAGCAGGTGCTCACGCTGGCCCCGCCACCAGGCGGTTTCACGCGGGCGGATGGTGCCGGCAATCTCGCGCCAGCGCGGACCGAACACTTCGCCCTCTTCGACCGGCATCGCGCCGCTGTCGATCAGCTCGGCATGCAGGATCGGCAGCAGGCCATCAGCATCGGCCTCGTCGATGACGAAGGTCAGGTTCAGGTCGTTGGACGACTGCGAGATCATGTGCACGCGTTCGCGGCCGAAGGTGGCCCACACGTCCGACAGCTTGTGCAGCAGCGAACGCATGCCGCGCCCGACCAGGGTGATGGCCGCGCAGGGCACGATGATCTTGACCTTGCAGATCTGCGACAGGTCGGCTGACAGCGCCGCCAGCACGTCGGTGCTGACCAGGTTTTCAGACGGGTCCAGCGAGACGGTCACGTTGGTTTCGGCCGAACCGATCAGGTCCACCGACAGCCCGTGCTTCTTGAACAGCCCGAACACATCGGCCAGGAAGCCAACCTGCTGCCACATGCCGATGCCTTCCATCGACACCAGCACGATGCCGTTGCGACGGCTGATCGCCTTCACCCCCGGCACCGGCGCGGCACTGCCGTCGATGCTGGTGCCCGGCAGCTCCGGGCGTTCGGTGTCGAGGATCGCCATCGGCACGCCGGCGTCGCGGCACGGCTTGATCGAGCGCGGGTGCAGCACCTTGGCCCCGGTGGTGGCGATTTCCTGGGCTTCGTAATAGTCCAGGCGGGTCAGCAGGCGCGCATCGGGCACGTCCTTGGGATTGGCGCTGAACATACCCGGCACGTCGGTCCAGATTTCCACCCGGCTGGCACCGAGCAGCGCACCGAAGTACGCCGCCGAGGTATCCGAGCCGCCGCGGCCGAGAATGGCGGTGCCGCCATCGGCATGCTGGGAAATGAAGCCCTGGGTGATCAGCATGCGGGTGGGCTGGGCGTGGAAACGCGCGGCCCAGTCAGCGTCCGAGCGCCACTGGCAGTTCACCGACAGGCGCTGCGACCATTCGCTCTGGTTGGGCTGCGGCGGCAGCGCCTGCAGCCACTGGCGGGCATCCATCCAGCCGAAATCCAGGCCGCTGGCGCGCAGATACGCCGCGCCCAGGGTCGAGGACAGCAGCTCACCCTGGCCCAGCACTTCGGCCTGCCAGTCCAACGGACGAGCGGCGGCGCGCGGGTCATCGAGCAGACCCTGCAGCGCGTTCAGGCGCTCATCCAGCGCGCTGGCGTCCAGCGCCAGCTCGACCAGGAATTCGCGGTGACGGGCCACCAGTGCGTCCACGCGGGCACGGCTGTCGGCGGCCCCATCGGCAATGGCGGTCAGTTCGTTGGTGACCCCGGACAAGGCCGACACCACCACCAGCACGCGCGAGCCGGTTTCTTCCGCACGTTTTTTCGCCAGCTTCCCGATCGTGTCCCAGCGGTGACGACGCGACACGGAGGTGCCGCCGAACTTCAGTACGATCCAGCGATCGACAAGGGGGGAAGCTGACATGGAGAAAGGAATATAGGTAATGGAGGGGGTTCGCCCGGCACACCGGGACGAACCTCTGATTCTATGCCAAGCCCGGGCCCTGCTGGGCCACGATCCCACACCCGGCGGGCGGCATGGCGGCCCAGTTGTTAAGCTGCCTGCCCTTTCCCCGATCCGCATCGCCATGTCTTCGCGTCGTTTTCTGCAGTTGGATGTGTTTTCCCCCTACCCCGGTGCCGGCAACCCGCTGGCCGTGGTGCTGGACGCCGAAGGCCTGGACGAGGCCCGCATGCAGGCCATAGCGCGCTGGACCCGGCTGCCGGAAACCACCTTCGTCTTCGCCCCGCAGGCACCGGGCAGCAGCTACCGGATCCGCATGTTCAGCCCGCAGAAGGAAGTTCCTTTTGCCGGCCATCCCAGCGTCGGCACCGCGCACGCGGTGCTGGAAGCGGGACTGGCCGCCGCGGTGGACGGCGTGCTGGTGCAGGACGGTATTGCCGGCCAGCTGCCGCTGCGGATCAGCGGAGAAGGCGCGCAGCGCAGCATCGCCATCCGCACGCCGCGCGCGGCGGTGACCGAGGTGACCGCGGCCGACGACCCGCGCCTGCTGGCCGCGTTGCGCGGCTGGGCGCTGGGCGCACTGCCGCCGGCGCGCATGGACGGGGGGCGCAGCTGGTGGGTGGTCGAACTGGCCGATGAGGCCGCCCTGCGCGGCCTGACACCGGACTGGGACGCCATTGCGCAGCTGGCCGAGAGCACGGGCAGCATGGGCGTCTTCGCCTATGCCCGCAGCAGCGATGCGCACTATGACCTGGCGGTGCGCGCCTTCGTCGGCAACGGCCGGCGCTTTGAGGATGCCGCTTCAGGGGCCGCCAATGCGGTGCTGGCCGCGTGGCTGGATACCCGCAACGCCCTTCCGGGGAGCGGCCAGGACTACGTGGTGAGCCAGGGCCGCGAGGTCGGGCACGATGCGCGCCTGCATCTGCATATCGATGCGGAAGGCGACGTATGGTCGGGTGGGCAGGTGCAGACGGTGATCACCGGCACCATCGACTGGTAAGAACGTCGGGACACGCATGGCGTGTCCC
>NZ_JASCOZ010000174.1 GCF_029960115.1 Stenotrophomonas sp. PS02289
TTGTAGAGCCACGCCCTGCGTGGCTTCGACCCTGTCCGACACCACGCAGCCACGCAGGGCGTGGCTCTACGGGGTCCGGGTGTCGCACATGCCTTTTGACACAAGCCGGCCGAGCGGACCCCGGGTTACCCTCGGGCACTTGTCTGACCGGAGATTTCCCCTTGACCACCCGTCTTGCCCTCGCTGTCGCCGTGACCCTCGGCCTTGCCCTGCCCGCTTACTCCGCCGTGGCCGCTGCCCCGGCCGCTACTGCCGCCCAGCAGGCCAACCCGTTCTTCGCCGACAGCCCGCTGCCGCTGCACTTCCCGCAGTTCGACAAGATCAAGGACAGCGACTTCGCCCCCGCCTTCGACGCTGGCATGGCCCAGCAGCTGAAGGAAGTGGAGGCCATCGCCAACAACAAGGCCAAGCCGACCTTCGACAACACCATCATCGCCCTGGAAAAGAGCGGTGACACCCTGGACCGCGCCACCACCGTGTTCTTCTCGCTGGTCGGTGCCGATACCAACGACACCCGCAAGAAGCTGCAGGCCGATTACTCGGCGAAGTTCGCCGCGCACAGCGACGCCATCGCGCTGAACGGCAAGCTGTTCGCCCGCATCCAGGCGCTGTATGACACCCGCACCCAGCTGGGCCTGGACGCCGAAGGCGTGCGCCTGGTCGAGAAGTACTACGAAAGCTATGTCCGCGCCGGTGCCAAGCTCAACGACGCCGACAAGGCCAAGCTGAAGGAAATGAATGCCGAGCTGGCCAACCTGGGCACCAAGTTCAGCCAGAACGTGCAGAACGAAGTGAACGCCTCGGCCGTGGTGGTCGACGACGTCAAGCAGCTCGATGGTCTCTCTGCCGAGCAGATCGCCGCCGCCGCCGAAGCCGCCAAGGCCCGCAAGCTGGACGGCAAGTACGTCATCGCCCTGCTCAACACCACCGGCCAGCCGCCGCTGACCAACCTGACCAACCGCGATCTGCGCAAGAAGATCTACGAAGCGTCGACCACCCGTGGCAGCCGCGGCGGTGAGTTCGACAACACCGCCCTGGTCTCGCGCATCATGACCCTGCGTGCGGAGAAGGCCAAGATGATGGGCTTCCCGAACTTCGCCGCCTACAACCTGACCAACCAGACCGCCAAGACCCCGGAAGCGGTCAACGCCATGCTGGGCCAGCTAGCCCCGGCCGCGGTGGCCAACGCCAAGCGCGAAGCCGCCGACCTGCAGGCGATGATCGACAAGGAACAGAAGGCCGCCGGCAAGCCGACCTTCCAGCTGGAAGCGTGGGACTGGGCGTTCTACAGCGAGAAGGTCCGCCAGGCCAAGTACAACTTCGACGAATCGCAGCTCAAGCCGTACTTCGAAATGAAGAACGTGCTGGAGAACGGCGTGTTCTTCGCCGCCAACCAGGAATTCGGCCTGAGCTTCAAGCAGCGCACCGACCTGCCGGTCTACCACGAAGACGTCACCGTGTATGACGTGTTCGATGCCGACGGCAGCCAGCTGGCGATCTTCATCTTCGACCCGTATGCGCGTGCGTCCAAGCGTGGCGGTGCGTGGATGAACTCCTACGTCTCGCAGTCCGAACTGACCGGCTTCAAGCCGGTGGTGGCCAACCACCTCAACATTCCCAAGCCGCCGGCCGGCCAGCCGACCCTGCTGACCTGGGACGAAGTGACCACCACCTTCCACGAATTCGGCCACGCCCTGCACGGCATGTTCTCGAACGTGAAGTACCCCTACTTCTCGGGCACCTCGGTGCCGCGTGACTTCGTCGAGTTCCCCTCGCAGGTCAACGAGATGTGGGCCGACAACCCGCTGATCCTGAAGAACTACGCCAAGCACTACCAGAACAGCACCGCGATGCCGCAGGAACTGCTGGACAAGGTGATCGCCGCTGCCAAGTTCAACCAGGGCTTCGCCACCACCGAATACCTTGGCGCAGCGATGCTGGACCAGCGCTGGCACCAGATCGGTGCGGCACAGGTGCCGGCCGCCAAGGGCGTGATGGACTTCGAGCGTGCCGCGCTGGAGAAGGACGGCATCTACTTCGCGCCGGTCCCGCCGCGTTACCGCACCCCGTACTTCAGCCACATCATGGGCGGCTACTCGGCCGGTTACTACGCCTACATCTGGTCGGAAGTGCTGGACGCCAACACCCAGAAGTGGTTCCGCGACAACGGCGGCCTGAGCCGCAAGAACGGCGACCACTTCCGCCAGACCCTGCTGTCCAAGGGCGGCAGCGTCGACGCGATGCAGCTGTTCCGCGATTTCGCCGGCCACGAGCCGCAGATCGAGCCGCTGCTTGAGAAGCGTGGCCTGACTTCGGAAACGAAGTAAGCCTCGAAACCGCCCGGCAACCCCGGGCGGTTTTTTTATGGGGCGTAGGGACGCGCCATGCGCGTCCGAGCGGAGCCCGAACGATCATCACGCTGCACCGCGAATGCGTTATTTCGATTTTGGTCCATGCGTTAATGCAGTGATCGCCGTTATCGGCGGTCGACTGTCGTCCGACCCTACCCATGCACATCCAGTGCACATTCCGGCGGGTGATGGTCAGCGCGGAGCGATGTAGCCGCCGGGTACGCCATTCGGCGACAGCACGAGTTGCCAGAGCTGCGCGTGGCGGCAGCGGAAGCTGGCCATCGAGCCGGCGAGATAGAAGCGCCACATGCGCTTGAAGCGTTCGTCGTAGCGCTGCGGGTCCAGGCTCGGCCACGCGGCTTCCACGTTCGCCCGCCAGGCCTGGAGGGTGCGGTCGTAGTCTGCGCCGAAGCTGTGCCAGTCTTCGAGCACGAACAGGCCTTCATACGCGTCAGTGATCTGCGCGGCCGAGGGCAGCATGGAGTTAGGGAAGATGTAGCGCGCGATCCACGGGTCGGTGCGGTGGCGCGAGATGTTGCTGCCTATGGTGTGCAGCAGGAACAAGCCCTCGGGTTTCAGGCAGCGCCGTGCCACCTCGAAGTACGTGCGGTAGTTCTTGTCGCCCACGTGCTCGAACATGCCGACCGACAGAATGGCGTCGAACGATTCGTCCAGCTCGCGGTAATCCTGCAGGCGGATCTCCACCGGCAGGCCAGCGCAGCGGTGCCGCGCGAACTCGGCCTGCTCCTGCGAGATGGTGATGCCCACGCCGGAGATGCCATATCGCGTGGCCGCGTATTCCAGCGCCTCGCCCCAGCCACAGCCAATGTCGAGCACGCGCTGGCCCGGGCGCAATCGCAGCTTGCGGCAGATGAGGTCGAGCTTGGCTTCCTGCGCACTGTCCAGGTCCACCGCATCGGCCCAGTAGCCACAGCTGTACACCAGCCGGCGGCCGAGCATGGCCTGGTAGAGGTCGTTGCCGAGGTCGTAGTGGCGCTTTCCCACTTCCAGACCGCCGCTACCGGACTGCAGGTTGAACAACCGCGCCTTCACGGCATCGGCCAGCTCGCGCCAGCCGTGCACGCGTTCGTCCAGGTGTGCCTGCATCAGGTGCAGCAGGAAGCTGTCCAGCGAGACGGCATCCCACTGCCCGTCCATGTAGCTTTCGCCCAGGCCCAGTGAGCCGTGGGCGATCACCCGCGAATAGAAATGCTCATCATGGACCTGCAGGTCATGCGGGCGATTGCCGCCCAGAATGACATCCGCCTCGAGCAGCAGTTCGGCAACCCGACGCTGCAGCCCGACGTCCACGCACGCCCCCGCCTCAGCCTTTCGCGAACAGACCGGCGAACGCCGGAGCCACGTGCGGAGCCAGCAGGCTGGCCGGCACGTCCACGGTCTGGGTGCCGTCCGAGTACGGGCCGACCTGATACGGCGGGAACACGAAGCGCAGCGCGGTGATGTGACCCTGCGGATCGGTCACCGGCTGGAACTGGCTGAAGTTGTCGGGGCTGGCCCCGGTGCCGTCGGCGATCATGCGGCTGGCGCTGCGCAGGGATTCCTGCAGCTGGCCCGGCTCCATGTCCTCGGCACTCAAACGAGTGGCCACGCGCTCACGCAGCTGGTCGGCCACGTAGTCGCTGACCGCCGCCCAGCCCTTGCTGTCGGGAATGAGCGACTCTGCGGTCAGCAGTTTCTGCTGGTCCGGCAGCCACACGAACCGCGCCACCAGCGGTTCGCCATGGGCACCGCCGGTGTAACGGCTGCCGTCGGCACTCACGACCACCAGCTGCGGCGTTTCCAGCAGCTTCTCGAAACTCAGCGACAACTCATAGGGCATGGTCGGGGTGTCGTTTCCGAGCCCGTCGATGGCCTGCTGCAGTTCGCCGCGCGCGGCGGTCGCGTAATCCGACAACGCCTTGGCCAGGCCGGGGTATTGGCTCACATCCTGCGGGTAGCTGATGCCGACCACCGCCTTGGGGCTGTTTTCGCTGACGTCGCGCAGTTCGACGCGGGCCTCGGCGGCCGCCGGCGCATCAACGTTCTCCGGCAACGCGGCGGCGGTGCCTTCTGCCGGCGCATCCGCCGGGGCCTCTGCCTCACGTTTGCAGCCTGAAACCAGCACCAGACCCAGTGCCAACACCCAGCCGCCGTAACCCAATGCCCGGCGGTTTCCTGCGATCTTCATTGCAATCCCCTTGTTGAATCCACGCATCATGATCCTTCTTCCGTGAAGCACAACTCATCATTGTTCAGCCGAGCAGCAGGTCCTGGTACTCGTCATGGTGCCGGTCCAGAAACGCCTCGGCATACTCGCAGGCGGGTATCACCTTGTAGCCCTGCTCGCGGGCGAAACGCAGGGCGACCTTGGTCAATTCTCCGGCAATGCCACGGCCCCCGATCTCCTCCGGCACCCCGGTATGGAGGATGGTCATCCGCTTGCGCTTGATCTGGTAGTCCAGCACCGCCTCATACCCCCTGACCCGGGCCTTGAACCGGTGATGGACCTGGTCGTGTTCGACCTCGTATGCCAATCCGGGCGGGGTTACAGAAGCCATGGGCAAGGTCTCCTGCGGAAATTGCCGCGATAGTGCGGAGCCGCCCGCCACGGCCGTGTGAAGTCTGAATCCGGGCAGTTCTGGACGCGGTGCGTCACATCTGCCCCTAAAGTCAGGCCGGTTCAAGCCGATACAGGGGGCTGACAGGTCGCAAAAGCTGGCACGAGCCTTGCGACACCTGCCTGCCCTCTCCGTGTCATAAGGAGTCGTACATGGACCACGTACCTGCTGCCCCGCTGCCCTCCGACGCCGACAGCTCGCTGCTGGAAGGCCTGTTCCAGCTGGCCCTCAATGGCCAGACCCAGGGGTCGGAATTCGACCTGATCGACCACGAGGTGTACACCCGGCTGCTCAGCGCCTATGGGGTTGATGGCCGTCTCGCGGCGTGATGCAGGCTGGGTCACGACCGTTGGTCGTGACCCGCCCCGCCATCAACCGCCCATCAGGTTGAAACGCGGGTTGCTCAGCTCGCGCAGGAAGTGCTGGAAGATCTCCGGGCGCATGGCCAGCATGAACAGCACGCCGAACGCGGCACCGGCCAGGTGCGCGTTGTGGTTGACGTAATCGCCACCCCGCCGGTCCATCCAGATGCTGTAGCCCACGTAGAACACGGCATAGATGATCGCCGGCGCGGGAATGAAGAACACGAAGATGATGCTCCACGGGCTGAGCAGGATGAAGGCGAACAGCACCGCCGACACCGCACCCGATGCGCCCAGGCAGGCATAGTTCGGATTGTTGTGGTTCTTCAGGTAGGTCGGCAGGACCGACACCAGCAGCGCGCCCAGGTAGAACGCCGGGTAGGTCAGGTAGCTGCCGGTCAGGCCCAGCATCACGCGCTCGATCTGGCCGCCGAAGAAGAACAGGGTGATCATGTTGAACAGCAGGTGCTGCCAATCGCCATGAATGAAGCCACAGGTGATCAGGCGGTCATACTGGCGATGGCGTTGCACCGCCGGCGGCCACAGGATCAGACGGTCAGCCAGCGCACGGTTTTTGAACGCCATCCACGACACCAGGACGGTGATGGCGATCAGCAGCAGATTCACAGGGGTCATCGGGGTACTCAGGCAGCGCGGTAGTTGTCGACCATACGATAGCGCTTGGCATACCAACCGAAGGCCAACGCCGCGACAAAGGCGAAGCCGGCGAAGAAGAACATCAGGAACGCCGCCTCGCTCAACCCGGTACTGGCGATCTTCTGGGTCACCCCGTCATTGCGCACGGCCGCGTTGGACAGCAGCACCCACAGGTTGCCGATCGTGGTGGTCAGGTTCCAGAAGCTCATCACCACGCCCTTCATGGCCTGCGGAGCCTGGCTGTAGGCGAACTCCAGGCCGGTGGCCGAGACCAGCACCTCACCGAAGGTCAGCAGCGCATACGGCAGCACCTGCCAGAAGATCGACATGGCGTTGCCGCCATCCATCATCACCTGGATACCGCCCACCACCACCCAGGCCAGGCCGCTGAATGCGATACCGGCGGTCATGCGGCGCAGCGCGGTCGGCTCGAACCCGAAACGGCGCAGGGCCGGGTACAGCACGAGGTTGTTGAACGGAATCAGGATCATCACCAGCGCCGGGTTCAAGGCCTGCATCTGCGAGGCGGTGAACCAGCTCGGCATCACCATGTCCTTGCCCTGCAGCACCCAGGTCGACGCCTTCTGGTCGAACAACGAGAAGAACGGGGTGGTCAGCGCGAAGATCACCAGCACGCGCAGCACCGAGCGCACGCCTTCGACGGCTTCGTCCGGATGCTGGCCGCGCGCCCCTTCAAGCTGCTGCCACGCCCCGCCACCAATGCCGACCAGCAGCGCCACCAGCGCCAGACACAGCACGATCACGATGCCCAGCATCGGCGTGAAGATACCCATGCCCAGCGCCACTGCCACACCGCCCAGCGCCATGGCCAGACCCGGTCGCTCGCGACGGACCCACAGCAGCGCCACAACCACACAGGGGATGATCGCGGCAACGCCCAGCCAGTAAGTCGAGGCCAGCGCGATCGCCACGCCGATGCCACGCATCACGCGCGAAGCCGGCCCGGGGACAGCGCGGCGCGCCATCAGCGCCGTCCGCACCACATTGGCGAACGAATGCGGGTCCTTCGGCGGCAGCGGCACCATCACATAGCGCTTGCGTCCCATCCAGAACACGAAGGTGGCCACGAACATCAGGATGCCCGGAATACCGAACGCCCACTGCGGGCCCAGGTTCTTCAGCGCCAGCGGGATCAGCAGCGAGGCAAACAGCGAGCCGAAGTTGATGATCCAGTAGAAGGCGTCGAACACCACCTTGGCCAGGTGTTTGTTGGTCTGGTCGAACTGGTCGCCCATGAACGAGGCCACCAGCGGCTTGATACCGCCCGCACCCAGTGCGATCAGGCCCAGGCCCAGGAAGAAGCCCTCACGGCTGTTCTCGAAGACCGCCAGGCAGGCGTGGCCCGCGCAGTAGATGAGGCTGAACCACAGGATGGTGTTGTACTTGCCGAAGAAGCGGTCGGCCAGCCAGCCGCCCAGCAGCGGGAAGAAGTACACGCCGATCATGAAGCTGTGCATGATGTCCTTGGCTTCGGCCTCACGGGCCGGGTCCAGGACCTCCTGCAGCAGCAGCGAGGTGATCAGGAACTGCACCAGGATGTTGCGCATCCCATAGAAGCTGAACCGCTCGCAGGCCTCGTTGCCAATGATGTACGGAATCTGCCCTGGCATTTTTCCCTTGCCAGCGCTGGCGGCTGCTTGCGTGCTCATTCGATGGGGCTGTCCTGCGTGTATAAAGGGTGAAAGGGTACCGGAAGGGCCGCAGCGGCGCACGTTGCGCCCGGACGTGACAGGCGGCCGTATCCATGGCAGGCCATCTGTGGCCGGGGTCACGGCGCGTCGACGACACATGCGTAAACTTATCGTTATGCCCCCCCTCCCCTCGGTTGGACCGGGACGCTGGCCCTGCTGGCTCCTGCTGATGCTGCTGGTTGCCCCCACCGGCCTGACCCATGCCCGTCAGGTCGAGGCCGCGCCGCGCCTGCTCAAGGTGGCCACGCTGGAACTGCCGGTGCAGGACGACAGCCAGTGGCAGCAACGGCGGGACCAGGTGCTGCAACTGCTGGAAGCGCTGCAGCCGGACGTGATCGCCGTGCAGCGTGTGGAGCAGGACAAGAGCCGCAACAATCGCGCCTGCTGGCTGGCGGTGCGCCTGCGCTACAGCTGCGACTTCGTCACCGCCGACCCACCCAGCCAGCCGCTGCGCCAGGGCAGCGCCATGCTCAGCCGACTCGAGGTGGTCGAGGATGGCGTCACCCTGCTGCATCCCCCCGGGCGCTACAGCGCGGCCGGTATGCTGCGGGTCAAGCGGGGCGAGGACCTGATCAACGTCTACGTGGCCCGGTTATGGCCCGAGCCGGACGAAGCCGCCATTCGCCGCCACCAGACCGGCGACCTGATGACCTGGATCGGCGCGACCGCCGACGGCCTGCCCTCGCTGATCGCCGGGGCCTATGCGGCCAGCACCGACGAACTGGTGAGCAGCTCGCCCGGCTTCCAGCCGGCACGGAAGAATCCCGGCGAACGGGTGGAACCGCCGTCCGTCGCCGGCAGCACGTCACGGGCGCACGGGCTGGATGTGCTGTTCCAGGTGAAGCATTTCAGCGGCGTGAGCCTGGAGCCGGTGAAGCTGCCGCCGGTGGATGATGTGGAGGGCCAGCCGCTGCGTCTGGGGGTGATGGCGACACTGCAACTGCAGGACGCCAATCTCTGACCGCGTGACGTATCCGGTAGCGCCGGCCGTTGGCCGGCCCAGGCGATCCCGAGGGC
>NZ_JASCOZ010000175.1 GCF_029960115.1 Stenotrophomonas sp. PS02289
GTCCCGTACCCCCCACCCGCCGGCCCCACACACGTAGACCGGCAGCCACGGGCTGTTCGCCCAAATCCAACAGCAGCCGGGCAACGCCCGGCGACCCGTAAACCGTCGAATGCCGACACACCATGGCACAGGGCTTGCATGAAATTCGGCACTACCGGGGCAGCCACAAGGCCCTGGTTCAAGACTTCCCGTTTCGGGCCGATACCCCCTGCAGGCGCAGCAGGCGGTTGCGTGCCCACCGTTACGAATACAGGACTGCAGACATGGCAATTGGAACCATCGGTACCGGCCTCGACATCCCCACCCTGGTGGCCCAGCTGGTCGCCAAGGAGCGCGAACCGCAGGAAAACCAGATCAATGCCGCCGGCACCGCCGCCAGCGCCAAATTGTCGGCGATCGCCACCCTGACCAGTGGCATGACCAACCTGCAGACCACGCTGACCAGCCTGATGAAGAATGCCGACAAGCCGGCATTCAAGGCCTCCACTGTCACTGATTCCAACTTCAGCGCCAGCATCGATACCTCCGATGGGGCCGCCAGCGCCTCGGCCGGCACCCACCAGGTCGAAGTCAAATCGCTGGCGCAGGGCCAGAAGCTCAGCTCCGGGGCCTTCGGCAAGGACCAGGTCGTCGGTGACGGCACGCTCACCCTCGCCTACGGCGACAAGACCCTCGATGTCACCATCAAGGAAGACAGCAAGCTGACCGACATCGCCGCCGCCATCAACAAGGCCGCCGGCGGCAAGGGCGTCACCGCCAGCGTCATCACCGCCGACGATGGCCAGCACCTGGTGCTCAGCGCCGTCGATACCGGCCTGGCCGGTGCCGTCACCATCAGCACCAGCGGTGGCAACGGCGGGCTCAGCGCCCTCACCTACGATGGCACCGCCGGTTCCGGCATGACCCAGACCGTCGAGCCCAAAGACGCGGTCGTCGTGGTTGACGGCTTCACCCGCACCTCCAGCTCCAACACCATCAGCGACATCGTGCCCGGGGTGAACCTCACCCTGACCAAGGCCGGTACCGAGGCGGGCAAGACCCAGACCCTCACCATCACCCGTGACAACACCTCGCTGAAAACCGACATGGCCGCCTTCGTGGCCGCCTACAACGCCATGAACAACGCGCTGAAGTCCTCCAGCGCCTACAACACCGCCACCAACACCGCCTCGGCCCTTACCGGCGACGCCATGGTGCGCGGGCTGCAGCAGCAGCTGCGCAGCCAGTTCAGCACGAACATCAATGCACTCAAGGACATGGGCGTCACCCTGGCCGCCGACGGCACCTTGACGCTGGACAGCGCCAAGATGGAAACCGCCATCGGCAAGGATCCCGAAGCCGTCTCCAAGCTGTTCGGGGCCGAAGGCACCATCGGCAAGTCCATGGATTCGCTGATCAAGAGCAATCTGGACAAGGAAACCGGCACCCTGACCCAGCGCAAGAATTCGCTGGACAAGCAGATCAAGGATCTGGAAAGCCGCCTGGACGCGCTCGACGCGCGCATGGAGAAGGTCTCCGACCGGTACACCAAGCAGTTCACCGCCATGGAAACCCTGGTCACCCAGATGCAGACCACCAGCGACAGCCTGACCCAGGCGCTGGCCAAGAAGACCAGCAGCTGATCACCGTTTCTCACACGACGCCTCAAGTTTGCACGCACCAGCGCCGATATTGAGAGCAACACCCACCGCCACTGCCGCGCGGTGGGGCTGACCGGGCAGCGCCCGGCACCACCAGGGACCGCGCCCCATGCGGGTTCCGGGAAGAGAGGAGAAGTTTCGAATGTACGGTTCCAGCCGTCAGTACGCAGAGCAATACCGCAAGGTGGGCGTGTCCACCGCCGTCACCGACGCCGACCCGCACAAGCTGGTCGCGCTGCTGCTGGCCGGTGCCTGCGAACGCATCCGCCTGGCCGAAGCCTGCCTGGAGCGCAACGACCAGGCGCGCAAGGGCAAGGCCATCGGCGAGGCCTGCGCCATCGTCGGCCACCTCAATGGCTCGCTCGACCATGAAGCGGGCGGTGACATCGCCGGCAACCTGTCGGCCCTGTATGACTACGTCATGCAGCGCCTCACTGATGCCAATCTGCACAATGACCCCGTCGCCCTGCAGGAATCGCTGCAGCTGCTGAGCGAGATCGATGCGGCCTGGAATGCCATCCCCCATGACCAGCGCCAGCCTGCCGCGGTGGGTGCCTGATGAACGCCGCACTCGCCCACGATGACGTGCAGCTGCTGCATGCAGCGCTGGACGAGCTGTCGGCCGCGGTCGAGGGTGAGGACCACGACCTTACCCAGCGCCTGATGGACACCTACGACGGCCAGGTTCGGGCCTGGCTTGACGGCGACCAGGGGCAGATCGATGCCGGTTCGCTGCATGGCCTGATCGCGCGCCAGCAGCAGCTGAGCATTCGCATGGCCGCCCGCCGTGACGAAGCCGGCGAACACCTCACCGCCGGCCGACGCGCCGTTCGCGCCTCCCTCGCATACCTGCGGGCAGAATCCCTGGCATGAACGATCCCCGCGCCAGCGAAGTCCTGCATCCCGCCGAAAGCGCGCTGTTCGACGAAACGCTGAGCTGCGACCTGGCCCTGCCCGCCGAGTTCCGGCTGGGCAGCGCGGTCATCCGCCCCGGTAGCGCCGAGACCCTGCTGCGCAGCGTCGCCCTGGTCGAAGACAGCCGCAGTGATGACGGCCACGACGAACGTGGCGATTCCGGCCAGCACCTGCTGCGGCTGGAGGCCAAGCTGGACCTGGTCATGGTGCTGCTTGGCCGGCTGGTCCGGCAGAGCGCCCAGGACCTGCCGCTTCGCCCCCTGCGCTGGTCCCGACGGGGCATCCGCCTGGAACTGGGCAGCCGCAGCGCGGCCACCCCCGGCAGCCTGGGCATCATCCGCCTGCAGCCCTGCGACTGGCTGCCCGACCATATCGACCTGCCGGTCTCGGTCCTGGCCGAGGCCGCCACCGGCGGCGGTGCCTACTACCTGTGGCTGCGCTTTGAGCCGGTCAGCGACGGGCTCGAAATGGCCCTGGAACGGCATCTGTTCCGGCTGCACCGTCGCCAGGTGGCCGACAGCCGACGTGGCCGCGAATCCTGACCTCCCGGTATTTGTTGTCACGCCATACGCTTGGCTATGCGCCCCCAACGGGTTAATGTGAAGGACTTGTCCTCACCTTTCCTCACATCCGTGCGCGTTCTCATCGTCGACGATCACACTCTGGTCCGGGCAGGCCTTGGCCGTCTGCTGCAGACCTTCGCCGACGTGTCCGTGGTGGCCGAGGCCAGCAACGCCGAGCAGGCGCTGCAGCTCGCCCTGCAGCACTCGCCCGATGTGATCCTGATGGACCTGTCCCTGCCCGGCCGCACCGGGCTCGAAGCGCTCAGCGACATCCTCATGCGTGCGCCGGGTACCCGCGTGGTGATGATGACCATGCACGACGATGCCGTGCACGTGCGCGATGCGCTGGACCGTGGCGCAGTGGGCTTCGTGGTCAAGGACGCCGCGCCGCAGGAACTGGAGCTGGCGCTGCGCGCCGCACACGCCGGCCAGGTCTTCCTGAGCCCGCAGATCTCGGCCAAGATGCTCGCCCCCATGCTGGGTCGCGAGAAGCCGGTTGGCATCGCCGCCCTGTCGCCGCGCCAGCGCGAGATCCTGCGCCAGATCGGCAAGGGCGAGAGCAACAAGGAAATCGCCGCCGACCTGGGCATCAGCGTCAAGACCGTGGAAACCCACCGCGCGCGCATGATGGAGTCTCTGGGCTGCCGCCGCGCCAACGACCTGCTGCTGCTCGCCGCCCGCCATCAGCACGAGCTGTAGGGCGAGCCCCCCTGCTGGTTCGACCGCCCGCCCCGCGTCGGTTCCCCGACGCATTCAGGCGGAATCGACCCGTCACGTCAGAATCCTGATCGCCGAGGCGCTGTGCAGCCACGGAAAAGCCGCTTTCCGGCCACGCCCCGCGTCAAAACATCGAACCGCCGTCAGGAACTTCCTTACACGCCGTCAGGGATTGAACGACCGCACTCAGGAACCCCCTGATTCCCCCCCTGCCCCCTGACAAGCAAGATGTGTTCCAGAACGCACCGGGGACGCGGCGCGACGGGGAACACGCATGAAGCCGACACTCTCGACCCAGCTGGGTCAGCAACTCCACCTCACGCCGCAGCTGCTGCAGTCGATCCGTCTGCTGCAGCTGGATGGCCTGCAGCTCGAGCTGGAAATCCGCCGCGCGCTGGAGACCAATCCGCTGCTGGAGTTGGAAGAAGCCCCCGAACAGGATGCCGCCCCCAGCACCGTCGACGGCACCCAGGTCGAGGTCGCCGCGTTTGACGAGCTGCCCGAGACCAACGTGTGGGACGTGACCGGTGCCAGCTGGAATGACGGCGATGACGACCGCATGCAGCGGATCGCCGCCGACGAGTCCACAGATCCGCAGCTGCGCGCCCTGCAGCGTCTGTCACTGGAGCTGGATGCCCGCCAGCTCGAGGTCGCCGGATTCTGGCTGGAACATTGCGACGATGCCGGCTACCTGACCGCGCCGCTGGCGCAGCTGCAGTTGCTGGCCACTGCCCGCAGCGACATGGACGCCGCCGGGGTCGAAGCCGTTCGCCAGCAGATCCTGCACGGCGACCCGGCCGGCCTGGCCGCCTGTGACCTGCATGAATGCCTGTCGGCCCAGCTGCGCGCCCTGCACGGCCGCGTTCCGGCGCGCCACCTGGCCCAGCGCGTGCTGGATCAAGGCCTGGCCCTGCTGGCCGCCCACGACTACGCGGCGCTGGCGCGGCAGCTCGACGCCGAAGAGGCCGACATCCACGAGGCCGTACGCCTGATCCTGTCGCTGCAGCCGCGCCCGGGTGAAAGCCTGCTGCCGGACACCACCGGCGCGGTCATCCCCGACGTCATCGCCTGGCACGCCGACGGCCAGTGGCGGGTTGCCCTGAACCCGGCCACCAGCCGTCGCCTCAGCATCAACGCCAGCTATGAGCACGCGCTGGCCGATGCCGGCGACGCCGCTCAGCCGCTGCGTGACATGCTGCAGGAAGCCCGCTGGCTGACCCGCGGGCTGTCGATGCGCTACGACACCCTGCTGCGCACCACCGCCGTCATCATCGAACGCCAGGCCGGCTTCCTCACCCGCGGTGAAGAAGCCATGGCCCCCCTGACCCTGAAGGAAGTGGCCGACGCGATCGGCATGCACGAATCGACCGTTTCGCGCATTACCACCGGAAAGTACCTGCAGACCCCCCGGGGCACCCTGGAGCTGAAGCACTTCTTCGCCGTGCGCCTGGAAGGGGCCAGCGTCTCCGGACAGGCCGTCAAAGCCATGGTTCGCCGCCTGATCGATGCTGAACCGGCCGGTCGTCCGCTGGCTGACGAGGCAATTGCGGGACTCCTGTCACGTCAGGGAGTGAACATTGCACGCCGTACCGTTGCAAAATACCGCGAACAACTGGACATTGCCCCGGCACGTGAACGCCGTCGGGCCAGCGCCCGGTCCCCGCTATTGGCCCGGGTGGGCTGAAGGAAGTACACGTCATGAACAAGCTCACCGTCCTGCTGGTCGATGACCACGAAGGTTTCATCAACGCGGCCATGCGTCACTTCCGCAAGGTCGACTGGCTGGATGTCATCGGCAGCGCGGGAAATGGCCTGGAAGCCATCGAGCGCTCCGAGTCGCTGCGTCCGCAGGTTGTGCTGATGGACCTGGCCATGCCGGAAATGGGCGGGCTGCAGGCCACCCGCCTGATCAAGACCCAGGACGATGCACCGTACATCGTCATCGCCAGCCACTTCGACGACGCCGAGCATCGTGAACATGCGTTGCGGGCGGGTGCCGACAACTTCGTCAGCAAGCTCTCCTACATCCAGGAGGTCATGCCCATTCTCGAGGGCCTGAAAGGAGTGACGGCATGAGCGAGTCTCGCATTCTGGTGCTGGACAACGACGCGGTGCGTGCCGAGCGTACCGTCGCCCTGCTTGAATTCATGGACTTCAACCCGCGCTGGGTGGTCGACGCCGGTGATTTCGACACCAGCCGCCAGCGCAGCAATGACTGGATGGCGGTCATCATCGGCAGCCTGGAGCAGAGCGCGGCCACCGATGCCCTGTTCGCCTGGGCCGGACACGGTGCCCTGCCACCGCCAGTGATGCTGATCGACGGCGACACCACCGCGTTCGCCCGTCACCATGGCCTGCACGAGGCCAACGTGTGGCCGCTGGAAGCGCCGTTGCGGCATGCGCAGATGGAAGCGCTGCTGCGACGCGCCAGCCTTAAGCGGCTCGATGCGGAACACCAGGCCGGTGCCGCACAGGACCACGGCCCCACCGGCGACGGTGCCGCTGTCACCGAACTGCGCCAGATGATCGAGCAGGTCGCCGCGTTCGACACCACCGTGCTGGTTCTGGGCGAGTCGGGCACGGGCAAGGAAGTGGTGTCGCGCTCGATCCACCAGCGCTCACCGCGTCGCGATGGTCCGTTTGTCGCCATCAACTGCGGGGCCATTCCTGCCGACCTGCTGGAAAGCGAACTGTTCGGACACGAAAAGGGCGCGTTCACCGGTGCACTCAGCGCCCGCAAAGGCCGCTTTGAGATGGCCGAGGGCGGCACCCTGCTGCTGGATGAAATCGGCGACATGAGCCTGCCGATGCAGGTCAAGCTGCTGCGCGTGCTGCAGGAGCGCAGCTTCGAGCGCGTCGGCGGCAACCAGACCATCCGCTGCAATGTCCGCGTGGTCGCGGCGACGCATCGTGACCTGGAATCGCGCATTGCCGAAGGCAAGTTCCGCGAGGATCTGTTCTATCGCCTCAATGTGTTCCCGATCGAGGTCCCTTCGCTGCGTGATCGCACCGAAGACCTGCCCGCGCTGGTCAGCACCATCGCCGCGCAGCTGGCACGAACCGGTCGTGGCGAAGTGCGCTTCAGCCCCGAAGCACTGCAGGCACTGGCCGCCTACGAGTGGCCCGGCAATGTGCGCGAACTGACCAATCTGGTCGAACGCCTCGCTGTGCTACACCCCGGCGGCACGGTCCGCGTGCAGGACCTGCCGGCCCGCTACCGTGGCGATTTCAACCCCGCCACACCGGCACCGACGACGGTCGCGGCGGCCACCAGCGACGAGCGTCTGGACCTGCGCAGCTTCTCCTTCCACACCCCGGGTGCGGGCACGGCGGCAGCGCCGCAGAACCCGGCGGAAGCGGCACGCACGCCGGCCCTGCCCGACGACGGCCTGGACCTGCGCCACCACATGGCCAACATCGAGTTGACCCTGATCAACGAAGCGCTGGAACGCACCCAGGGCGTGGTGGCGCACGCCGCACAACTGCTCGGCCTGCGCCGCACCACGCTGGTGGAAAAGCTGCGCAAATACGGCATCGAACGCGACCAGACTGAACTGGCCGGCTGAAACACGACGGGCGAACCCGAACCCGGTAGCGCCGGCCGTTGGCCGGCCCAAACGGTGCTTGCAATCCTCAGATCTGCGAACCACCGCACACTCCAGCGGCATTTCTTTCACAGCACCATGACACAGGGGCGACTAAGTTCGCCCCCAGCTGCATGCTGGCAGGAGCGCCACCGTTCCTGCCGGCCTGCGGGGAATCGGGGGATTCTTGCAGCCACACCGGCCACCCAGGACAGGCCGGCGCGCGCTGCTGACGGAGACCTCGACCATGGCACGTTCCAGGGATACCCGTTCTGCGCGCGGCGTGCGCCCGCTTGCCGCCTTCCTCTCCCCCACCCGCATCACCTTCGCCCTCGGCCTCGCACTCTGCGCCGCGCCGACCTGGGCACAATCCGTGTGCGACCAGACCGGCGGCGTTGCGCCTACCGCCACGGGCGGCAGTGACTACGCCTGCGGCGACGGTGCCACCGCCTCGGGCGGCACCAGTGCCGCGTTTGGCACCCAGGCGGACGCCAGCGGAGCGAACTCCAGCGCCATTGGCGTCCTCGCCAGTTCGTCCGGCGCGTTCTCCAGCGCCTTCGGCCGCAGCGCCACGGCCAGCGGTGATGCCAGTACCGCGCTGGGTTACAACACGTCCGTCACCGCTGCCAATGCAGTGGCCATCGGTGCCAACTCCGTCGCCGACCAGGACAACACCGTGTCGGTCGGCGCCGCCGGTGCGGAGCGCCGCATCACCAATGTCGCCGCCGGCACCGCCGACACCGATGGCGTGAACGTCAGCCAGCTCAATGACACGGCCGCCACCACTCTGCAACAGGCCAACAGCTATACCGACGGTGCCCTGCAGCAGGCCAACAGTTACACCGACCAGCAGATCGCCCTGCTGGGAAGCGGTGGCGGTGGCGGCGTCGCAGCGGCTGATCTGGACCAGCTGCGCGGCGAGATGAATGACCGCTTCGCCGGCGTGGACGCCCGGCTGGACGCGATCGACGATCAGCTGCGCAAGGTGGATCGACGGATCAGCCGGCAGGGCGCGATGGCGGCAGCCCAGGTCCACAGCCTGGGGATGCCCGACGTGGGTGCCAACTGGCTGGGTGTCGGCGTCGGCTCCACCGACGGCGAACAGGCCTTCGCCGTGGGGTTCCGTCGGCGCTTCTCGGAGCGCGTTGCCGGCTCGCTCGGCGTTTCCAGCGCAGGCAATGAACGTTCGTACGGGGCCGGCCTCGGCGTGACCTGGTAACGCACACCGTTGGGGAACGACCACGCCCGGGCCGGTCCCGGGC
>NZ_JASCOZ010000176.1 GCF_029960115.1 Stenotrophomonas sp. PS02289
AAGGGGTACTGCAATGAACGAACAGACCACGGCGGGGGCAGGCCTGCCCACCACCATTCCGCAGTACCTGGCCCAGCTGCGCGCCGCGCTGCACGACGCCGATCCGGCGATGGTGCAGGACGCGCTGTATGACGCCGAGGAGTACCTGCGTTCGGAACTGGCCGCACAGCCGGGCCGCAGCGAGGCCGAAGTGATCGCCGATGTCGCCGGCAGCTATGGCGCACCTGAAGAAGTGGCGGAGATCTACCGCGAAACCGAGATCACCGTGAACCGTGCATTGCGCACGCCCAGTGCCAGCGTGCGTCCCATCGCACGGGTAGTGCCGGCGGCCGAGCCAGGCGCTGCTGCGGCGGTAGCCGCCGTTGCCGGCAGCGCAAGCGTGGCCGCGACCGACGCACCGGTACCGCACCGCTCGGCACTGGCACGCTTCTTCGGCGTGGCGCTGGAACCGCGTACCTACGGTTCGCTGTTCTACATGCTGCTGTCGATGGCCACCGGCATCTTCTTCTTCATGTGGGTGGTCACTGGCCTGTCGCTGTCGTTGGGCATGATGATCCTGATCATCGGCATCCCGCTCACCGTGCTGTTCTTCGGTTCGGTGCGCGGGCTGGCGCTGCTGGAAGGGCGGCTGGTGGAAGTACTGCTGGGCGAACGCATGCCGCGCCGACCGCGCTATGCCGACCGCAGCCGCAGCTGGCTCCAGCGCATTGGTGACATGTTCACCGATGGGCGCACCTGGCTGACCATGCTGTACTTCGTGTTGATGCTGCCGCTGGGCATTCTCTACTTCACCGTGGCGGTCACGCTGCTGTCGCTGTCGCTGGCCTTCATCTGGGCACCGGTGGCGGCGGTCTTCGCACTGGGCGGCAGCCCTGGGATCTACATCGACGGCGAAATGCTGCTGCTGCCGGTGTGGGCGACGCCGATGCTGGCCATCCTGGGCGTGGTGATCCTGTTCTGCACCATGCACCTGGCACGCGCGGTGGGGCATCTGCATGGGCAGATGGCCAAGCATCTGCTCGTGCGGTTGTAGGCCGAGCGTGAGTGGCACGGTAGCGCCGAAGAGAACGGCAGGAGCCGTTCTCAACATCGCGAAGCGATGGCCCGAAGGGCGGCTGCCAGGACGGCAGGCGTAACGTTGGCCGGCCTTCCGGATGCGTCAAACGTTCATGAGGGCCGGCCAACGGCCGGCGCTACCGGGACCTCGAACGGATTGAGGTCTTAGCCGGCCTTCTTGCGGCGGATCGGCGTCACGTTCTTCGGCTTCACCGCCGCCTGCGCATGCGCGGCAAAGAACGCGCGCACCTTCGGATACACGGTTTCGCGCCAGCGACGGCCGCTGAAGATGCCGTAATGACCTGCACCTTCGACGATGAAATGCTCGCGGTGCTTTTCCGGGATACCGGTACACAGCGCCTGCGCGGCCTCGGTCTGGCCGAGACCGGCGATGTCATCGAGCTCGCCTTCAATGCTGAGCAGCGCGGTGCCGGTGATCGCACCGGGGTCCACGCGTTCGCCCTGCACGAACCACTCGCCACGTGGCAGCAGGAATTCCTGGAACACCACGCGGATGGTGTCCAGGTAATAGCGCGCCGGCATGTCCAGCACCGCGTTGTACTCGTCGTAGAAGCGACGATGCGCGTCAGCGTCTTCCATGTCGCCCTTCACCAGGTCGGCATAGAAGTCCCAGTGTGAGCTGAAGTGGCGGCTGGGGTTCATCGACAGGAACCCGGCATGCTGCAGGAAGCCCGGATACACCTGGCGGCCTGCACCGGGATAACCCGGCGGCACGGTGTGGATCACGTTGTTCTCGAACCACGACAGCGGATTCTGGGTGGCCAGGTTGTTCACGGCAGTGGGACTGCAGCGCGCATCGATCGGACCGCCCATCATCACCAGCGTGCGCGGCGTGGTCTCGCCACGGCTGGCCATCAACGACACCGCTGCCAGGACCGGCACGGTCGGCTGGCACACGCTGACCACGTGCAGCTTCTCAGCGCCCAGATGGCGGATGAATTCCTGCACGTAGCCGATGTAGTCGTCCAGGCTGAATTCGCCCTCGCTGGCCGGCACCATGCGCGCGTCGACCCAGTCGGTCACATACACGCGGTGGTCGCGCAGCAGCGTACGCACCGTGTCACGCAGCAACGTGGCGTGGTGACCCGACAGCGGGGCCACCACCAGCACGAACGGCTGGTTGAGCATGGTGTGCAGCTGGTCGGCTTCGTTGCTGTGGCGCTTGAAGCGCAGCAGCTTGCAGAACGGCTTGCTGACCTCTTCATGGACCACGATCGGCACGCGCTCGCCATCGACGTCGATTTCGTTGATGCCCCACTCGGGCTTCTCGTAATCCTTGCCGATGCGGTGGAACAGCTCATTGACCGCAGCGAGGCGGTCGGCACCGGGCATCTGCGACCACCAATGGCCCGGGTTGGCGAAGAACTTCGCGTTGGCCTGGGCCTGGTGCACCCAGGGTGCGAGCATGTTGCGGGTCAACTCATGCAGCTGGTAGAGCATGGCGTCCGAATATGTATGGTCATATGTTGCCGCGCAGCATAGCGCATCGGGGTGTGAAGCGCCTTAATAGGCACCGCGCTCCAACCCGGCCGCGTGGCCGGCCAGCGCCGGCGACAGCCAGCAGTGCGAGCCCAGCGCGGTGAAGCCCTCGGCCTTCAGGTGGCGACGGTACCAGCTGGCCGGGCGGGCCTGGAAGCCCTCGTGGTCGCCCTCAAACTCGTCCTCGGCGGTGAAGGCCTCCAGGAAGGCCACGCCACCGGTGAGCTCGGCAAAGCCGGCCAGGGCCGGGAGCAGCTCACGGCTGGGCACGTAATGCATGACATCGGCGCAGACCAGGAGGTCGACCGGCGGGCAGGGCCGCAGCCAGGCGAAGTCGCCGACCCGGGCCGGATGCAGGTTGCGGCTGCGTCCATAGCGCTGCACGGCGTACTCGCTGCTGTCGAAACCCATGTACTGCACGCGCGGGCGCAGCTTGAGCAGGGGCGCACGCCAGGCGGCTTCGCCGGCCCCGATATCCAGCACGGTGCGGATCGGACGCTCCAGGTAGTACTCGGCGCTGGCCACGGCCAGGGCGACCTTGCGTGCCAGGCGCGCCGCGCCGCCGGTCTGGTCGGGCTGGTACCAGCGCTGGAAGTAGGCGTGGTCGTAGGTCTTGGTCATGCGCACAGACAGGAAGCCGGAAACGGACGCCATGGTAGCGGACCGGCGTGCGTCAAAGCGTCGCGCATGCGCCTCGCCGGTGAATGGGTGAAAATGAACGACATTCCAAGCCAGCCGCCGGAGCAAGCGCATGCAGTCCTATTACTGGGTCAAGACCTTCCACCTGGTGTTCGTGGTGGCGTGGATGGCATCGGTGTTCTATCTGCCGCGCATCCTGGTCAACCTGAGTGAAACCGCAGGCCAGCTGCCCGTGGTGGAGCGCCTGCAGCTGATGGGCCTGCGCCTGTACCGGTTCGGGCACATGATGTTCGGCATCGCGCTGGTGCTGGGCGTGGTGCTGTGGCTGGGCTACCGCGTATTCCCGGATTTCCCGACCATGGTGGCCCCCGGCGCGGCCGGCTGGCTGCACGCCAAGCTGGGGCTGGTGGTGCTGCTGCTGGTGTACTTCACCTGGACCGGGCGGCTGCTGAAGGGCGCGGTGAAGGGCAAAACGCTGCCGTCTTCGCGCGCGCTGCGCTGGTTCAATGAGCTGCCGCTGGTGCTGTTCATCGGGGTGGTGTGGCTGGTGTTGGCCAAGCCGTTCTGACAAAAAAAACCGGGCGCATGGCCCGGTTTTTTGTTGCGCTTCAGGGACCGCCGATCAGGCGGTCTCGTACGCGCCATAGCTGCGCAGGCGCTCGTAGCGCTTCTGCAGCAGGTCTTCGGTGGACAGCTTTTCCAGCGCGTCCAGCTCGTTGAGCAGCACGGCCTTCAGGCGCTTGCCCATCGCGGTGGGGTTGCGGTGCGCGCCGCCGGTGGGCTCGCGCACGACCTTGTCGACCAGGCCCAGGCCCTTCAGGCGCGGCGCGGTCAGGCCCAGCTGCTCGGCCGCTTCCTTGGCCTTGCCGGCGTCCTTCCACAGGATCGAGGCGCAGCCTTCCGGGCTGATGGTGGAGTACACGCTGTACTCCAGCATGATGGTGCGATCGCCGACGCCCAGTGCCAGCGCGCCGCCGGAGCCGCCTTCGCCGATCACGGTGCAGATCACCGGGACCTTCAGCTCCGCCATTTCCATCAGATTGCGCGCGATCGCTTCGGACTGGCCGCGCGATTCGGCGTCGATGCCCGGCCAGGCACCGGCGGTGTCGATCAGGGTCAGCACCGGCAGGCCGAAGCGCTCGGCCATCTTCATCAGGCGCAGGGCCTTGCGGTAGCCCTCGGGCTTGGGCATGCCGAAGTTGCGCTTGATCTTTTCCTTGGTATCGCGGCCCTTCTGGTGGCCGATCAGCATCACCGGACGGCCGCCGATACGGGCCAGGCCGCCGACAATGGCCTTGTCGTCAGCGAAGGCGCGGTCGCCGGCCAGTTCCTGGAACTCGTCGCAGAAGATGCGGATGTAGTCCTGGGTGTAGGGGCGTTGCGGGTGACGGGCCAGCTGCAGCACCTGCCACGAGGTCAGGTTGCGGAAGATCTGCGCGGTGCGCACTCGCAGCTTGTCCTGCAGGGCGTGCACTTCGGCCTCGACATTGACCGCCGGGCCGGCGCTGGCGCTGCGCAGCTCCTGGATCTTGGCTTCCAGATCAGCGATGGGTTGCTCGAAGTCGAGATAGTTCGGATTCATCGGAAGCCGTCGTGAAGTAAAGAGGGGAAGTGTAGCCGAATGCGTCGAAATACCCCGTACGCCGTCGTTTGGTGCGTCAATTGGCCCACGGGGGGCTGTACCGCACTTTCAGCGTGCGTACCGCCGGGTCGGCGCGCAGCGCCTCCACCAGCTGGCTGTCCACGCGTACGGCAGTGTCGCCGGCCACGTCGAGCATGCCGGCCACCGGGCCCTGCGGCGAGCCCAGCAGCAGATCCAGGCGCAGGGGCGTACGTCCGGGGCGGTGGCGGTCCAGCAGCGCGTTCACGCGGCTCCAGACCGGGTCGCCCTGGCGCAGGTCCAGGCGCAGCGACAGCCGGGTCGCGTAGTTGGCGCAGATTTCCTCGTAGTCCCAGCACTGGCGGATGCGCAGCGCGTAACCACCGTTGAATTCGTCTTCACGCAGGCCGCCCTTGACCACCAGGATGCGGTCCTTGGTCATCAGGTGGCCGAACTCGGCGAGGCCGTCGGAGAACGCGCTGCATTCGACCCGACCGCGGCCGTCTTCCAGCTGCATGAATATCTGGCTTTCGCCCTTGCGGCGCACGCCCACGACCAACCCGGCCAGGATCACCGGGGTTTCCTGGCGCCAGGCACGCTTTTCGCCGTCCTTGCTGGGGCGGGCGGGGGGAATGAGTTTTTCCAGCATGCCCAGGTCGGTGCCGACCAGTTCCTTGACGTCCTCCGCCCACGGGTCGAACGGATGGCCGCTGAGGTAGAAGCCCAGCGTCTCACGCTCGCCTTCCAGCAGCTGCGCCAGTGCCCATTCCTTGGCTTCGGGCAGGTCCAGCTGCATCGCGGTGCTGACCGGGTCCGGTGCGCCGAACAGCGAGTTCTGCCCGGAGGCCTTCTCGCGCGACATCTGATCGGTGGCCTTGAGCACTTCCGGCAGCTGCAGCATCAGCGAGGCGCGGTTCTTGCCGAGGCCATCGAGCGCGCCGCAGTGGATCATCGCTTCCAGCGTGCGCCGGTTGAGCTTGCCCGACTCGATGCGCATGCAGAAGTCCAGCAGCGAGGCATAGCGACCCTTGGCGAGTCGCTCATCCACCACCGCTTCGCACGCACCCTGGCCCACGCCCTTGATCGCGCCCAGGCCGTACTGGATGGTGTCGGCGCTGGAGGCTTCAAACATGTACGCCGATTCGTTGACCTTCGGCGGCAGCACGGTCAGCCCGAGGTTGCGCACCTCGGCCAGGAAGCCCACCACCTTGTCCGTGTTGTCCATGTCCGAGGACAGGGTGGCGGCCATGAATTCAGCAGGGTAGTGGCGCTTCAGCCACGCGGTCTGGTAGCTGACCAGCGCGTACGCGGCGGCGTGCGACTTGTTGAAGCCGTAGCCAGCGAACTTCTCCATCAGGTCGAAGATTTCATCGGCCTTGGGACCGTCGACGCCGCCCTTGGCCGCACCCTCGCGGAAGATCTCGCGGTGCTTGGCCATTTCCGCCGGCACCTTCTTGCCCATCGCGCGGCGCAACAGGTCAGCACCGCCCAGCGAGTAGCCGCCGACGATCTGCGCCATCTGCATCACCTGCTCCTGGTACACCATGATGCCGTAGGTGTCCTTGAGGATGGCTTCGGTGCGCGGATCGGGATAGATGATTTCTTCCTGACCGTGCTTACGCGCGTTGAACGATGGAATCAGGTCCATCGGGCCGGGCCGGTACAGCGACACCAGCGCGATCAGGTCTTCAAAGCGGTCAGGGCGCGCGTCCTTCAGCAGGCGGCGCATGCCCGAGGATTCGAACTGGAACACCGCACCGGTATTGCCGTTGGCGAAGATGTCCTTGTACGTCGGGGCGTCGTCAAGCGGCAGGGCGGTGATGTCCACCGGCGGAATGCCGGCGCGCGCGTGCCGCTTGTTGATCGCCTTCACTGCCCAGTCAATGATGGTCAGCGTGCGCAGGCCGAGGAAGTCGAACTTCACCAGGCCGACTTCTTCGACGTCGTTCTTGTCGAACTGGGTAACCGGATTGCGGCCGCGGCCACCTTCGTCGTGTTCGGCGAACAGCGGGCAGAACTCGGCCAGCGGCTCCGGCGCGATCACCACGCCACCGGCGTGCTTGCCGGCATTGCGGGTCAGGTCTTCCAGCTGGCGCGCCAGGTCGATCAGGTCGCGCACTTCGTCTTCGGACTGGTAGCGCTGGATCAGCTCCGGCGAGGCCATTTCCGAATCCTTGCCTTCGCCCATCGCGTCCTTCAGCGAAATGCCGAGGATGTTGGGAATCAGCTTGGAGACGCCGTCGACCAGGCCATACGGGAAGCCGAGCACGCGCCCGGAGTCGCGCACCACGGCCTTGGCGGCCATGGTGCCGTAGGTGATGATCTGGCTGACCCGTTCACGCCCGTACTTGCGCGCGACGTAGTCGATGACCTCATCGCGGCGGTCCATGCAGAAGTCGATGTCGAAGTCGGGCATCGACACGCGTTCGGGGTTGAGGAACCGCTCGAACAGCAGGTTGTAAGGAATCGGATCGAGGTCGGTGATCTGCAGTGCCCACGCGACCAGCGAGCCGGCACCCGAACCGCGCCCGGGGCCGATCGGAATGCCCTGGTTCTTACCCCACTGGATGAAGTCGGCCACGATCAGGAAGTAGCCGGGGAAGCCCATCTTGATGATGGTGGCCAGCTCGAATTCCAGACGCTCGAGATAGTCTTCGCGGGTCTTGCCTTCGGCCAGCGGATTTTTTTCCAGGCGTGCGTCCAGGCCCTTGCGCGATTCGCTGCAGATCCAGCTGTCCAGCGTTTCGTTGTCGGGCACCGGATAGTTGGGCAGGAAGTACGTGCCCAGCCGCATTTCCACGTTGCAGCGTTCGGCCAGCGCCAGCGTGTTGTCGATGGCGTCGGGAATGTCGGCAAACAGCGCGCACATTTCCTCGGGCGACTTCAGGTACTGCTGCTCGCTGTAGTCGCGCGGGCGCTTGGGGTCATCCAGCACGCGGCCGGAGGAAATGCACACGCGCGCTTCGTGCGCGCTGAAGTCGTCCGGGCGCAGGAAGCGCACATCGTTGCTGGCGACCACCGGCAGGCCACGCTGGCCGGCGGCCATCAGCGCAAACTGATTGAAGGCTTCTTCGCCATCGCGCCCGGTGCGGGTCAGCTCCAGATGCAGGCCGTCGCCGAACACGCGCTGCCAGTCGGCCAGCTGTTGCTCGGCCAGGTCATGCCGGCCTTCGCCGGCAAGACGCCCGGCCAGGCTTTCGCGCCCGGCCAGCGCGAACAGGTTGTGGCAGCCGGCTTTGAGCCAGTCCGGATGCACGGCCACGCCGCCTTCCGGCCGGTGGCCTTCCATCCAGGCCCGGGTGAGCAGGCGCGACAGGCTCAGATAGCCTTCGCGATCACGGCACAGCAGGGTCATCCGCCAGGGCGTCATGCCCTCTTCGGCGATCATGATGTCGGCACCGGCAATGGGCTTGATGCCCACGGTCTCGGCGGCCTTGTAGAACTTGACCAGCGCGAACAGGTTGTTCAGGTCGGTGACGGCCAGCGCCGGCAGCTGCAGCTCGACCGCGCGGCTGAGCAGATTGGCCTGTTTGGCCTTTTTCGGGTCAGCCTGATCCGGTTTCGCCGGGACACGGATGGTCGAATCCGCCAGCGAAAACTCGGTGTGGACGTGAAGATGTACGAAACGGGAAGTGGACATGCCGGGCCAATGTAATGCGCGGTCAGGGTAGCGGTGCTGACGCACCCGAACAAGGTCTTGACATCACCGACCTTCGGTCCGTGATGTCCCCCCTAAGTTTTGATGTTCGATGGCCACCGATGCACTGTCGTGGCGGGTCGGGGTGGGCTGGAGGGGGCGTGAGCCGCATGGATGCGGCGATCGAGCTTACATGGACGTACTTGCAGCGTCCCCCGGAACGCCCATCCTGATCCGCCAA
>NZ_JASCOZ010000177.1:0-7500 GCF_029960115.1 Stenotrophomonas sp. PS02289
TCTTTCATGGTGTTTCTCCGAAAGGAGTAAATCTGTGTCGATGGGCTGGGGGATCACTTCCGGCGGCGCGGCTGCCGGGGCAGCCGCGCCTGCACGATCAGTTGTCTTCCAGTTCCATGTTGATGGCCAGCGAGCGGATTTCCTTCACCAACACGTTGAAGGATTCCGGCATGCCCGCGACCATCTCGTGCTCACCGTCGACGATGTTCTTGTACATCTGGTTGCGGCCCTGCACGTCATCGGACTTCACCGTCAGCATTTCCTGCAGGGTGTAGGCCGCGCCGTAGGCTTCCAGCGCCCAGACTTCCATTTCACCGAAGCGCTGGCCACCGAACTGCGCCTTGCCGCCCAGCGGCTGCTGGGTAACGAGCGAGTACGGACCGGTCGAACGCGCGTGCATCTTGTCGTCGACCAGGTGGTTCAGCTTCAGGTAGTGCATGTAGCCGACCGTGGTGTGACGATCGAAGGCTTCACCGGTGCGGCCGTCGTACAGCTGGGTCTGACCACTGCTCGGCAGGTCGGCCAGTTCCAGCATGCGCTTGATTTCCGCTTCGGTGGCACCGTCGAACACCGGGGTGGCCATCGGCACGCCGTCGGTCAGGTTCTGGGCCAGACGCAGCAGTTCCTCATCGCTGAACTGCGACAGATCCACATGGTTGGCATGCTGGGTCTTGTCGTGGTTGTAGATGTCGTCGAGGAACTTGCGCAGGTCGTTGAGTGCCGACTGGGCTTCGAGCATGCGCTGGATCTTGCGACCCAGGCCCTTGGCTGCCCAGCCCAGGTGCACTTCCAGAATCTGGCCGATGTTCATACGCGACGGCACGCCCAGCGGGTTCAGCACGATGTCCACGGTTTCGCCCGAGGCCATGTACGGCATGTCCTCGACCGGCACCACGTTGGACACCACACCCTTGTTGCCGTGGCGGCCTGCCATCTTGTCACCCGGCTGGATGCGACGCTTCACGGCCAGGAACACCTTGACCATCTTCAGCACGCCCGGAGCCAGGTCGTCACCGGCGGTGATCTTGCCGCGCTTGTCAGCGAAGCGACGCTCGAATTCCTTCTCGTGCGCCTGGATCTGCTTCTGGGCGCGTTCGATGGCTTCCGAGGCGTCCTCGTCCTTCATGCGCAGCGCGAACCAGTCAGCCTTCTTCAGGCCGTCCAGGTAGGCGTCGGAGATGGTGTCGCCCTTCTTCAGGTTGACGCCACCGTTGACCACCTTGCCGACGATCTGCGAACGCAGACGGGCGTAGATGGCCGCTTCCAGGATGCGGAACTGGTCGTCGAAGTCCTTCTTGACGCGCTTGATCTCGTTTTCTTCGATCTGGCGCGCACGCTTGTCCTTCTCGATGCCATCGCGGGTGAAGACCTGCACGTCGATGACGGTGCCGTCCATGCCCGGCGGAACGCGCAGCGAGCTGTCCTTCACGTCCGACGCCTTCTCACCGAAGATCGCGCGCAGCAGCTTCTCTTCCGGGGTCAGCTGGCTTTCGCCCTTCGGGGTGACCTTGCCGACCATGATGTCGCCGGCGCGCACTTCGGCACCGATGTACACCACGCCCGACTCGTCGAGGCGGTTCAGCGCCTGCTCGGAGACGTTCGGGATGTCGGCGGAGATTTCCTCCGGCCCCAGCTTGGTGTCACGTGCAACGCAGGTCAGTTCTTCGATGTGGATCGTGGTGTAACGATCTTCTTCCACCACGCGCTCGGAGAGCAGGATGGAGTCTTCGAAGTTGTAGCCGTTCCACGGCATGAACGCGATCAGCATGTTCTGGCCCAGGGCCAGTTCGCCGATGTCGGTGGACGGACCGTCAGCCAGCACGTCGCCACGCGCCACCACGTTGCCCACTTCGACCAGCGGACGCTGGTTGATGCAGGTGTTCTGGTTGGAACGGGTGTACTTGATCAGGTTGTAGATATCCACGCCGGCATCGCTGGCGTCGGTGATCTCGTCCTCGTTGACCTTGACCACGATGCGGCCGGCGTCGATCTGCACGATCTCGCCACCACGACGGGCATTCACGGTCACACCGGAGTCACGCGCCACGGCGCGCTCGATGCCGGTACCGACCAGCGGCTTCTGCGCACGCAGGGTCGGCACGGCCTGACGCTGCATGTTCGCGCCCATCAGTGCGCGGTTCGCGTCATCGTGCTCCAGGAACGGCACCAGCGCGGCTGCGATGGAGACGGTCTGCATCGGCGAGACGTCCATGAAGTGGACTTCCGCCGGCGGCTTCAGCAGCGACTCGCCCTGGTAACGGCACGGCACGAACTGCTCGGTCAGCACGCTCTGGGCATCGGTCAGGGCGTTGGCCTGGGCGATGACGTACTCGTTTTCTTCGATGGCCGACAGGAACTCGATCTCGTCGGAGACCTTGCCGTCGTGCACCTTGCGGTACGGGGTTTCCAGGAAGCCGTACTGGTTGGTGCGGGCGTACACGGCCAGCGAGTTGATCAGGCCGATGTTCGGGCCTTCCGGGGTTTCGATGGTGCAGACGCGGCCGTAATGGGTCGGGTGCACGTCGCGCACTTCGAAGCCGGCGCGCTCACGGGTCAGGCCGCCCGGGCCCAGGGCCGAGACGCGACGCTTGTGCGTGACTTCCGACAGCGGGTTGTTCTGATCCATGAACTGCGACAGCTGCGAGGAGCCGAAGAACTCCTTGATCGCGGCGGCCACCGGCTTGGCGTTGATCAGTTCCTGCGGGGTCAGGCCTTCGGATTCGGCCATCGACAGGCGCTCCTTGACCGCGCGCTCGACGCGGACCAGGCCGACGCGGAACACGTTCTCGGCCATTTCGCCGACCGAACGCACACGACGGTTGCCCAGGTGATCGATGTCATCGACCACGCCGCGACCGTTGCGGATCTCGGTCAGGACCTTGATCACGTCCAGGATGTCGGAGCTGTCGCCGTGCTCGGCGACCAGGCGCTTGGATTCTTCGTCGTTACGCTCGCCGAAGTACTTGCTGTCGTACAGCACGGCTTCGCCGGTGACTTCCTTGCGGCCGACACGACGGTTGAACTTCATGCGGCCGACCGTGGACAGGTCGTAGCGCTCGAAGGTGAAGAACAGGTTGTGGAACAGGTTCTGCGCGGCATCCTTGGTCGGCGGCTCGCCCGGACGCATCATGCGGTAGATTTCGACCAGCGCTTCGAGCTGGGTCTTGGTCGGGTCGATGCGCAGGGTGTTGGACAGGTACGGGCCACGATCCAGGTCGTTCACCCACAGGGTGCCCACGGCATCGACGCCGGCCTTGCGGAAGGCCTGCAGCTGCTCTTCGGTGATTTCGTCGTTGGCCTGGGCCAGCAGTTCGCCGGTACCGGCGTCGACCACGTCGTGCGACAGGATGCGGCCGACGATGTAGTCGTCCGGCACGGCCAGGGCGGCAATGCCCGAGGCTTCCAGCTGCTTGACGTGACGCGCGGTGATGCGCTTGCCGGCTTCAACGATGACCTTGTCGCCGTCGGCCAGGTCGAAGTTCAGGGTCTCACCACGCAGACGCTCGGAGACCAGCTCCAGCTGCACGCCTTCGTCCGGGTTGATGTGGAAGGTGTTGATCTCGAAGAACTGCGCGAGCATTTCTTCGTTGCTGTAGCCCAGGGCGCGCAGCAGGATCGACACCGGCAGCTTGCGGCGACGGTCGATACGGGTGAACAGGGCGTCCTTCGGGTCGAACTCGAAGTCCAGCCAGGAACCGCGGTAAGGAATGATGCGGGCGCTGTACAGCAGCTTGCCCGAGCTGTGGGTCTTGCCACGGTCGTGGTCGAAGAACACACCCGGCGAACGGTGCAGCTGCGAGACGATGACGCGCTCGGTGCCGTTGACGATGAAGGTGCCGTTGTCGGTCATCAGCGGGATTTCGCCGAGGTAGACCTCCTGCTCCTTCACGTACTTGATGGCCTTGGTCGACGACTCGCGGTCGTAGATCACCAGGCGTACGGTGACGCGCAGCGGCGCGCCGTAGCTCATGCCACGCTGGCGGCATTCGCGTTCGTCGAAGACCGGTTCGCCCAGCTTGTAGCCGACGTATTCAAGCGCGGCATTGCCGCTGTAGCTGGCGATCGGGAAGACCGACTTGAGGGCGGCGTGCAGGCCCAGATCACGGCGCTTGGCCGGATCAATGTTCTCCTGCAGGAACTCGCGGTAGGAATCCACCTGGATGGCCAGCAGGAACGGCACTTCGAGAATCGAGCGCTGCTTGCCGAAGTCCTTGCGGATACGCTTCTTTTCGGTGAACGAATAGGACGTCATGAGGTCTCACCTTGGCTGTGCGGGCCGCACCTGAGGGTACGGCTCGAAGGGAACATTTAAATTGTCAGTTGGAAGTCGCTGGTATTGCCGGCACCAGCACGCCTTCTTTTGCTACTTCCAACTGCCAACTCGTCTGCTTCCAGTACTCCGATGGCGCGCCTTGCGCGGCCGTGTCGAAGCATGACTGCAGCCCGTGTTGGGCTTTTTTGAAGCATTTACCGCAGCCGGGCAGCGCCCGGTACAACAACGACCAAAGGCCGGGGGCTTACGCCCCCAGCCTTGGCTGCATCGCCGTGATTCGATGGCGACGCAAGGAGCTGTTTACTTGACTTCGACAGTCGCGCCAACAGCTTCCAGGTCCTTCTTCATCTTTTCGGCTTCTTCCTTGGTCGCGCCTTCCTTCAGGACGCCGCCGGCTTCGGTCAGGTCCTTGGCTTCCTTCAGACCCAGGCCGGTGATGGCGCGGACGGCCTTGATGACGTCGACCTTCTTGTCGCCGGCGCTCTTCAGGGTGACGTTGAATTCGGTCTGCTCTTCAACAGCAGCAACCGGGCCGGTGGTGGCGACGGCGACCGGAGCAGCGGCGGAGACGCCGAACTTGTCTTCGATGGCCTTGACCAGCTCCATCACTTCCATCAGGGACTTCGAGGCGATGGCGTCGACGATCTGTTCGTTGGTAAGGGACATTTTGATTACCTTTGGATGATTTTCTGGGTTAGGTTCCGTCAGGAACCACGTAACAAGCAGCTCAGGCGGTTTCGGCGGCCGGTTCGGCAGCGACAGCGCCACCTTCCTGCTTCTCGCCAACAGCCTTGACAGCGCGGGCGAACATCGTCACCGGCTCGGTCAGGACGCGGGCCAGCATGGCCAGGGCCTGATCGCGGGTCGGCAGCGAAGCCAGCACTTCAACGTGGCTTGCCGGGAACACTTCGCCACCGATGACAACCAGCTGCGGCTGCAGCTTGTCGTTGCCCTTGGCGGCTTCCTTGATGACGCGACCGGCAGCGCCGGGCTCGTCGAGCGAGAACGCGAACAGCATCGGACCAGTGAACTTGGCCGCTGCAGCTTCGAATTCAGTACCCTTCACCGCACGCTCGGCCAGGGTGTTCTTGACAACCTTCAAGAACACGCCTTCCTTGCGGGCCTGTTCGCGCATCTTGGTGATCTGCGCGACCGTGGTGCCGGCGTAGTGGGCTGCGATCAAGGAGTGAGCCTTGGCAGCGACTTCCGCGACCTCGGCGACTACTTCTTGCTTCTGGGACAGATTGAGAGCCATTGCACTCCTCCAATTGAACTCCGCTTACGGCTCCTGCCGTGCGCGGTCCTGGGCGGCCTCCGTCCTGGATGCCGGGAACATCGGATTGATGTTCCAAGGGTGGGCCGTTCTAGACCTGGATGGCCAACCTGGGTAACCCCAGACGTGCGTAAACCAGAAAAACTCCAGAAAGGCACCATCTACGCAGGGTGATTCCCGAAGGAACCGATTAAGCGGTGAGTGCTGCGCCGGCGGCGACTCCTTGCCATGTCGAGCAGTCCCTGCCCGTCGCCGGTATTGCACTGACCGCGCCTGCGGTCTTTGACGGCGGTCTTCACGGGGATGAACCCGATCCGATGCCTTCAAATGTCACGGTCACGAACCCGGCAGGGCTCGTGACCGCTTCAAACACTTACTTCAGGGTCAGCGACGACTGGTCGACGGTGACGCCCGGGCCCATCGTCGAGCTGACCGAAACCTTCTGCAGGTAGGTGCCCTTCGAGGTCGCCGGCTTGGCCTTGATCAGGTCCAGCAGCAGCGCGGTCAGGTTCGACTTCAGCGCGTCTTCGGCGAAGTCGGCCTTGCCGATGGTGCAGTGGATGATGCCGGCCTTGTCGGTGCGGTAACGGACCTGACCCGACTTGGCGTTCTTCACGGCTTCGCCCGGGTTGGCCGAAACGGTGCCGACCTTCGGGTTCGGCATCAGGCCGCGCGGGCCCAGCACGGTGCCCAGCTTACCGACAACGCGCATGGCGTCCGGGGTCGCGATGACGACGTCGTAGTTCAGATCGCCGGCCTGCATCTTTTCAGCCAGGTCGTCCATGCCGACGGCTTCGGCACCAGCGGCCAGGGCTTCGTCAGCCTTGGCACCGGCCGGAGCGAACACGGCAACGCGGACCGACTTGCCGGTACCAGCCGGCAGCACGGTGGAACCGCGGACCTGCTGGTCGGACTTCTTGGCGTCCACGCCCAGGCGCACAGCGACGTCGATCGATTCGACGAACTTGGCCTTGGTGGCGGACTTCAGGATGCTGATCGCTTCTTCGAAGCCGTAGGACTTGCCCGGAACGACTGCGGCCTTGATGGCCTTCTCACGCTTGGTCTGTGCCATCTTCTTAACCCTCCACCACGAGGCCCATGGAACGGGCAGAGCCAGCGATCGTACGCACGGCGGCGTCCAGGTCGGCGGCAGTCAGATCCGGTTCCTTCGCCTTGGCGATTTCTTCCAGCTGCTTGCGGGTCACCTTGCCCACCTTGTCGGTGTTCGGGCGCTTGGAGCCGGACGAGATGCCGGCGGCCTTCTTCAGCAGGGTGGTGGCCGGGGTGCTCTTGGTGATGAAGGTGAACGTACGGTCCGAATAGGCCGTGATGATCACCGGAACCGGCAGACCCGGCTCAAGCTTCTGCGTGGCGGCATTGAAGGCCTTGCAGAATTCCATGATGTTCAGACCACGCTGACCCAGCGCAGGACCGACCGGCGGCGAGGGGTTGGCCTGACCGGCCTTCACCTGCAGCTTGATGTAACCGACAACTTTCTTTGCCATTTGAGTGCTCTCCGGGTGCTAGCGCCTTGCGACAACAGGCTCCCCATCGGACCGGGAATGTCGCGTCCCGGCATCGCGTTTTGAATTCACGCAGAAGGCCACCTTGCGGCGGCCTAATGTTTTTGTCAGCTTCCTGACAGGAAGCCGCGCATGATAGCAGGTTTTTGCAGGCCTGTCTGAATGCGCCCGAGGCAGCCACGCAAGGCGTGGCTCTACGGGATCAGCCGGTCTGCTTTTCGACCTGGCCGAACTCGAGTTCGACCGGAGTGGCGCGACCGAAGATCAGCACCGAGACGCGGACGCGGCTCTTTTCGTAGTTGACCTCTTCGACCACACCGTTGAAGTCGTTGAACGGACCTTCGGTGACGCGGACCATCTGACCCGGCTCGAACAGGATCTTCGGGCGCGGCTTTTCCACACCTTCCTGAACGCGATTCAGCAGACGCGCC
>NZ_JASCOZ010000178.1 GCF_029960115.1 Stenotrophomonas sp. PS02289
TTGGGTAGTGACGGGGTGCTGTGCGGGGGGGGCGCGGAGGGTCGACGCGCATGGCGCGTCGCTACGGGGAGCGGCGGCGGGGCTTTGGGTGGGCGGCGCACGCTTGGGCGTAGCGCTCGGTGGCTGCGGCGAGTTCGATTTCCTTCAACTGGCGATCTCCAGGTAGGAGGAACCATCCTCTGATGCAGCTGAAGTCGCGTAGGGCGATTTGTACGTGGCTGTCGCGATGGAAGCCTGAGCTGGGTGCGATTTCTACGCCTTGGCGGAATGCGCCGCGGACGGCTTGGAGAGTGCCTCTGGTCTGCAGTTCATCTCGTCTCGTGTGGATGAAATCAAACACCGAGCGATCGAGTCCACGCAGAAGTACTTCCTGATCCTGCTTGTGTGCGGGGACGTTGATCGGTGGCGTCCGTCCGCTCTGCAGAAACGCGCCCTGTAGAAGAAGGTAGGCGTCTTCAAACTCCAGCCGGCCTGCTCTGGTCGTCATGTCGAGGCATCTCTGCACGCTGAAGAGGCAGCCCACGACGGCTGGTGTGGCAATAGGGCGGGCGGTGAGTCGCCGTTCGGGTTGGAAAGATGCGCTTTCTGCGAAGGAGCGCGCGCGCTCCTCATCGCCCTCAAACATGTAGAAGCCCGGCCCTAGCCAGTCGTACTGGTTGTTGCTCTCTTCGGGCTGCAGTCGCCCTGACACCAGCCCGTCGCGAACCGTGACGTCGCATCCGTGATAGCCGACCATCAGGTGACCGTCGATCATTTGTACTTCGAGCTCAATCGGCCTGAGGGCGTTAGAATTCCGGCCTTGTAGAGGATCCTGAGCGAGTCCTCCAGCGTCATGCTGCCGTAGATGTATTGAAGCTCCTCTTCAATGCTATCGAAATGCCGATGGAAGGTCGGCCCAGAATTGGCAGGTCGTCTTGAGGTGGATTGCGCACGCTTGACGACGGTGGTCTTGCGCGCGGGTTTTTTGACGGGGGTCTTTTGGGTGGCCATGGCTGGATCGTACGCCCGGGGTTTGGGCGGTTCAGCGTTTGGCGTGTCGGATGTTGCGCGGTGAGATTGCCGGGGTGGCTGGAGGCCTTGGTGCGCTTGCCTTTCGGCATCGCTTGGGCCGGCCAACGGCCGGCGCTACCGGGTGACGGTTCCAGCAGGCTCGGGCGCGATTCCAGCAGGAACGGTGTCGATTTCGGCAGGGCGTGCCGTCAATCCATGCCCAGCTTTTTCAGCTTGTAGCGCAGCGCACGGAAGGTGATGCCCAGCTGTGCGGCGGTGCGGGTTTTGTTCCAGCGGTTCTCTTCGAGTGCCTTCTGGATCGCGGTGCGCTCCATCTGCTCGATGTACGAGGGCAGGGCACCGCTGCCGGCGGGCAGGTCAACCACGGCTTCTTCGTGCGTAGCGGGAGCGGCGGTGGCACCGGTCTGGCGCGGTGCACCCGGCTGCGGCAGGCGCAGGTCGCTGGCGCTGATGGTGTCGCCCTCGGCCAGGGCCAGGGCACGCTCGAGGATGTTTTCCAGTTCGCGCACGTTGCCGGGGAAGTGGTACAGGCCCAGTGCGTCCAGTGCCGAAGGGGCGAGCAGCGGGGTGGGGCGACCGTGGGTGCGGGCGAGACGGGCGAGGATCGAGGCGGCGAGCTGCGGCAGGTCGCTGCGGCGCTCGCGCAGCGGCGGTACGCGTAACTCGATCACGTTGATGCGGTAATACAGGTCGTGGCGGAAGCGTCCGTCATCCACCAGCTCGCCCAGGTCCTTGTGGGTGGCCGAAAGGATGCGCACGTCCACCGGGATTTCGGTGGCGGCACCGACTGGGCGGATCGACTTTTCCTGGATGGCGCGCAGCAGCTTCACCTGCATCTGCAGCGGCAGCTCGGCGACTTCGTCCAGGAACAGGGTGCCGCCATGCGCGGCCTGGAACAGGCCGGGCTTGTCGGCGTGGGCGCCGCTGAAGCTGCCCTTCTTGTGGCCGAAGAACTCGCTTTCCATCAGCTCGGACGGAATCGCGCCGCAGTTCACCGGCACGAAGGTGCCAGCGGCACGCGCGCTCTGCGCGTGGATGGTGCGAGCCACCAGCTCCTTGCCGACGCCGGATTCGCCGAGGATGTACACCGGGGCCTGGCTGCGCGCGACCTTTTCAATGGTGGTCCGCAGGGCGTCCATCGCGGCCGACTCGCCCAGCAGGCGGGTGGTCTGCTCGCTGGTCATCGGTGGCGGGGCGGGGCGCTCGGTGTTGTTCAACTCCAGCGCGTGCTTGACCAGGCCGCGCAGCACGGCAATGTCCACCGGCTTGCTGACGAAGTCGAAGGCACCGGCCTTCAGGGCTTCCACCGCGAGGTCCATGCTGCCGAAGGCGGTGATCATCGCCACCGGCGTGCGGGGGTAGTGCTGGGCGATCTCGGTGACCAGCTCGATGCCGTTACCGTCGGGTAACCGCATGTCGGTGATGCACAGGTCGTACGGATTGCTGGCCAGCAGTTCACGGGCCTCGGCGAGGTTGGCGGCAGTGCTGATCCGCAGGCCCATGCGGCCCAACGTCAGTACCAGCAGTTCGCGGATGTCGCGTTCGTCGTCGACAACGAGGGCGCTGCGGTTTTCGTTCATGGGAGTGAAGATAGCCGAGGAAGGTTGCTAACGACAAATCTTTGACAGTTGTTGCTCGTTTTTAACGATTGGAACAGGCCCGCGTGTCATTCCGGCAACATGGTGTGCGGGCCCGGCAGGATCAGGCGGAAGCAGGCCCCGCCAGCAGGCACGGACACGTATTCCAGCCGCGCCTGGTTGGCCCGGCACAGTTCGCGGGCGATATACAGGCCCAGCCCGGTGCCGTGCTCGGAGGTGGTGAAGAACGGGCGGAACAGCTGGCTGGCCACTTTTTCCGGAATGCCGGGCCCGCGGTCCATCACATCGATCACCGCCGAACGATCCATCCGCGCCACGCGCAGGCGGACCCGGGCCGGCTCCTGGCCGGTGCGGCCGTACTTGAGCGCGTTGTGGACCAGGGCGGTCAGGATCTGGTGCAGGTGGCGCGGGTCGATCAGGCCATGCACCGACGACTCGGTGATGATCGGCTCCACGCTGTCGGTTTCCAGGGTCAGGCTCTGCTTGTAGTCCAGCACGAAGCGGCGCACGAACGCGGCCAGGTCCAGGTTTTCCGGGTTGGCGCGCTCGCGTCGGGCCAGGCCGAGCACGCTTTCCACGATGCCGTTGGTGCGCTGGCACTGCTGGTGGATGATCTGCAGCAGGCGGCGGTCGGTGTCGGTGATGACGGTGGATTCTTCCAGCAGCTGCGCGGCGTAGTTGATCGCCGCCAGCGGGTTGCGGATCTCGTGGGCGAGGCTGGCCGAGAAGCGGCCCATCGCCGAGAGCGTCAGGGACTCCGCGCGTCGCGAGACCACGCTGGAGTCGTCCAGGAACACCAGGGTGAGGTCGCTGCCGGCCAGTAGCCGGGCGAAGCGCGGCTGCACCTCGGGCTGGTCGGGGGACAACTGCAGCGGGGTTTCCTCGTTGTTCCAGCCGTTGCGCCAGCGCTGCAGCCGGCGCAGCAGGTCAGGGGAGGCGCTGGCCAGTTCCAGCTTGCCGGTACCGCTGTTGCCGTCGTTGTCGCCGATCAGGGTGCTGGCGGCCTCGTTGGCCAGGGTGATTCGGTTGCTGCCATCGACCACCAGCACGCCAGTGCGCATCCGGCGGATGATCAGTTCGTTGATCTCGAACAGGTTGGCCACTTCCTCGCCGCGCTCGTTGGCCAGCTGCTGGTTGCGGCGCGCGCGGTTGCCGACCTGGTAACTGACAAAAGCCAGCGCGAGGTAGCTGGTGATGAACATCGCCAGCTCGGCCAGGGTGCGGGTGGGGTCACCGTTCTCCAGCACGTTCCAGACGTACTCGCCGGCGGTGGCGGCGGCGGCGGTCAGGGCCAGAGTCAGGCCGAGCGAGAGCGGCAACAGGGTGGAGGCGGCGGCGATGTTGAACAGCAGCGCCATCGAAAGCCCGGCGCTGGCACCGGGCAGGGCATGGGCGAGCAGGGCGGTGGCGATGATGTCCACCACCACGCTGCCGACCACGATGGGGCGCAGCCAGCGCTCGCTGCGCCCGGCGATCAGGATGAGCAGGGACAGGCCGAGGTAGGTGCCGCTTACCACCGCCGCCAGCCGCGGGTGGGTGGAGTCGCCGACCAGGGTTGCCAGCGGGCTGAACAGCAGTGCGGCGATGACCGCGGCGATCAGCACGCGGTACAGGGCGAAGAAATACAGCTCCCGCCTCGGCAAGGATTCGATGCGGTCGATCAGTGAAGCGCTGGGTGACACGCCGGAACTCCCCTTCTGGCTGGGGACCAGTGTAGAGGGTGACGGGGGCCGTGAGCAGCGCGCGATCGGGGTGCCGCGTGGGCCGGCCAACGGCCGGCGCTACCGGTGCCTACCCCCTGCTTCGTGCGCGGAACCTCCCGGCGCGGGCGAGGTCCCCCGTCCGCCCGCAATCGCAACTGTCTGAAAAATCGCCGGAATCGGTCCGGAACTGGCCGATCTGGCCTCCTGTCTTTGCGCCGTCGCCTTCGCTCGTCCACAATAGTGGGCCCGCCGCGGTCCCCAGCCGGCGCCCTGTCGAGGGAGCCTGGAAGCGCGTGCGGTCGTTCCTATTCCCACGGTGACGCATGAATTTCCACGAATACCAGGCAAAACAACTGCTTGCCGAGTACGGCATCCCGGTCCCGGCCGGCAAGGTCGCGGCTACTCCGGACGAGGCGGTTGCCGTCGCCCAGTCGCTGGGCCAGGGCCCCTGGATGGTCAAGGCGCAGATCCACGCAGGCGGCCGCGGCAAGGCCGGCGGCGTCAAGTTCTGCAAGACGGTCGACGACGTGAAGGCCGCTGCGGCCAAGATGCTCGGCACCAAGATGGCCACCTACCAGACCGCCGGCGTTGAACTGCCGATCAACCTGGTGCTGGTGACCACCGCCGGTGAGATCGTCAAGGAGCTGTATCTGTCGGTCCTGGTGGATCGTGGCACCCGCACCATCAGCTTCATCGCTTCGTCGGAAGGCGGCATGGAGATTGAACAGGTCGCCGCTGAAACCCCGGACAAGATCCACACCCTGAATGTGGACTTCGTGGAAGGCGTGCAGGGTTACCACGGCCGTGACATCGGCTTCAAGATGGGCCTGACCGCCAAGCAGGCTGGCCAGTTCGCCAACATCATGGTCAACCTGTACCGCATCTTCAACGAGAAGGACCTGGCGCTGGTTGAAATCAACCCGCTGGCCATCCTCGACGACGGCAATCTGTACGCGCTGGACGGCAAGTTCAACAGCGACGACAACGCCAGCTTCCGTCACAAGGCGCTGGTCGCCATGCGCGACAAGTCGCAGGAAGACGAAACCGAAGTGACCGCTTCGGAGCTGGACATCAACTACGTCACCATGGACGGCAACATCGGTTGCATGGTCAATGGTGCCGGCCTGGCCATGGCCACCATGGACGTGATCAAGCTCAACGGCGGCGAGCCGGCGAACTTCCTCGACGTGGGCGGCGGTGCCAACAAGCAGCGCGTCATTGAAGCCTTCAAGCTGATCCTGTCCTCGGACAAGGTGGAAGGCATCTTCGTCAACATCTTCGGCGGCATCGTCCGCTGCGACATGATTGCCGAAGGCATCATCGCTGCAGTGAAGGAAGTGGGCGTCAAGGTGCCGGTCGTGGTGCGCCTGGAAGGCACCAACGTGGAAGAAGGCAAGCAGCTGCTGCGTGACAGCGGCATGGCCATCATCCCGGCTGACAACATCAACGACGGTGCCAAGAAGGTCGTTGAAGCTGTCAAGAACGCCGCCTGATCCCGCCACCAAGGAATTCTCATGTCTGTTTTGATCAACAAGAACACCAAGGTGATCGTGCAGGGCTTCACCGGCCAGCAGGGCACCTTCCACGCTACCCAGATGATCGAGTACGGCACCCAGGTTGTGGGCGGCGTCACTCCGGGCAAGGGCGGCACCACGCATATCGACCTGCCGGTGTTCAACACCGTGGCCGAAGCCGTGCAGAGCACCGGCGCTGACGCGTCGGTCATCTACGTCCCGCCGCCGTACGCCGCTGACGCGATCCTGGAAGCCGCTGCTGCCGGCATCAAGGTCATCGTCTGCATCACCGAAGGCATTCCGGTGCTGGACATGCTGCGCGTGGACAACGTGCTGAAGAAGTCCTACCCGAACACCGTGCTGATCGGGCCGAACTGCCCCGGCGTGATCACCCCGGGCGAATGCAAGATCGGCATCATGCCGGGCCACATCCACAAGCCGGGCAAGATCGGCATCGTGTCGCGTTCGGGCACCCTGACCTATGAAGCGGTCGCCCAGACCACCGCTGTGGGTCTCGGCCAGTCCACCTGCATCGGCATCGGTGGTGACCCGATCAACGGCCTGAACTTCGTCGACTGCCTCAAGCTGTTCAACGAAGACCCGCAGACCGAAGGCATCATCATGGTCGGCGAAATCGGCGGCGACGCTGAAGAAGCCGGTGCCGAGTACATCAAGGCCCACGTGAAGAAGCCGGTTGTCGGCTTCATCGCCGGTGCGTCGGCTCCGGCCGGCAAGCGCATGGGCCATGCCGGTGCGATCGCCTCGGGCGGCAAGGGCACGGCGGAAGGCAAGTTTGCCGCCATGGAAGCTGCTGGCGTCGTCACCGTGCGTTCGCCGGGCGACCTGGGCGCTGCCATCGCCAAGCTGGTCAAGTAAGACACGAAGCGTCTTACTGTAGCGCCGGGCTCTGCCCGGCTGAAAACGCCGCCTTCGGGCGGCGTTTTTATTTCCGCAATACAATGGGTCATTGCAACCACTGGCACGACCTATGACCTCGATCCGCATCGCGATGGCGCAGTTTGATTTCCCGGTCGGGGCCGTCGCCCAGAACACCGACAACATCATCGCGATGATCGCCGAGGCGCGCGATGAGTTCGGGGCTGAGCTGGTGGTGTTCCCGGAACTGGCGATCAGCGGCTATCCGCCGGAAGACCTGCTGCTGCGGCCAGACTTCCTGTACGACTGCGAGCAGGCGCTCAAGCGCATCGCCCAGAGCGTGCAGGGCGTCACCGCCGTGGTCGGCTGGCCGCAGAGCGCCGGCACCGTGGTCTACAACGCTGCCAGCGTGCTGCAGAACGGCAAGGTGCTGCACACCTACCGCAAGCGTGAGCTGCCTAATTACGCGGTGTTCGACGAGCGTCGCTACTTCGACGTCGACCCGGACGGCGGCAGCTGCGTGTTCGAACTCAAGGGCGTGCCGGTGGGCGTGCTGGTCTGCGAAGACCTGTGGTTCCCCGAACCGCTGGCCGACACCGTGCGCGAAGGCGCAGAGCTGGTGGTGGTGCCGAACGCGTCGCCGTACGAGCGCGGCAAGCACGCCCAGCGTGACGCGCTGCTGGCCGAGCGCACCCGCGAAAGCGGCGCGGCGCTGGTGTATCTCAACACCGTGGGCGGCCAGGACGCGCTGGTGTTCGACGGGGCGTCGGTGGTCGCCAATGGCGACGGCACCGTGCATCCGGCGGCAGCGGCCTTCACCGACCAGTGGCTGGTGGTGGACTACGACGCCGCCACGCGCAGCTTCCTGCCGCGCGAGTGGATGGACGACGGCGACGAAAGCATGGACGCGCTGGCCTGGCGTGCGGTGACCCGCGGGATCCAGGACTACTGCCGCAAGAATGGCTTCAAAAAGGTCTGGCTGGGGCTGAGCGGCGGCATCGACTCGGCGCTGGTGCTGGCCATGGCGGTGGACGCGCTGGGCGCGGAGAACGTCACCGCCGTGCGTCTGCCGTCGCGCTACACCGCCGGCATGTCCAACGACCTGGCCGCCGAGCAGTGCCGCGCACTGGGGGTGAAACTGGAGGCGGTGTCGATCGAGCCGGTGTTCGAGGGCTTGATGAATGCACTGGGCCCGATGTTCGAAGGCCAACCGGTGGACGTCACCGAGGAAAACCTGCAGTCGCGCGCGCGCGGGGTGATCCTGATGGCGCTGTCCAACAAATTTGGTGGGCTGCTGCTGACCACCGGCAACAAGAGCGAGTATTCGGTGGGTTACGCCACCATCTACGGCGACATGTGCGGCGGCTACGCCCCGCTGAAGGACCTGTACAAGACCGAAGTGTTCGGTCTGTCCAAGTGGCGCAACACGGTAGGCGGCGCACCGGTGATTCCGCCGGCGGTGATCACCCGTCCGCCATCGGCCGAGCTGCGCGCGAACCAGACCGACCAGGATTCCCTGCCGGCCTACGACGTGCTGGACGGCATTCTGTACCGCTACGTGGACCAGGAGCAGTCGCGCGAGGAGATCGTGGCGGCGGGGTACTCGCCGGACGTGGTGGACCGCGTGCTGCGCCTGGTGCGCACCAGCGAGTGGAAGCGCCACCAGGCCGCACCGGGCCCGAAGGTATCGCGGCGCGCGTTCGGGCGCGAGCGCCGGTATCCGATCAGCAACGGCTACAAGGGCTGACCCACGCCGCCACGCCCTGCGTGTCCGAACAATGTCCGCCCCATCCGTAGAGCCACGCCCTGCGTGGCTGATCGCGTTCGTGCGCTGCGCAGCCACGCAGGGCGTGGC
>NZ_JASCOZ010000179.1 GCF_029960115.1 Stenotrophomonas sp. PS02289
GTCTTTGCCGGTACGCCGGAGTTCGCGGTCGCGTCGTTCCGTGCCGCCGCACGCCATCATGAAGTGGTGGCGGTGTACACCCAGCCGGATCGGCCGGCCGGCCGCGGCCGTGGCCTGGCACCGTCGCCGGTCAAGCTGGAGGCCATCGCGCGTGGCATTCCCGTGTTCCAGCCCGAGTCGCTCAAGGATGAGGCGGCGCAGCAGCAGCTGCGCGACCTGCAGCCGGACCTGATGGTGGTGGTGGCCTATGGCCTGATCCTTCCCAAGGCGGTGCTGGCCATTCCGACCCATGGCTGCTGGAACGTGCACGCCTCGTTGCTGCCGCGCTGGCGCGGGGCCGCTCCGATCCAGCGTGCGATCCAGGCCGGGGATGCCGAAACCGGCGTCTGCCTGATGCAGATGGAGGCGGGGCTGGACACCGGTCCGGTGCTGCTGCGTCAGCACACGCCGATCCAGCCGGCCGAACTGGGCGGGCAGCTGCACGACCGCCTTTCCGAGCTGGGCGCGCAGGTGCTGGCTGACGGCCTGGGCCTGCTGCGAGCGGGCCTCAAGCCGATCGCCCAGCCGCAGCCGGCCGAGGGTGTCACCTATGCACACAAGCTGGACAAGGCCGAAGCGCGCCTGGACTGGAGCGCCGACGCGGTCGCGCTGGAGCGCACCGTGCGCGCGTTCAACCCTTGGCCGATTGCCGAGGCCCAGCTGGCCGGCGAACGCGTGCGCATTCACGGCGCGGTGGCCCTGGCGGACAACCAGGGGCGGGCTCCGGGTACGTTGCTCGCTGCCGGTCGTGACGGCATCGACATCGCCTGCGGGCAGGGTGCATTGCGCCTGCGCGTGCTGCAGCGTGAGGGCGGCAAGGCGATCACGGCCGCCGACTATCTCAATGCTCGACGCGACCTGGTGGTGGGGAACTGATGAACCGCTCCCGCCCAGGTCCGCGCACGTCGTCCTCTGCGGCGCAGGCCCCCGGAGTGCCCACCCGCATGCTGGCGGCCCGTGTGCTGGCCCAGGTGGTGGGCCGTGGCCGATCGCTGAAAGCCGAGCTGGCCACTGCCCTGCCGCAGCTTGATGACGGTCGCGACCGCGCGCTGCTGGAGGCGCTGTGCTTTGCCGTGCTGCGTCGCCGTGCGGCCTATGACGCCGCCCTGGGCCGCTGGATGCAGCGGCCGCTGGGTGCGCGTGATGCCGAACTGCGTGCGCTGCTGCAGGTGGGGCTGGCCCAGTTGGATGCCCTGGCGCTGCCGGCGCACGCGGCGTTGTCGGCCACGGTCGATGCCGCACGCGCGCTCGGCTTCGAGCGCCAGGCGGGCATGGTCAATGCCCTGTTGCGCCGCGCCCAGCGCGAAGGCGTGGCGGAACTGCCCGCGCGCGCGGCGTTCCCGCAGTGGCTGGCGGCCGCCATCGAGCAGGATTGGCCCGAACAGGCCGACGCGGTGTTTTCAGCCAGCCTGCAACCGGCCCCACTGTGGCTGCGGGTCAACCGGCAGCAGGCCCGTCGTGACGACCTGCTGCAGCAGATGACCGCCGCCGGAATCGCCGCCGAGACCACCGCGCTGGGCTCTGACGCCCTCTGTCTGCCCGAAGCGATGCCGGTGGCGGCGCTGCCCGGTTTCACCGAGGGTGCGCTGTCGGTCCAGGACCTGTCAGCGCAGCAGGTCGCCGACGCGCTGCAGTTGCCCAAGGGAGCGCGGGTGCTGGATGCCTGTGCCGCGCCGGGTGGCAAGTCGGCCCACCTGCTCGAACGCGACCCGACGGTGCAGCTGGTGGCGCTGGATATCGACGCGCGACGGCTCAAGCGGATCAGTGAAACCTTTGCCCGCACCGGGGTGGGGGCCACGGCCCAGGTGCTTGCCGCCGACGCGACGGATCCTGACAGCTGGTGGGACGGGCAGCCCTTCGATGTCATCCTGCTGGATGCACCGTGCTCGGCCACCGGCATCATCCGACGTCAGCCGGACGTGCTGCTGCACCGGCGTCCTGCCGACATCGAGGCGCTGGTGGCGCTGCAGGCCCGCCTGCTGGATGCCTGTTTCGGACTGCTCAAACCCGGTGGCACCTTGCTGTATGCGACATGCTCGATCCTGCGCGAGGAAAACCAGTTCCAGATCGAGGCTTTCCTGCAGCGCACGCCGCGCGCCGGATTCCTGCCCCTGGACGAGCGTTTCGGCCACGACTGCTGGGCCGGCCGCCAGCGCCTGCCGGGCGAGAACGGAGCGGATGGCTTCTTTTATGCGCGACTGCTGAGAAAGGGATAGCCGGGTACCGGTAAACTCCCGCGCATGCTGAAAACACGTGCGTCCCGAGAGTTCTGGTTGCTTGCTGTGATGGCCCTGCTGGTGCTGGGGGCCGGGCTGGGTCTGCGTGACCCGTGGCCGTCCGACGAGCCCCGGTTCACCCTGGTCGCCAAACAGATGGTGATGAGCGGGGACTGGCTGTTCCCGCATCGTGGCACCGAGCTCTACTCGGACAAGCCGCCCATGCTGATGTGGTTGCAGGCCGCGCTGTATACCGTGCTGGGCGACTGGCGGCTGGCCTTCCTGCTGCCCTCGCTGCTGGCCGCGCTGGGCACGCTGGCCTGTGTGTATGACCTCGGGCGTCGGCTGTGGACGCGCAAGGTGGGTCTGTATGCCGCCTGGGCGCTGCTGTTCGCGGTGCATTTCACCTTCCAGGCCAAGAAGGCGCAGATCGACCCATTGGTGGTGTTCTTCGTCACCCTGGCCAACTATGGATTGCTGCGCCACCTGTTGTGTGGCCCTGCGTGGCGCTGGTGGTGGCTGGGCTGGTTCGCTGCCGGGCTGGGCGTGATCACCAAGGGCGTCGGGGTGCTCGCCTTGTTCATGCTCGTGCCGGCCTTCGTCGCCGGTTGGCTGCAATGGCCGCGCATCCGCCTGCATTCCCATGGTTGGCGGCTGTGGCTGGCTCCGCTGGCGTTCGTGGCCGCGATCCTGCTCTGGCTGGTGCCGATGGTGGCGACGGCGCTGGCCACCGGGTCGGCCGAGTACCGCGCGTACATGAACGACATCCTGTTCCGGCAGACCGCCAAGCGTTATGCCCAGTCGTGGGACCACCATCAGTCCTGGTGGTACTTCCTGGCCACCATGCCCTCGATGTGGATCCCGGCGTTCCTGCTGGTGCCGTGGGCGCTGCCGGCCTGGTGGCGGCGGCTGCGCCGGCGCGATCCGCGCTACCTGCTGCTGCTGGGCTGGTGGCTGATGATCGTGCTGTTCTTCTCCATTCCGCACGGCAAGCGCGACGTGTACATCCTGCCGGCCCTGCCGATGTTCTGCCTGGCGCTGGCTCCGCTGTTGCCCGGGTTGCTGCGGCGGCGCGACGTGCAGTGGGTGCTGGGGGCGTTTACCGCGCTGCTCGGCGGGCTGCTGCTCGCGGCCGGTGTGGCCATGCTGGGCGGGGAGCCGGCCTTCGAGCAGAAGCTGATCATCGAGCGCGGCATCGATCGTTCGGTCACCGCGGCACTGGGCTGGGTCGGCATCGCACTGGGCAGCTGGGCGATGGTGAGCCTGGCGTTCGCGGGTCGCCGCCGCTTCCACCTGGCGGTGGTGTCGACCCTGGCGATGGCCTGGGTGACCTACGGTCTGGTGGGCTATCCGTTGTTCAACGATTCCAGCTCCGCGCGCGGCCTCATGCAGGACGTGGGCCGCCGCATCGGTCCCGACGCGGAGCTGGGGCTGGTCGGCTGGAAGGAACAGAACCTGCTGATGGCCGACCGCGCCGCCACCACCTTCGGCTTCAAACGCCGCTGGTACCTCCAGCTGCAGGACGGGCGCGAGTGGCAGGCGCAGGCTCCGCAGCAGCGTTGGCTGCTGGTGCAGGAGCCGGTGATGCTCAACTGCGTGGACCGGCACCAGGCCGAGCGCGTGGGCGTGGCCAACCGGCGCGGCTGGTGGCTGGTGCCGGCCGGGGCCTTCTCCGGCGTCTGCAAGCCCAGCGCGGCCGAACTGGCGCGCATCCGCCGTGAACAATCCAGGTATGACAACGAAGAGTAAGCGCAGGCTCATGGATCATTACCTTTCGTTCGGCCACAATGCGGGCCGCTCGTCGTTCCTCTCCTACTGCTGTCCGCCTGAGCCCTGTTGAACGTGACCAAACCGCTAGCCCCCTCTACCGGCACCCCGCCTTCATTGGCGTGGGCATTCACGCTGGTATTGGGTTTCACCCCCGTCCTGCTGATGTCCACCACCGACGGTGGCAGCGCGGGCTTCTACCTGCTGGTGCTGCTCAGCCTGATCGTGCTCGCGGTGGTGCGCCGTCCTGGCCCGGACGCCCGCTGGTGCGACAACCGGCGCGAGTACCTGTGGATGGTGGCGGCCATGGGCGTGATGCTGGTGGGCGTATTGACCAGCCTGCTGGTGCACGGGCTGTGGAAGGGTTCGGAGGTGGAAAAGGCCGCACGCTTCTTCAGCGTGGGGTTGATCCTGGCGGCCGCCCTGCGGATTCCGCGCGCGGTGCTCGCCCATGCGGTGTTCGGCCTGATGCTGGGCATCTGGTATGCGTTCATCAATCTCGGCTGGCTGGTGCTGAACAATGGCGGCGGCCGGCCGGCCACCACCCAGTTCAACACCGTCACGTATGGTGATCTGACCCTGCTGTTCTCGGTGTTGACCTTCGTGCTGATGGGCGTGCGCATCACCCGCTTCCGGCGGACGGAGTTTGCCTTCAAGCTGATCACCGGTATCGCCGGGGTCGCGGGCTTTGTGGCGACGCAGACCCGCGGCGGGCTGCTGGCCATCCCCTTCTTCCTTTTCGTGGGCCTGCTCATCCAGGGCCGGCGCATGAACCGCTTCAAGGTGCTGGCGTCGGTGCTGCTGCTGGGCACCGCAGGTGCGATCGTGGCCAGCGATGCCTCAATGCGCGAGCGCATTGAACTGGGCGTCAGCGAGTTCGACCAGTGCCAGGTCGCGCACCTGGCCGATACCTCCGTGTGCATCCGCCTTCAGCTCTGGCGTGCGGCGGGGCACATGATCGAGAGCGAGCCCGTGTTCGGCGTGGGCGGCGGCGACCGTTTCCGCGAAGAACTGGCAGCGCTGGCCGACGAGCGCCAGGTCACCCAGACCGTGGCGCGCGACTTCGGCGAAACCCACAACGACCTGCTGTACTTCCTGGCGACGTACGGCGTACTGGGTGGGTTGGGCTTGCTGCTGCTGTACTTCGCACCGGGCTGGGTGTTCGCGCGTCGCCTGCGCCTGTCGATGACTGACCGGACCACCCGGTTGTTTGCCGGTGCCGGGCTGATGATCTGCGTGGGCTACGTGGTGTTTGGCCTGACCGAGATGATGTTCCGCGACATGCGCAGCGCGTCGTTCTACGCCACCTGGATGGCGCTGTTCCTGGCGCTTTCCGACCCGCTGCGGCTGCGCGATCAGTAGAGCCGGCGTCAACGCCCGTCCAGCACCGCCGCATAACTGGCTTCGGTCAACGCGCTGAAGGTATCCAACCCGAAGTGCTGCAACGCATGCTGTCGCGCCGCGGCACCCAGACGCGGCAGCTCAGCGCGTTGCTCATACAGCGCACCCACCTGCGCGGCGATGGCCGCCACGTTGCGCACCGGCACGATCCAGCCGTTCTGGCCCGGCTCGATGTTCTCCGGCAGTCCGGCGTAGTCGCTCACCAGTACCGGCTTGGCCATGGCCATCATTTCGCGACAGGCGAACGAGATGGTTTCGACGTCGTAGGACAGCACGAATCCGGCATCACCGCTGGCCACGAACGGGCGGATGTCCTCCAGCAGTCCGGCAAAGTGCACCTGCTGCGTCAGGCCCAGCTGCGCCACCTCGGCGACCGCGTTCGGGTCCGGTGTGCGGCCGGCAATGGCGACGTGCAGCTTGCCGCGCAGTGGCTCGGGCAGGGTCGCAATGGCCCGGACCAGGTCGATCCAGCCCTTGTGATTGTCGGTGCCGGCATTGCTCACCAGCACCATGGCCTCCGAATCCGTGGTCCAGCGCGCGCGCAGCGCGGCGGATTCGCCGGGATCGGCCGGGGCGAAGCGGCCCAGGTCGACCCCGTTGCGGATCACGTCGATGGGGCAGCGCCGGTACGGGCTGTCCAGCAGCATCTGGCGGGTATGGGCGGACACCGCGATGACCCGGTCGGTGCCCCAGCGCGCGCGCAGGGCATTGCCGAAGGTGTTGGCCGACTTGCTGTTGTGCTTGGTGAACACCAGCTTCGGTCGCCGGCGCAGTCCGGCCACCGCCTCCATGGCGACGCGGTGGTCGCGTGCACCATTGGCGTGCACGATGTCGATCTGGTGGTGTTCGATCAAGGCGCGCAGCCGGCGCAGGTCCGCCCACTGCTGTCCCAGCGTGGCCAGTCCGCTGCTGAACGCGATTTCCACCGGTTCGGCAATGCCTTCGCTGCGCATCACCCGGATCACCCGGCTGTTGGCAGGGGCGGCCATGAACAGCTGATGGCGGGGTGACAGCGCGCGGGCCAGCGAGGCCAGGTAGGTGGTATGCCCACCCCCGTCGCCGGAATGGAAGTTGGTATAGAGAATCTTCATGGGGGGCCTGGCAGAAACGCCACCGCAGTCTGCCACAGTCGCATTCAGCTGGCGTCAGTGCGGCGGGGTGGGTCACTCACCGGCTGCCCGTTCTGCAGCATCCACAGCATGATGGTCTTCTGCCGCACATAGTTGGCGCGCACATACGCGTAGACCAGGCCATGCCAGCCGTCGCGGAAACCGCCCCGGAACAGCAGCCCCCGCCAGAATCGCCACGCCGGAGCCAGCACCAGCTTGGGCAGGGTGGCGCGCTTGCCGCGCGCGAACTCATGCTCGGCCATCATCCGCGCATAGCGCTGGGTCTTGCTGAGCTGCTGTTCCAGCGACCGGTAGGGGTAGTGCACGAGGTCGCCCTGCAGCAGACCGACGCTGCCGTCGACGCTGGCCGCTTCGTGGATCTCGCGCTTGCCGCGCCAGCCGCCCCGGCGGCGGTCGAACAGGCGCAGCACGCGATCAGGATAGGCGTTGCCATGGCGCAGGAACTTGCCGAAGTACTCGGACAGGCGGGCAAAGCGATAGCCGGCGTGGCCGCTGAATCCGGCCGCTTGCGCCGCCAGAATGGCCTCGCGCAGCTCGGCGCTGACGCGCTCGTCGGCATCCAGGCACAGCACCCAGTCTTGTGCGGCCTGCTCCACGCAGAAGGCCTTCTGGCTGCGGAAGCCGTCAAAGCGTCGTTGCAGCACCCGCGCACCCGCAGCGGTTGCGATGGCCACGGTCTGGTCGGTCGAATGGGAGTCGACGACGATGATCTCATCGCAGAAAGCCAGCGATGCCAGACAGTCGCCGATGCGGTCGGCTTCATTGAACGCGATAATGCAGGCGGAGATGCGAGGCCGTTCAGTGGGAGCGGTCGTGGAGGACATGATGGCTGAGTACCTGCTGTTTGCGACGGAGCGCTATGCGCTGCCTATTCTCGCCCCACTGGCGCAGGCGTTGCACGCCTCCGGGCACACGGTGTCGGCCTGGTTCGAGGATGGTGCGGCCGGGGCTCAGTTGCCCGGTGTGCCCAATGTGGGTCTGAAGCAGGCCCTCGCGCTGCGTCCACTGGCGGTGTTCAGCGCCGCCAACTGGGTGCCGCCGTTCATTGCGGGGGCCAAGGTGCAGGTGTTCCATGGCTTCAACGTGCAGAAGCGTGACAGCGCGCGTGGCCATTTCCGCGTGCGCGGGCTGTTTGATCTCTACTGCACCCAGGGCCCGGCCACGACCGCGCCGTTCCAGGAATTGGCCGCGCGCGAGGGACATTTCGCCGTGGCCCAGACGGGTTGGCCCAAGCTGGACCCCCTGTTCCGCGACGATGGCGGGGCCAGTGCGGCGCTGCGTGCGCCGGCGCAGGGACGACCGGTGATCCTGTTTGGCTCCACCTTCACCGAGCGGCTCAGTGCCGCCCCGCATCTGCATGGGCAGATCGCCGCCGATATCGCCCGTGGCGACCGCTACTGGTTGTTGACCCTGCACCCCAAATGCAGCGAGGAGCTGTTCGCACAGTACCGCGCGCTTGCAGGTGCCAACGCCGCCTTCATCGAACCCGAACAGGTCATGGCCGCGCAGCGGGCCGCCGACGTGCTGGTGTCGGACACCTCCTCGATCGTGTCCGAGTTCGTGGTCCAGCACAAACCGGTGGTGACGTTCCGTAACCGTGTGCCGCAGCCGCACATGATCGATTTCGATCAGCCCGACGCACTGCCGGCGATGCTGGCGCGCGCGCTGGACCCCGAGCCGGCGCTGATGGCCGAGATCCGGCGCTATGCCGATGACATCCACCCGTACCGCGATGGACGCTCCAGCGAGCGGGTGATCGCGGCCACCGACGACTTCCTGGCCGGCACGCTGGGTGCGCTCAAGCGCAAGCCCTTCGGGGCCTGGACGCGTGGGCTGCAGATCCGCAAGGACCTGGGGTATTGGGGGCCGTCCAGCCGCTGAAGCGGTGCCGTAGAGCCACGCCCTGCGTGGCTGCAGTCCGGCCGGGCCGAAGCCACGCAGGGCGTGGC
>NZ_JASCOZ010000017.1 GCF_029960115.1 Stenotrophomonas sp. PS02289
GAATAAGGCATGGCCGCGATCAGGTGTGCGCCAAACGCGTAGAGCCACGCCCTGCGTGGCTGGGACGTTCCCGGTGCGCGCGCAGCCACGCAGGGCGTGGCTCTACGCTGCATGGATCAGCCAGCCACCGAACAGTGGGCCAGCGGTATCGCCATGCTGGGGCTCGAACCGGAACCTCAATGGCTGCCCCCCACGCGTAAGCGCATGGGGCAACACGTAGTCGTGGTCCACAAAATCCAGCACCTGCCCGCGCTCGACCTCCACCTTCACGGCAAGGGCACCGTTCACCAGGATGTTGAAGCGCCCCTTGTCGCTGCCCCAGAAGCGCAGGCGCAGCGCCAGCGGCTGGGGGCTGCCCTGCATCACGAATTCCACGAAGCCCTTGCCGCGTACGTCCCGGCACTGCTGTCGCCGGTAGGCCGCTGAGAAAGAGGTGTCACTGGTCAGGCCGTGTGCCTTCTCGGAGGCCTCGTTGCCGAACTGGATCATATCCACCGCACTGGCCTGCAGCTGCGCGCGCTTCGCGATCACCTGTTCGCGGCGTTGCGCTTCAGCGGTCCATTGGGCGGCATCCATGCGCTTGAAGTACAGCGCGCTGCGTCGGTCGTGCTGGGCGAAGAAGGGAGAGAACTCCAGCGCCTGCGGTCGCGTCGTGCTGGCAAGGTAGCGGCCCGGCTCAGGCAACGCGGTGAAGCCACCCAGCGGCGACGTATCGGCGACCAGTGCGGGATCGGGCGCGTCCCAGGGATCGCTGACCGGGCCAAGATCGGCCGCAAGCGCCAGCGGACCGCGCATCACCACCACGGTATCGGTGTCGCCGGCGGCGTGTTCCAGGCGCAACGGCGTGGCCAGGTCCAGCTCAACGACATCGCCGGTCTTCCACCGACGCTCCAGCAACGCGTAACCGTCCTGCAGGGTGCCTGATGCCTTTCGGCCGTTTACCTTCAGCGCGAAGCGTCCTTCCGTCCAGGCCGGAATCCGCAGCAGCAGCCGCTGCGGTGCAGCGGCGTCCGCGCGCGTCACCTGCAGGCGCACCTGTCCATTGAGCGGGACGCCGCTGTCCAGAGTGAGAGCGAGCCCGCCCTGCTTCCAGTCCAGCGTGGACGGGATATAGAGATTGACGTACAGCGACTGCCCATCCTGCCAGTAGATGGAATCGCCGAACTGGGCATGCGCCTCCATGCCGCTGCCCACGCAGCACCAGAACGAATCGAACTTGTCGGAGAAGCCGCGCTCGCCCCCCGTGATCATGGGCGTCATGTAGGTGAACATGCCCGTTTCCGGATGCTGCGCTGACATCGTGTGATTGAGCAGGGTCCGCTCGTAGTAGTCGAAATACCGCGCTTGCGGCGTCCATTGGTACAGGTGCCGGGTCAGCTTGAGCATGTTGTAGCTGTTGCAGTGCTCGCAGGTCTGTTCGGTGAGGAACGCCGCAATGGTGTCGGGCTGCTGGAAGTACTCGCGGTCGGCATTGCCGCCGATGACATAGCTGTAGTGCGCGGTCACCGTTTCCCAGAAGAAGCGCGCCGCAGCGGCGGAATCGAGATCGCCGGTAACCTCGAACTGGCGGGCCTCGCCAATGAATTTGGGCACCTGGGTGTTGGCGTGATGGTGCGGCAGGTTGTCCCGGGCAGCGATGGCCGGGTCGACGATGCCTTCGTGGCGCAGCCGCTTGCCGATGGCGATCCAGCGCGGGTTGTCCGTGCGCGCGCCGAGCTCGATGTACGATTCGTTGAGGCCGCCGAACTCGGTGGCCAGCAGGGACTGCATCTGATCGTGATCGAGCGCGTCGAAGACATCGGCCAGGTAGCTCGCCAGCGGCAGCAGCACCGGTAGCGCCTGCGTGTTGCCTGCCAGCGCGTCGGCATCGAGCAGGCCCGCGAACAGCTTGTGCACCGTGTACAGCGGTGACCAGCTGCCATTGATGTTGAACTTGCTTCCGGTCACCGCGCCCGCGCGGATCTGTTCGAAGACCTGCTTGCCCCCTTCGATGTTGCCAGCATCGGTCTTGCGGGTCAGGCCGCCGACGTAGCCATCCTTGTCCTGGGCCTGCGCACGGGCCAGCTCGGAGACGATGTAGTCGATGCGTTGCCGGACCTGCACATCGCGGGTCTGCGCGTACAGCTTGGACAGTGCGCTGAGGTAGTGCCCCAGCGTGTGGCCGGCGATGGTGTCGCCTTCCCACCCGCCGTACACCGCACCCTTGGGCGGCAGACCGGCCTGCTGCAGGAAGTTGTGCAGCAGGCGATCCGGCTCCAGCTCGAACAGATAGCGGCGGTTGACCTGCAGCGAATCCAGGAACATCGAGGGTTTGAGCGTCACATCCTGCAAGGGCAGCGCGGTGACCCGGCCGGCGGTGGACGCGGCCACGTCCAGCGGGAAGCGCAGCATGCCGGCGGCGATAGCCAGTGCGCTCCACTGCAGGAAACGACGGCGGGACGGGTCAGTCATCAAAACCTCCTCGATGGATTCAGCCATAGCGGGCCTGCACGTGCACGGTGGCTCCGGCGGCAAAGGGCAGCGGCACGCGATCGTGGTGGGGGCCGCCAAGCTTGGCCGCCTTGCCATTCACCGATACGTCCAGCAGCCGGGTGCCCGCCGGTACCCGCAGAGTCAGCCACGTGTTGGCGGGTTGATTCGGAGGCAAGGTCACCTCGGCCTCGATGCGCTGCTGCGCCGGCTCCGCCCACAACCTCAGGCCAACCCGGCCCCAGGGCGTAGGCGCGTCCTGCAGCACGATCGGCTGCCCGGTGGCCAACCAGTCGCGCGGCACCGCGCGGGCTAGATGCAGATCCTGTTCCTCGTCGAAGACCAGCATCCAGCGCAGCAACAGCGGTACCGTCATCTGCGCGGGCATGCAGAACAACGGCATGCCGCCGGTGATGCCGGCCACTTCGCCTGCGGTCCAGCTGCCGCGCGTATGTGCCTGGTAACGGTGGGCATACAGGAACAGCAGATATTCCTCGATCCGATCGAGCCGCAGCAGCTGCTGGGCGTAGCCATAGGAAATGAAGCCGAGGATGTCGCGCCCCTCCGGCGTGGGCTTCCAGATGTTGGAGACGATGCCCAGCGTGGTGCCACCATGGCCGCGCAGGCAGTCGATCACCAGGTTGGCAAGATCCGGCGGCAGCACGTCGGCCTGCAGCAGTTCGGCATAGGAACGATGCGACCACAGCTGTTCGCTCTTGCTGGGATCTTCCTGCGACATCGCCTGGCGGAAGGTTTCGGTGGTGCCCGGCAGCGGGCCCAGGTAGGCCGGCTGCAGGTCCTGTCGGATATCCGCACGGATGCTTTCCAGCAGGCGCTGGCGCAATTGCCGGGCGCGGCGTTGCCAGTGGCGGCCGGTTCCATCGTTGCCGGTCAGCGTCGGCCACACCGCGGCGATGTCCTCCCAGCCCCGGATCGTCAGCGCGCTGTTGCCGAAATACGGCTTCCACCACAGTGTGGGATCGGGATACAGGCAAGCGTCCGACTCACTCCAGCCGTGGATGAGACCGTAGCCTCGATCACTGCGCGGCAACGCCAGGCTTGCGTCGTGCAGTTCGACCAGCAGCGCGGCGGTCGCTTCGACCTTGCTCTGGTGCCGACGCAGCAACGCCATGTCCCCGGTGTAGCGGACGTAGCGCGCCAACAGTGACAAGGTCAGACCGAACTGCCCGACCTGTGGGCCGCGCATGTTCACCAGACCGTCGTCCTGGGTGTACTCGCTCAGATAGTTGTCCAGCACCGCCCTCGCCTGCGCGAAGCGGCCCCACTCCAGGTTGGCATACAGCGAACTGGTGAAGGTGTCCTGGAAGCCGTCGTACTCGTTGCCGGCGTAGTCCCGGTCCACCGCGCCGTATTTCGGATACACCCCGCCCGGACGCACCACCAGCTCACGCGCGAACGCGAAGCGGGCCAGATCGGACCAGCTCGCATCGGGGAGCGTTGCGGGGCTGGCTTCGGCCAGCTGCGCCTGCCAGCTCGCCGCGAAGTCGATCAGCCCACGGTAAAAGTCCTCGGCGCTGGCACCGTGGCGGCGCGGTGGGAAATCGGGGTAGCTGTAGCCCGTGACCGTACGCACCGCCTTGCCGTGCTCGACCAGCACGGTGCGATGCCAGGTCTGCACGATGAAGCGGTCGTGCGCGTTGACATCGGCGAACACCGACACGTCATACCAGCGCCCCTCACCGGCATGCACCACTTTGTGCACGGCCGGCATCCAGCCGCCCAGCAGCCCCTCGTCGCGATGCGCCACCTTGTCCGCGTCGGCCAGCTCCGGGAACGCGTGAATCGGCCGGTAGGTACGGCTGCGCCCGTCAGGGTAGATCTGCATGGTGTCATTACCCTGCACCGTGCCGACGAAGGTGGTCCAGGGCAGTCGCCCGTTGTGGTCTTTTGGATCCAGCCGGGACCCGGGCGGCGGGGCGACATCGCGCACGGCGGCCTCATTCGGGTCTCCCCCGCGCAGCAACCGGTCGGCCAGCAGGTCCGCCTCGGCCATCGCCAGCTCGGCCAGCGGCAGCCCGAGGTACGGCGGTGCCTCGCTGCCCCACACCGCCTCGGTGCGCTTGCTGAGATTCAGCACGCCCGCTGCGCAGGTCAGCACCAACGCCCCCTGCGACGTGCGCAGATCTTCATGTACGGTCCAGCGCGCACCACGATGCTCGAACGTGGTCAGCGCCGTGAAGCCGCTGAGATCAACCGTCGCCGCAGGCTCCAGCAACGGTGCCGGTGGCGCGGCCACGGCCGGGGTGGAATCTCCCGGGGCAACAGCGCTGGCAAGGGACGGCAGCAGGCTCATGCCGGCGGTAGCCACCGCGCCCTGACGCAGGAATGTTCTGCGATCCATTCAACCCCACCTGTGGTGACGAGTCTCCATGCTGCGCGGTGCGACCTTTGCCGTCTTGTTGCCGAGCGATGACATCGATGCGGCTTTCCGCATACTTTCAAGCGTTCAGTAGGTGCCCACGGTCACGCGCAGCACCGGAGGATCCTCGCGTACGAAGTTGAGGCCGTAGTCGGTCTGGTCGCCATTGAGCAGCCGCTCGAACTGCCACTTTCCGTCTACGTAGTGGCCCTGTTCCACCCGCAACAGCTGCCCATGCAGCGCATCGTTGGCGACGCGCACGAACTCCGCGCGGGCAGAGAAACCGGTCAGCAGGAACTGGTCCGCGGCCGTCTGCACGACCAGCAAGCGGCCACCATGGTCGGCATTGCCGGGCAGAATCGGATCGGCATCGCCCCAGTACGGCGCGCCGTAGGACACACGCACCTCCCAGTCGCCGAAACGCAGGGTGCGCCGGGGTTGACCCGGCTGCTCGGCCACGGCCTGCAGCCGGCCCTCGAAAGCGGCCTTCGCAATCAGCCGCTGCAAGGGCGCGAGCTGGCCGAAGTTGGCGGCATGCACGGTGGTCGCCGCGCGCTTTTCCGGCGAATCCAGCCCGTCCATGCCGAACACCGAGAAGCCGATCCCGCCCTGCCCCAGCACGTGGAACAGGTAGGGGGCGGTGCCCGGCTCGAAGCCGGTTTCCGACACCCAGGCCGGATTGTCCGGGCGCGCAAATTGGCCGATGACCTTGGTGTACTCGGTGTAGTCGGTGGTGTAGATGTCGGTGCCGATGAAGTCGATCGACGGGGTGGCCGCACGCCACAGGTCGAATACGTTGACCGTTGCCCCGCCGGAGGGATAGTCCACACCCGGATAGCGCTTGCCCTTGTAGCGCAACCACGTGTTCACATACATCGGCATGTCGTAGGCGCGCTTGCCAGCCGCCGCCACCTGTTCGATGTAGTGAGCGGTGGCGTATGCGTTGAACGCTTCATCGGCCTCCGGTCCGAACACCTCCCGCCAGCTGCCGGTCGGCTTACCCAACCGGGTGGTGATGGCCGCCGGCACCGGCTGGGCGAACGCGGCGTTGGCGGCAGCGCCGTGGTCGCGCACCGCGCCGATCGCGCCCGGTTCATTCTCCACCTGGACCAGGATCACGGTGTGGCGCTGGCCGTCGACCTTGCGAAGATGCTGCATCAATGCAGTGAATGCGCGCGCATCCGCCTCGACATTCGCGCGAACGTGTGGCGACAGCACATCCACGGGCTCGCCACGCTCGTCCAGAGTTCGCGGGTACGTCACTGCATCACGCTTGATCCACTCGGGCACGTAGTGCATCTGTCCGTTCTTCCAGCTGCCGAACCACAGCAGCGCGACCCGCAGGTTGCGCCGGCGGGCCTGCTCGATCAGCGCGTCCACATTGGTCGTGTCGTACTGACCCGGTGCCGGCTCGAACTGCTCCCAGTAGATCGGGGCCTCCACGGTATTGGCGTTCAGTGCCACCACCTGGTCCAGCGCCCCGGGCAGGACGGCGGGCCAAGCGCTGGAGTTGTGCAACTGGGCGGCCAGCACGGTATACGGTTCACTGTCGACCAGCAGCGCGTGCCGCCCGTTCTCGGTGACGAAGCGTGGCATCTGTTCAGCCGCGAGCGCAGGCAGGCACAGGCACGCCAGTAGCAGGCCGATCACGCGCAACGCCAGGTGCCGGCGCAAGGAGATCAGGGAGACGGTCATCGCGGTGCGTCCTTTTCTGCATTCCAGCGCGGCGTGGGCGCGCGCATCAGGTGGCGTACGAAGAAATCAAACTGGCGCCGGGTGACGTAGTCGATGGGCCCCGTGGAACGGCCCACGGAATGCTCGCCACCGGGGACGTTCAACAGGTCGAAGTCCTTACCGGCCTTGATCAGCGCATCAACCACCTGTGCAGTCGAGGCCGGATCGACATTGCTGTCCTGCTCGCCGACCACCAGCAGCAGGTCGCCACGCAGGTTGGCTGCATGGGTCACGCCGGAGGCGCGCTCGTAGCTGGCATCCACCGGCCAGCCCATCCACTGCTCGTTCCAGCTGATCTTGTCCATGCGGTTGTCGAAGCAGCCGGCCAAGGCCACACCGACCGTGTACAGCTCGGGATGCCGCTCCAGCGCGCCCAGCGTGCTCTGCCCTCCGGCCGATGCGCCATAGATGCCCACACCGCCGGAGATGTCATAGGACGGATCTTTGGCCGCCAGCGCCTTGTGCCAGGCGATGCGGTCGGGGAAGCCGGAATCGCCCAGGTTCTTCCAGGCCACGTCATGGAAGGACTTCGACCGGTGCGCGGTGCCCATGCCGTCGATCTGCACCACGATGAAGCCGAGGTCGGCCAGCGCCTGCATGCCGATCTGCTTGTCGCCACCGGAGTGGTAGCCGAACGGCCAGAACGTCGTGGGCACGAAGGCGTCGTGCGGGCCGGCGTAGATGTTCTCGATCACCGGGTAGCGGCGCTTCGGATCGTAGTCACGCGGCCGCACCACCATGCCCCAGATGTCGGTGCGGCCGTCGCGGCCCTTGGCCACGAAGCTTTCCGGTGCTTTCCAGCCGGCCGCAAGCAGCCGCGAGATGTCGCCGCGCGCCAGCTCGCGGACCGGTGTGCCGTCGATCCGGTGCAGCGCCGCGACCGGGGCAATGTCCGGGCGCGAGTACACGTCGATGTAATAGCGCCCATCCGAGGAGATGGAAACATCGTGGTCAGCCGGTGCGTGGGTCAGACGGGTCAGGTTGCGGCCGTCGAAGTCCACGCTGAACAGATGCCGCTGGTACGGGTCCTGGCCCGCGTCCATGCCACTGGCGCTGAACCAGATCCGCCGTTGGGCATCGTCGACGTGCAGCACGTCACGTACCACCCAGTCGCCCCGGGTGATCTGCTGACGCACGCGTCCATCAGCGCCATCGATGAGGTACAGGTGCCGCCAGCCGTCGCGCTCGGAGATCCAGAGCAGCTCCCTGCCCTGCCCTCCAACGTCGTGCAGGAAGGTGCGATCGGCATACACAAAGGTGTCTGCCTTCTCTTCAACGGCCGCGTGCGCCTTGCCGGTGTCCGCCTCAACCGCGACCACGCGCACCGTCTGGAAGCCACGCGCTACGTACTCGAGACCGAAGCTGCTGCTGTCGGCGCGCCATTCAATGGGTGACAGCGAATATGGGTTCGACAGCAACGGCGTGTCGATGATCCTGCGATTGCCCGCCAGGTCGAACAGGACGGGTTGCTCGACATCGACCGCGTCCCCGGGCTTGGGATACAGCTGGGTCTTCAGCACAGGCTGCACCTGGCCGGCTGGTGCACTTTCAACACGTGTCACCAGGCGCGGGAATCCCGGCGTCACCCGGTACAACGCCAGATGCCGGGAGTCCGGCGACCACGCGATGGTTTCCGGATCGTAGAAGCCATCGCCGCGTCCATCGTGGGTCAGCCGTGTGATCTTGCCGTCGGCCACATGGCGCAACACCAGGTTGAAGCCCTCGGCATAGGCTTCCCACTGACCGTCCGGCGAACGACGCGGCGTGTTGTCGGCCGGCACGCGCAGATCGCGCACCACGCCGAAGCCACGCGGGCGGCCTGCACGCGTGACCGGCGCGCAGACGTAGTCGGTCAGGGTGCAACGCCACGCCGCATAGGTGCTGTCCAAAGTGAAGCGGATCGCACCATTGGGGTTGGAACCATCCGCCACATAGCTGAACTGCGAGAACGGCAGCTTCAAGGGCGTAACGACCTGGCCACTGGCGGTGGACAATCCCTGCGCCAGGCGCACCGCGTCGAAGGCCGGCTGCAGCTGCGGGCTGTCCGGCGTACCCAGCACGAATGCAAAGCCGCCTTCAACTGTGTGCCGATAGTAGAAGTGTCCATCGCCGCGCCACTGCGCCGGGAAGGCCACGTCGCGGGTCAGCCCGCTCCAGACGTCGCGCAGCCCCAGCGAGCGGCGATAGTCATCAACACCCGGAGCGGCCGCCACCGTGGCACTTGCGTAGACCAGGCCGACCAGCGTCAGCACCCGCACCACCCTATTCGCCATCGTCTTCGTCCAGCTTCAGTTCACCGGGGGTCAAGCCACTGCGCGCGCCCCATTGGTAGATGAAGAACGCAATCACCGCCACGCTCGCGGTGTCCCATGGATGGGTGATGGCGGCGATACCGCCGAAGGTACCCAGGTACGACACGGCCATCACCAGCACGAAGAATGTGATCAGCCATGCGGAGCTGCGTACCTGCCGCAGTACCCGTACCCGCCGCTGCGGATTGGGCAGCTGCGAGAGCACATAGACAACGTAGATCCCCACCTGCAGGCCCAGCAGCCACGACACCGTTTTCCAGGTCGACCAGTAGACGATCAAGGCTGCGATCATGAACGACAGCGGCCCCAGCACGCCCAACGCCTTTACCCGGAACGGACGCTCGAGATCGGGGGCACTGCGGCGCAGTGCGGCTACCGTCACCGGGGCGATGGCATAGCTCAGCACCAGCGCTGCCGACACCACACCGATCAGGGTTTCCCACGACGGGAACGGCAGGGTCCAGAACACCGAAAGCCCAAAGCTCAGCCACAACGCCGGACGGGGAATCCCCGATTTCGCATCCACGCGGGTCAGCGCCGGCAGGAAGCCGCCGCCACGGGCCCAGCCATACACCACACGCGGCGTGGCATTCATGTAGATGTTGCCGGTACCGCTGGGCGAAACCACCGCATCGGCCACCACCATCGTGGCCAGCCAGCCCATGCCGAGCGCCACCGCGATGTCGCGATACGGCAGCGAGTACAGCTTGTCCATGCCGGCCCACCCCTTGGCCAGCACGTCGCCCGGCACCGCGCCCAGGAAGGAGACCTGCAGCATCACGTAGATCACCGTGGACAGCGCAACCGACAGGATCAGCGCGAACGGAATGGTGCGCTGAGGGTTACGCACTTCGCTGGCGACCGAGACGATGGGGGTCAGACCGAGGTAGGCGAAGATGATGCCGCCGGCGGAGATCGCCGCTTCCACACCGGCCATGCCCGAAGGCGCGAAGCCCTGGCTGGTGAGGTTGTCCGGATTGAAGTGCGCGAGCAGCAGTACAATCACCAGCAGCGGCACCAGGAACTTGAACACGCTGATGATGTTGTTCGCCCGCGCGAAGGTCTTGACGCTGAAGTAATTCAGCAGGAAGAACACCACCAGCAGCGCGAACTGCAGCATCCAGCCCAGCAGCGTGGGATGCGTGCTGTTCGGTTGGGTGAGCGACGGGAACCAGGCCGCGGCGTACTGCCGGCAGGCTTCCACTTCGATCGCGATCAGGCTGGAGAATGCGATCAGGGTGATGAAGCCGGTCAACCACCCCAGCAGCGTGCCATGCGAGTACTCCGGATAGCGCACCACGCCGCCGGCACGCGGCAGCGCCGCGCCCAGCTCGCAGTACACCAGGCCGAGCAGGAACACCGCAATGCCGCCGATGATCCACGACAGGATGCCGGCCGGCCCGGCAATCGACGAGACGTGGCTGGCGGCGAACAACCAGCCCGAGCCGAAGATGGAGCCGAGACCGATGAAGGTGAGATCGGTCAGGCTCAGACGCTTCTGGAACTTTCCTGCAGATGCCATGGGGTTCCCCGGTTGGTGCATGGAAGGCAAGCCAAAGTGGTGCGAGTGGCCTCAGTGCTTGGTGTCGCTCCAGGGCGAGGCACCGCCTTCAGCGATGAAACGGTCGATCCGTGCCTCCAGCACCGGCAGCGGCACCGACCCCAGCGACAGCACCGCATCGTGGAAGTTGCGGATGTCGAACTTGTCCCCCAGCGCGGCCTCGGCCTTGCGGCGCAGCTTCAGGATCTCCAGTTCGCCCAGGTAGTACGAGAGTGCCTGGCCTGGCCACGCGATGTAGCGGTCCACCTCGGTGGTGATCTCGTGTTCGCTCAACGCGGCGTTGTCGCGCAGGTAGGCCAGTGCCTGCTCGCGGGTCCAGCCCTGGCTGTGCACGCCGGTATCGATCACCAGCCGCGCCGCCCGCCACATCTGGTAGGTCAGGTAGCCGAAGCGCTCATAGGGCGTGGTGTACATGCCCATCTCCAGCCCCAGGTATTCGCAGTACAGCGCCCAGCCTTCGCCGTAGGCCGAGATGTAGGTGTAGCGGCGGAAGTCAGGCAGCGCCGTATCTTCGGCCGCCATCGACATCTGCAGCGAGTGACCGGGGGAGGATTCATGCAGGGTCAGCGCCGGCAGCACGTACAGCGGCCGCGACGGCAGGTTGTAGGTATTCAGCCAGTAGGTGTCCAGCCCACCGCGGCCGCCGGTGTAGAACGGCGCGAGGTCATCCGGCACCGGCTTGATCGTGAAACGCTGGCGCGGCACGCGGCCGAAGTAGCGACCGAGGTTGCCATCCATGGTCTTGGAGATCCACGCGGCGCGGTCGAGCAGTTCCTGCGGGGTCTTCGCGTAGAACTGCGGATCGGTACGCAGGAAGGTAAGGAAATCCGCAAAGCTGCCCTTGTAGCCCACCTCGTCCATGACCTCCTGCATCTCGCGGCGCAGGCGGGCGACTTCGTCCAGGCCAATCTGGTGAATCTGCGCGGGCTCCATGTCGCGGGTGACGAACTCGCGGATCTGCGCGCGGTAGTAGGCCTTGCCATCGGGCAGTGCTTCGCCGGCCAGCGTGGTGCGGGCCTTGGGCAGGTACTCCTCACGCATGAAGTGCAGCAGCTTTTCGTATGCGGGAATGACGCTGGCATCAATCGCGGCCAGCGCCTGCCGACGCAGCTCCGCCTGCTGTGCGGCCGGGATGCTGGCCGGCATCTTTTTGAACGGCGTATAGAACAGGTTGGCCTCGCCCTTGGCCTCGGCCACATCGGCGATGGACTGGTCGCGGCCGGTCAACGTCACCCGCGGCTGGCTGAAGCCCCGCGCCAGGCCTGCGCGCATGTTGCGGGTCTGGTCGTCGAAGTAGCGCGGGATGTCGGCCAGCTGGGCCAGGTAGCGGCGGTAATCGTCGGCCGAGTGGAAGGTGCCGCGCGCCGTGAAGCCGAGGTTGGTCCAGAACGCCGTGTCGCTGTTGAACGGCATCTCCCAGGCGCGGTAGCGCTGCTGGTCCAGCAGCACTTCGATCTGCTGCCGGTACACCTGGTAGTTCACCTGGTCGGCGGCGGACAGCTTCGCCTCCGGCACCGTGTCGAGTTCCTTGAGCACCTGCGTCCAGTACGCGGTGCGCTGGTCCTGCGTGGCCGGGTCCACCTTGGGCAGGTGGTCAGCGGGTCGGCTACCGCCGTTCTCGTCATCGCCACCTGCGTTCTGCTGCGAGCGCCACGTCCATTCCCGCGTGTACAGCGCCTTGAACCGTGCACCGGCATCGGTATCGGCGGCGGAAGCGCCCGGACTGAGCAGACCGGTGGCGCTGATCCCGAGCATCAGGGCCAGAGAAAGGGGGGAGCGCAGGTTCATGGGGACTCCTTGGAAGTACTGGCGGCAGCGGCTGCCGGTGCGGCCTTGGCCTGGGCGATCCAGGCATCGATGCGAGCATTGAGCAGATCCAGCGGCATCGCACCGCCGCCCAGTACTGCGTCATGGAAGGCGCGGATGTCGAAGCGGTCGCCCAGTTCCTGCTCAGCCTTGGCACGCAGAGCCAGGATGTCGAGCTGGCCGATCTTGTAGCCCAGTGCCTGGCCCGGCCAGACGATGTAGCGGTCGGTCTCGGCCTGGATGCTGGGTTCGTCGTCGGACGGATGGGCGTGGAAGAAGTCCACCATCTGCTGCCGCGTCCAGCGCTTGTAGTGCACGCCGGTGTCGAGCACCAGGCGGTTCGCGCGCAGGAGTTCGCCTGCCAGATGCCCGTACCGGCTGTACGGGTCCTTGAAGAAACCCACCTCCCCGGCCAGCCGCTCGGCATACAGCGCCCAGCCTTCAATGAAGGCGTTGTAGCTGGCCTGCTGGCGGAACGGCGGCAGCGGCAGCGTCTGCGAGAGCGAGATCTGCAGATGATGCCCGGGCACGCCCTCGTGGTACGCAGTGGTTTCGATGTTGACCAGGGTGCGCTCGGTCGCGTCATTGGCGTTGACCATCACGATGGCCGGCTTGGTTCCCTCCGGATTGCTCTGCCAGTACTCCGCGCCTGGTGCCTCGCGGCGGAAGGCCGGCATGCCCTGCACCACCAGCGGTGTCTTGGGCAGGTGACCGAACAGCTTGGGCAGCTCCGGTTCCATGTCGGCGATGTAGCCGCGGTACAAGGACAGAATCTGCTCGCTGGAGGTGGCGAAATGGCGCTTGTCGGTGGCCACCGCCTTGCGGAAGCTGGCCAGGTCCGCGAAGCCCTGTTCCTTCGCGATCCGGGTCATCTCGCCTTCGATCCGGGTCACTTCGGCCAGGCCGATCTGATGGATCTCTTCCGGCGTCTTGTCCGTGGTGGTCTGGGTGCGCACGGCGAACTGGTAGCGCTTGTCGCCATCCGGCAGCGACCAGAGGCCTTCCTGCGCGCGGCCCTGTGCGGCGTACTCGTCCTTCACGAAGGCAGCCAGCTTGGTGTAGGCCGGACGCACCTGCTGGTCGATCGCCGCGATCAGCTGCTGGCGGATATCTGCCCGCTGCGCCGGGTCGGCCACGGCCGCGTCCAGCTTCTTCAACGGCGACGCGAACGCGCTGTCCGCCCCGGACGGCTCGGCAATCTTCGCAATCTGCGTCGGCAGCTTCTCCAGCAGATAGCGCGGCTGCACCAGTCCATCCTTCGCGCCCTGCCGTGACACCTCGACAATCTGGTCCAGCAGCGCCGGAACGGCGTTCAGGCGTGCGATGTAGTCCTGGTAGTCCTTGGCATTCTCGAAGGGGAACGCATCGCCCATGCCGGCCAGCGCCAGCTGGATGCCGCCGACTGGTTCCAGCGGCATCTCATGTGTTTTCAGATCGATTGACGTCAGCCTGTCACGCAGCTGGCGCAGCATCATCTGCAGACTGAGTTGCCGCTGCTCGTCCAACGCGTTGGCGTCCACCGCCTCGAAGCGCGTGAGCAGGTCGGCCGTGGCGGTGCGGTCTGCCGCGACCGCCGCCAGGCTGTAGTCGGTCCAGCGGTCGTTGTAGCGCTTGTCGCCGATGATGCTGGCGAACTCCGGACTGTGTTCCAGCTGGTATTGCCACTGCTCGTCCAGCAGCGCATCGAATGCCTGCGCGGCAGGGACCTGCGCTGCAGCGCCCGCCGATGCATCGGCAGCGCCCGACGTGGGCGTGGACGGCGAGCAGGCCGTGAACAGCGCTGCGGCAAACACGCCGATGACTAGGGGACGGAACGGGGCCATGCGCTTACTCCGGTAGGGGGCGTAGTGTCCTCAGGCGAACGGGCGGTCGATTGCCGGCGACGGCGGCGTGAACCACTGCGCGCCACTTTCGGTCACGTAGAAGTGGTCTTCCAGGCGCACACCGAACGCACCCGGGACCACGATCATGGGTTCATTGCTGCAGCACATGCCCGGCTGCAGGACGGTGTCGTTGCCGCGCACCAGGTACGGGGCTTCGTGGATGGCCAGACCACAGCCGTGGCCGGTGCGGTGCGGCAACCCGGGCAGACGGTAGTCCGGCCCCAGCCCGGCCGCTTCGAGTACCGTACGCGCTGCCGCATCAACGGAGGCACAGGTCACGCCCGGACGCACCGCGTCGAACGCCGCCGCCTGTGCAGCGTGCTCGAGATCCCAGATGCGGCGTTGCTCGTCACTGGGCTCACCGAAGATCCAGGTGCGGGTGATGTCGGAGTGGTAGCCCTGCACCGTGCAGCCGGTATCGATCAGGACCAGCTGACCCTTGCTCAGATGCTGCACACCCGGAATGCCATGCGGGAATGCCGTGGCGTGGCCGAACTGCACGATGCAGAAGGTGGATCCGTTGTCAGCCCCGAGCGCACGATGCGCCTGGTCGATGAACCGCACCAGTTCATCGGTGCCGATGCCCTCGCGTGCGAGGCCCGCCGCGAGCCGGTGCACGTGCAGGGTCATGTCGCAGGCCTGCTGCATCAACGCGAGCTCCGCCGGCGACTTGCACATGCGGCAACCGTCGATGATCGCCGTGGCGTCGCGGATGTCCGTCGCCGCAAGGTGCTTGGTCAGACCGGTGTGCACGCCGAAGGCGATGCCCGGGTCCAGCGCCAGCGTGCGTGCACCGCGCTCCGCCATCAAGGCGGCCACCAATGCGTGCGGGTCTTCGTGTTCTTCCCACAGGCGCTTGTCCGCCGGAATCTTCAGCACGGCGTCCAGCGAGCCCTCTTCGAACACCGGGCAGACCAGCAGCGGGTCGCCTTCCGGGGTGAGCAGCAGGCCGATCAGCCGTTCGGTCGCTCCCCACGGCACGCCGGCAAAGTAGCGCAGCGAGGTGCCGGCCCCCACCAACACTGCGTCCACGCCCTGTTCGCGCATCAGTGAACGCGCGTGCGCGATGCGCGCCTGATACTCCTCGGAAGTGATCGCGGGCGCACGGTGTTCCCACGGTTTGAGCAGCGCCTCGGCGTCGGCCAGGGTGAGCCCTCCAATCTGCCCGCTCACGCGCCAGCACCCACATCGGACGTGTCGGTCACCCCGTCAATCGTGCGCTGCACGTTGCCCGGGTTGCGGTCTCGCAGTTCCACCGGCAACAGCGCGTCAGGCACCGCGTCATAGCTGTGCAGCGCCGCGAAACGGTGGATGGCCGCCGGCATGCCGACCGAGGTGAAACCGGGGTGGCCGGTGCTCGGGAACGGTCCACCATGGTTCTGTGCCGCACTCACCGCCACACCGGTCGGCATGCGTGAATTGATCAGGCGTCCCACACGCGCGCGCAGTACCGGGGCGATACGCTGCCACGCGGCATCGTCGCTGCCGTCAGCCGCGCGGTACAGGGTGCCGGTAAGGTTGCCTTCGAAGGCGGCCGCCACCTGCACCATCGACTCCACATCCGCCACCCTCACAAGCAGGCTGACCGGCCCAAAGGCTTCGGTCTGCAGTGCCCGAGGCTGCGCGAGGAACGTATCGGCATCGACACCTAGCAGGGTGGGCGAATGGCGGAAGCCGCCCTCGCCCGCTGCGCCGCCGGCCAGCACGTCGGCACCGGCCGCGCGCAGGGTGGCGATGCCCTGGGTGAGGTGATCGAGCCCGCCCTGCGAGAACAGCACCATCGGGGCTGCGGCCGCGAAGTGGGCCGTGGCGGCGGCGACAAATGCATCGCCTTCCGCACCGTGCGGCACGACAACAACGCCAGGATTGGTGCAGAACTGCCCACTGCCCAGCGTGCACGATGCAAAGAATTCCTGCGCCAGCGCTTCACCGCGCTCGGCCAAAACACCGGGCAGCATGAAGACCGGATTGACGCTGGACAGCTCGGCGTAGAACGGAATGCCTGCGGCATCCGCAGCCGCCTTCAATGCGAGACCGCCACCGCGGCTGCCGGTGAAGCCGATCGCACCCAGCCGCGCATCGCCAGCCAGCTGCAATCCCAGCGCGTTATCGAACTGGTACAGCAGCTGCACCGTCGCCGCTGGCAGACCGGCTGCCAGCAGCGCGGTGTGCGCCAGCTGCGCCATGCGCTGGCTGGTTGCCGGATGCAGCGGATGCGCCTTGGCGATGACCGGATTGCGCGCGGCAATGGCCGATGCGAAATCACTGCCGGCGATGGCATTGAAGGCGAACGGGAAGTTGTTCGGACCGAACACCAGCACCGGCTTGGACAGCGGTGCCCGGTGTGAGCGCAGTCCGGCCGCTGTATCGATCACCGGCTGGGTCCAGCTGTAGCTGCGCACCGCTGCGGCGGCCTGGCGAAGCTGGCCGCTGGTACGCGGCAGTTCATTGCCGCGCAGCCGCGTGGGAGCGGGCAATGCGGTCTCGGCGTTGGCCAGCGCCACCAGCGTATCGGCGTCGGCATCGAGCGCATCGGCATACGCATCCAGGAACGCGGCGATGCGCTCGACCGGCACCGCCGCCAGCTCGGCAGCGACGGCACTGGCCGCCGCGACCGCCGCTTCAATGTCGTCCGCGCCGCTGACGGGGAATGCCGGTCCAATGGCGTCGCCCGTGGTGGGGTCCGCCGCGCGGAAGCTTCCCTGGGGTGACAAGCTGGGTTGCCAGCGTCCCGCCAGCAGGAGCGGTTCGACGTTGCTCATGTCAGGCCTTCTTGGTTGCAATGGCGTGGTCAATGATCTTCAGTGCCTCGGCACGCTCGGCACCTTCCACCACCAGGCGGGGCGCGCGCACGGTCTCGCTGCCCAGGCCGACCTTCGCCTGCACCAGCTTGATCAGCTGCACGAACTTGGGCACGGTGTCCAGGCGCAGCAGCGGCAGGAACCAGTTGTAGAGCTCGGCAGAGGCCGCATAGCCGCCGTCACGGGCCTGTTCGAACAGCTTCACCGATTCCACCGGGTACGCATTGACCAGGCCGGCGATCCAGCCTTCTGCTCCCATCGCCAGACCTTCAACGATGGCATCGTCCATGCCGACCAGCAGCACCAGGCGGTCGCCCAGCAGCTCCTTGATCGCGGCAAAGCGGCGGATCTCGCCTGAGGATTCCTTCACTGCCTGCAGGTTGGGGAATTCACCGGCCAGCTGGGCGATCTGCGCCGGCAGGATGTCGGTGCGATACGCCACCGGGTTGTTGTAGAGAATGCACGGCAGGTCGGTGGCACCGAGGACCGCGCGTGCATGCGCGGCCGCTTCATGCCAGTCCGAGGTATACACGTACACCGGCAGCACCATCAGGCCCTTGGCACCGGCGGCCTTCACCGCCTGCGCCAGCTTGACCGCTTCATCCGTGGACAGCGCGGCAATACCCGGCACCACCGGTACACGTGCGCCCACTGCCTTGACCAGCGTGGCGACGATGGCGACCTTCTCATCGAAGCTCAGCGTGGCCGCTTCACCCAGCGAACCCAGCGGCACGATGGCGGTGGAACCGGCATCGACCAGCTTCACTGCGTGCTCGGCAAGGAAGGCATGGTCGACGCTGCCGTCGGCATTGAACGGTGTGGTGATGGCGGGCAGCACGCCCTTCCAGAAAGATGCATTGCTCATGGATGGATCCCTTGCGAGTCGTCGGTGAAGGAGTCGGCCAGCGCCGCGAGGCGGACCGGGAACAACGGCGGCCGGCGGCCGCCATCGGTGGAGGATTCAGCGTGGCCAAGACCGAGCTCGGCCAAGGCGGTACCGCAGATACGGCCCTGGCAGGCCCCCATGCCGCAGCGTGAGGTCAACTTGGCGTCGCGGCTGTCGGTGAAGTCGCGCAGCGCGCCCAGCGGCACGTCTTCGCAGCGACACACCAGGGTGGTGTTCTGGGCCAGCGTGTGTACACGGCCGGCGAGTGCGAAGGTGTGTTGTAGCTGCTGGGCGAAGGCGCGCGCCCGTTGCCGCTGGCCCTGCAGCGCGGCGGCGGCCTTCGGGGCGTCGGCGGCCATGTGGCCAGCAAGGGCACCTTCGATCAAGGCACTGTCGCGCCCGCCGATGCCCAGCGCTTCACCCGCCGCAAAAATGTTCGGCACGCTGGTACGCAACTGGGCGTCCACCGCCACCTGCGGGTGTGCCCCATTCTTCACCAGCTGGCAGCCAAGCAGCTGCGCCAGTTCGGTGTTGGGCACCAGGCCATAGCCAACCGCGAGCTGGTCGCAGGCGATGGTGTGACGGCCACGTGGTCCTTCGATCTCAACTTCACGCAAGCGCGCATCGCCGTGAGCCGCCACCACCACACTCCCCGCGTGGTAGCCGACGCCGGCCAGCTGCAGTTGCAGCACCGCTGCCTGTACCGCCTTGGCGGGCCAGCGCGGCAGCTGCAACGCGAAGCGCGTCAGTGCACCGCGTGCGGCCTGCTCATGGATACCGAGTACCTGTGCGCCATGCCGACGCAGTGTGGCCGCACTGGCCAGCAGCAGCGGTCCGCTGCCGGCTACCACCACGCGTTTGCCATCCAATGGCCAGCCCTGCTTGGCCAGCGCCTGCGCGCCGCCTGCACCGGTGACGCCGGGCAGTGTCCAGCCCGGAAACGGCAACAGCAGCTCACGTGCACCGGTGGCCAGCACCAGATGCCGGTAGTGCAGTTGCCGTGCCCCTGATGGGCCATCGGCCAGCAGCCAACCCGGCTGCGCCAGCGTGACCTGGGTCTGCGCCAACCATTCAATCTCGCGCTGGTCGAGCACATCCAGCGCACGACGCGCGATGCCGGGTACGCCATGGGCCACGTCATGCCGCCACACCTGTCCGCCTGCGCGCGGCTGCGCGTCCACGATGCCCACCCGAACGCCGTGTGACGCAGCCGCGCGCGCCGCCGCCAGACCTGCCGGCCCCGCACCCACTACCAGAACATCGAAATGAAGGACGGACTCAGCCATCGGTGAGCACCTCCATGCCTTCGCGCGCGGGCACCATGCAGGCGCGCAACTGGGCCACGCCGTCAATGCGCACCCGACACTCGAAGCACACGCCCATGCCGCAGAGCGGCGCGCGCGGCTCGCCACCGCGCGAGGTCCGGAGGGCTGTGCCTGCCATCGCCACGGCCACCGCCACGGTCGCGCCCTCCGGCACGGACACCGGTTGTGCATTGACCGACAGGTTCAGGAACGCGCTCATGCCGCCCTCCCGGTAATCGCCCGGTCTGGCAGGTACGGCGCGGGATCAATGGCCGGCGTGCTCCCCAGCAGGCCGTCCACGATCAACCGCGCCGTACCGAGCGCGGTAGTGACACCCAGGCCTTCATGCCCGGCGGCCACCCATACATTGCGACGCCCCGGCACCGGTCCGATGTAGGGGCGGCCGTCCGGCGTGGCCGGGCGCAGTCCGGTCCAGATGCGGATCGCCTGCAGCTCGCGCAGCGCCGGCAGAAACGCAAACGCCTGTGCCAGCATCTGCCGCAGCAGCGGCAACGACACCTCGCGGTCGGACACATTGAACTGCCGCGACGACCCAATCAGGATCTGCCCGGTGGGCCGCGGCTGCACGTTGAAGGCCACGCTGGTGTCGGCGTCGCCATGTGCGGAATCGGCGTAATCCAGCGCCAGCAACTGGTGATTCACCACGCCAGGGTAACGATCGGTAATGACCAGCTGCCCCTTGCGCGGCCGCATCGGCAGTTCCGGCAGCAGCTGCGGCAGGTCCACGCCATTGGCCACCAGCACCGGACCGGACAGCGCGGTGCCGTCATCCAGGCGCACGCCGTCCGAGGTCAGCGCGGCCACCTTTCGACCCGCATGTAGATGGCCGCCGCGCTGGCAGGCTTGATGCACCAGGTACCGCGCCACGCGCGGCGGGTACACGACGGCTTCGCGCGCGACGCGCATGCCACCGGCAAGACCGCGCACAAGGTTCGGTTCCAGCTGATACAGCTGCGCGGCATCCACGTAGTCCGCGTGCAATCCGGCCGCCGCCAGCCGTTCAATCTTGGCCGGCACGGCGGCCAGCTCACGCGCGTTGCGCGCCACCCACAAGGTGCCGCACCGGCTGAATTCGGCATCGTCCAGCTGCGCGTACTGTTCCCAAAGCCGCAGCGAGTACGCAGACAGCGCCAACTCCGCCGGGTCATCATCCATTGCCACCAGGTGCCCCATCGCCGCCGCCGTCGCGCCGCCGCCGATCGGGCCTGGCTCGACCAGCGCCACGCGCAGGCCCGCGCCGCTGGCTGCTTCGGCGCAGGCCGCGCCGACAATGCCGGCCCCGACGATGATGAGGTCGTAGGTGGTCATCCGCGCGCGACAGCCTCCGCACCGATGCCCCAGGCAAACGGATCCGCCGGGTCGATCAACAACTGCGCGCGGGCGGTGATGTGGGCGGTGCCGGTAATGCGCGGCGCGATGCCGCGCCCACTCGCCCGGTAGCTGCCTTCGAAGGCGCTGCCCAGAATGCCCTGCTGCACCCAGCGTGCGCCCTCGGCCAGCTTGCCGTCGGCGGCCAGGCAGGCCAGCTTGGCACTGGTACCGGTGCCGCAGGGCGAGCGGTCGTAGGCCAGCCCCGGGCACAACACGAAATTGCGCGCCTGCCCGCTGCCGTCCGGTGCGGGACCGTTGACTTCAATATGGTCGATCTCGCCACCGTCGGCACCGGTGATACCGGCCGCCTCCAGCGCCTGGCGGATGGCTTCGGTATAGGCGGTCAGCTCGCGCTGGTTGGCCAGCTCCAGCGCGCACGGCGACTGGTCGGTGATGTAGAACCAGTTGCCGCCCCAGGCGATGTCGCCGCGCACCGTGCCATGGCCGGCCACCTCCACCTCAACGCCGGCGGCATGGCGGTAGCTTTCCACGTTGTCGACCGAGACGTTGCCGTCCGAGTCCAGCTCAACGCCGACATTCCCTACCGGCGTTTCAATCAGATGCTGCCCGGGGCCGATCTGCCCCAGCTCGGCCAGCGTACGAACAAGCCCGATGGTGCCGTGGCCGCACATGCCCAAGTAGCCCACATTGTTGAAGAAGATCACCCCGGCCACCGCGTTCGGGTCGCGCGGCGGCAGCAACAGGGCGCCGACCATGGTGTCTGAGCCCCGGGGCTCGCAGGCAATGGCGCTGCGCCAATGGTCGAACTCACGACGGAAACGCTCGCGCGAGGCGGCAAGGTCACCCTCGCCCAGGCTGGGGAAACCGGAAATCACGACACGGGTCGGTTCGCCGGCGGTGTGGGAGTCGATCACGTCGATGGTGTGCATGGCATCGATGCTCCCACCCGGTCCCTCCCGACGACTAGCGCGGAATGGCGGAAGCAAATGCGGAAATCCGCACAATGCCTCATTGCCGCAGGAGCCGTGCTTTGCGCTAGGATCGGACCTACGTGCCCTCCAGCAGATCGCCAGTGGATTCGATGGACGTCAACCTTTCCGGCAAAGAAATGCAGTCCCTGTTTGATGAACTCCCTGAAGTGGTGTTCTTCATCAAGGACCAGGAGGGACGCTACACCCACTGCAACATGACCCTGGTGAGACGCCTCGGGCGAAAGCAGCGCAGCGACGTAATCGGCAGAACGCCACTGGAACTTTTCCCATTGCCCCTGGGCGGCAGCTACACCATCCAGGATCGGCGCGTACTGTGTGGCGAGGTGATCGACAACCAGTTGGAAGTGCATCTTTATCCCAACCGCATGCCGGGTTGGTGCCTCACCTTCAAGCGGCCGGTATGTGACAGTGAAGAAGTGTCCGGCGTGATCGGCATTTCCCGCGACCTGGGACAGCCGGACAACAAGCACTCCGCGTTCGAGCGCCTGAACCGGGTGCTGGAGCACATGCAGAACCACTATGACGAGCAGCTGCGCGTGCAGTCCCTGGCCAATCTGGCCGAACTTTCCGTGGCGCAACTGGAGCGGCACTTCCGGCGCGTGTTCCAGGTGACGCCGCAGCAGCTGTTGACCAAACTAAGGATCGAGGCGGCGATGCGGTTGTTGCATGGCGAGGAAAGCATCGCCAGCATCGGCCAGCAGTGCGGGTTTGCGGACCAGAGCGCGTTTGCCAGGCAGTTCAAGGCGACGGTGGGGATGTCGCCGCGGGATTACCGAGGCATCAAAGGCAAGCTGTAACGAAGGATGCAGACCTCAACCGCGTAGGGACATGCCATGCGTGTCCACACTATCCTTGACCGGGCGTAGAGCCACGCCCTGCGTGGCTGAACCACCTCCCGCACGCGCCAAATCCCAAAACCCGCCATGAACCTTTCCCACCCCAACACCGACTACTCCATCAACACATGACAGGAGAGCGCAGGTGGATGCCCCGGGCCAAGCCCCCAACCCGCAAGACACTCTGGTCGTCGTCCGCTGCCAACTAGGCGAACGGGCAGCCTTCGATGATCTGATCGCCCGCTGGACTCCGTCCCTCCACCGCTACGCCCTGAAGCTGGCCCAGGACCGCGACTTGGCCGACGACCTGGTTCAAGACGTCTGGGTGAAGGTGCTTCGAGGCCTGGGTCGCCTCCGCGAACCCGAGCGCTTCCGCCCCTGGCTGTTCGGAATAGCACATCGCACCTTCGTTGACCGCCTCCGCATCCGTTACGCGCTACCTGAAGACGCGCAGGTAGACCTCAATGCCCTGCCCGATCCGCGCGCGGGTGAGGATCCGTTCGCATTGCAATTTGCAGTTCACCAAGGACTGGACGCGCTTCCCGTGATCGAGCGCGAAATTCTGACGTTGTTCTACCTCGAAGACATGCCACATGCCGACATTGCGACGGCGCTGGCCATACCGGTTGGCACCGTGAAGTCGCGACTGCATCGCGCCCGAACACTGTTGCGTCACCACCTCACTGCACTGGAGACCACGCCATGAATACCATGATCAACCATGCGGAACTGGAAGCTCGCCTTCGTTCGCTCACCCAGTGCACCCTGTCATCGCCCGCACGCTACTTCCATGTGGCGGTGCTGGTGCTCGCTTTGATCATGTGCTCGCTGCTGAGCGCGTTGCTGGTCACTGAAACTGCCCTGCCTGGGCGTACGCAGATGGCCTTCTCTGGCTTGCTGGCACTGGGAGCGGGTTGGGCGGTATATGCCGGATGGGCGCTGACCCACAGGAACACGCTGCTGGTGCATCAGCAGGTGGTGGCCGGATGGATGGCGGTGGGCGGAACCGGTGCGTTCTTCGTGTGTTGTGCGGTTGCTGCGTGGGTTACTAACGGCGCGTTGGCGATGGCAGCGCTGGTAACCGCTACAACTCTGCTGGGCGGGGCGGTATGGCTGCTGGCGCGCTCGACACATCGTCTGGGGCAGTTGAAAGCACTGCGCCGAACATTGGAGCGGGCGTGAGCGCATCGGTTGACACCTGAGCTGTGTGCCAGCGACGATGACGCATGAAATTTTCACCCAATGAAAGGCAACGTCTGCTGGCATTGAAAGGTGTAGGGCCTACCGTTGTCGCTCGACTGGAACAGCTGGGATTTTCGTCGCTGCACGCGTTGGGTGCGGCAGATGTCAGTTTGATTCTGGAGCAGGCTTCAGCTGCTGTGGGGTCTAGCTGCTGGAAGAACAGCCCGCAGGCTAGGGCGGCGATTGAGGCGGCGGTGGCGTTGGGTCGAATGTCTGCTCATCGACCGCCTGACGGCCCTCCCGCCCCGATCTGAACGGCAGTAGGAGAAACCAGAGAAGTTGATTAGAAGAACGGCCGCCGTTGGCGGCCATTCTTTCAGCGAACCTTATCCTTGGGTGGGCTAGGGTCGCTCCCATAGCTATCGGAATCGCGAATCTTTCCGTCGCGACCATGGATTACTACTTCGACTTTGTCTCGCCTTCCTTGGTCACGTGCCTGCTCCAATGCATCTGCCTGGGTTCGGTGAACGGAACTTGCCCGCTCTCCCCCTTCTTTCTTCACCGCCCAGCCTCCGGTATGGGGCACGACATGAATATCTTTCTTAGTCATAGCGCATTCCCTCAGATGACAGTGCGAGACCACGGCAAGATCGCTTCTTCGCGGCCAGAGCCAGCATAAACCCTGGCAGGCTACGCCTGCCAACGACACATTGTTCAGCATAGAGGTATCCGGCCAAGTTCGGCCTCCAGTGTCCAATGTCGACCCCAAGTTATCGGTGCGCCCCGTACGTGAATGCGGGGCTAGGACATCGCACAATCTCCAGCCTGAATGCGGAATCAGTCGCACTCATGGCCGGCAGACATAGTTAGTACTTGACTGTGAAAATTCTGCCACCCGGTCTACGCAACGACCACTCCACAGAGTGGCTTTGCCCAGTACCAGACTTGCAAAAGAGCGTCAACGGAGGAAGGACTGTCGCGCGAAAGCGACACGTCCGTTGAAGCTTTGTCAGACGCCGCTTGAATGGGTAACGAGGCTGGCTCGCAATGAAGTAGACGACGCCTCAAACCCATTCAAAGAGGCTTGAAGCGTTATGCAAAAGAAGCGAAAAAGAAGGCCATCCAACTGCCGTATTCGCGGGGCGTCCCCAGTGGAACGCCCAAAGAGAACCTCAGCAACAGAATGGCTTAAGACTATCCGCGCACTCGCTCCCGTTCTTGCTGAACTGCTGCGACTTATTTCATAGGATTACGAGGGTGTAGCCCCGCATGAATTTTTCGCGAACATCAAGACATCACTACTCGGATGCTAGTTCGACAGAAGCACCTGGAGCCGACGCTTCCGCTCCGGATTTTCCAGAGCTGGCACGAAGTGCGTTCCTGGCCGCTTTGGCGATCTTCTTACGCGCCTCATCTGCCTTCTCGCCTTCAGTGACTTCGCGCTTGATCACCTCATTCACCAGGACGGCCTTGATCTGATCAGCATCGATCCTGACATCTGGCGATACCCTCCGAAGCTCGCGTCGAATGACATCGAGTACGGGTTGCGTTTGAAGCAAGCATGGCCCCCACAAAAAAGCGAGAAAGCGCCTGCTTCTGGATGTGATACTCGCCCAGCACTGACCGCTGCCATCCCTCTTTGCACCAAAGGTAAAGCAACTCCACATCCCCTTCGGAACGCGGATTCAGCGCACAGAAATCAATCTCCAGCACCAATTCCTGATCGATCGGTTTCGCAAAGATAAGGTGGTAAACGCGCCACACGACACCATTAGTGAGCAGCACCCAATCCACACCTTGATTTGCAGCGTAGTCAATCGCCTGTTTGACGTGCTGATCCTTCAGCTCGATCCCAATCGCCTTTACCTCTATGAGGGTTTGCAGCTGTCCTTCTGCTTTAATCGCAAGATCGCAGTAGGTACCTCTGATTGCGTGTTCAGAAGTGACATCCGAGTACTTGTCGTAGCCGAATATGTCAGCGAGCATATCCTTGATGATTGTTACCGTATCTGCCTCACCCACATCTCTCGCCTTGGCAGCCGCGAGAATGGGCTGGTAACGCTTGATCCCTGCAACCAGACGCTCTGCAACCTTCTTCGGAACGGACGCCATTTCCTTCCCCTGGATTGTTTGCGTGGGCTGACTTTATATCCAGAATTCAACCGGCACAATCACGCAGCACTTGAAGAATGTCCGCGAGGGTAACTTTGGGGCTGTCCCCCTCCCGGGGTCCGGAAGGCCAACCGGGCTAGACGATTACCCGGGGCCAGCGCTATGACACGCATGGCGTGTCACTACAGCCAGATACGCCAAGCGCCCCTTTCGGGGCGCATGGCGTATCTGCTTGACGAACTGATGATTGGCCGGCGGCCTGGGATTGTTGGGTGCATCCATGCACCCAACCCCTCCGCTGCGCTGCGGGGCCAGCCATTCGGCTGTCCGGATTCGCTCCGGGCGAATCCGTCGAACCCGCGTGGGGTCGGCAGCCATCTCTCTCCGCCAGATACGCAAAACGCCCCGTTCGGGGCGCTTTGGGTATCTGGCGGAGAGAGTGGGATTCGAACCCACGGAAGGTTTGACCCTTCGCCGGTTTTCAAGACCGGTGCCTTAAACCGCTCGGCCATCTCTCCGTTCGGGCGGGCATTCTCGCATTTCCGGGGCAATTTTGCGCGCCCGGTTGGCGGAATCAGCCTGCATCCACCGCCAGGGCACCCAAAGCGCTGGCTTTGATCTTCTCTTTGGCGCGCTCGCAGGCTCCGCCGCAGTCCAGGCGCGAGGCCTCCAGCTGGGGCGGCAGGTGCTCGGCCAGGAAGTCGATGAACACCCGCACCGCCGGCAGCAGGCCGCGGCGCGAGGCGAACACGGCGTGGCAGATGCCCTGCGGCAGCGACCAGTCCGGCAGCACCACTTCCAGCTCGCCGTTGCGCACGGCTTCGGCGCAGACGGTTTCCGGCAGCATGGTGATGCCGAAGCCGTCCTTGACCATGCTCTGCAGCAGCGGGAAGTCGAATCCGGCCACGCGCGGCTGCAGGTCAACGCGGCGCACCGCACCTTCGGGGCCGTGCAGCTCCCAGCGCTGACGGGCTTCGTCTTCGCTGATGCTCAGGGTGACGTGGTTGGCCAACTCATCCGGGTCCTTGGGGCGGCCGGCGCGGTCCAGATACTTGGGGCTGGCAACCAGCAGTTCCTGCACCTGGCCGAAGCTGCGCATCACCAGGCTGCCGTCGTCGTCCAACCGCGAGCGCACGCGCAGGGCGACGTCGTAGCCTTCATTGATGATGTCCACCCGGCGGTTACTGATATTCAGCTGCAGGCGCACCTTCGGGTACTGGGCCAGGAACTTCGGTAACAGCTTGGGCAGCTGCATCTGCGCCAGCGAAACCGGCACACTGGCGCGGACCACGCCGCGCGGCTCGGCGCTCAGGCGATCCACCACCTCACGCGCGGCCTGAGCCTCGGCGAGCATGGTCTGGGCATGGCGGTGCACACTGGTGCCGACGTCGGTGACCGCGAAGCGGCGCGTGGAACGCTGCAGCAGGCGCACGCCCAGGTCGGTTTCCAGCTGGCTGATGCGGCGGCTCAGGCGGGACTTCGGGATGCCCAGAGCGCGCTCGGCGGCGGCAAAACCACCATGGTCAACGACCATGGCGAAGTAATAGAGGTCGTTCAGGTCGTGCATGGTGGCAGTTCCACATGTAGAACAATACGTGGCATTCAACCACCTTTATTCCAAATTGGCAACAACCTATCGTTCTCTCCGTCGGCGGCGCTGCCGCCTCCTCCCAGAATATAGGTGATTGCCATGAAGCTCCTGCATCTCGACGCCAGCGTCCTTGGCGACAACTCGGTTTCCCGTCAGCTGTCGGCCGCTGTCGTCGCACGATTCAATGAGACTGTCGAGAATCTCGACGTCAGCTACCGCGACCTGGATCGTGACCCGATCCCGCACCTGCGCAGCACCTCGCTGGCCCAGGCCGATGCGGCCGAAGCCACCGATGCAGAAAACGTGATGCAGCAGTTCCTGGCCGCAGACGTAGTTGTCATCGGCGCGCCGATGTACAACTTCAGCATCCCCTCCACGCTGAAGGCCTGGATCGACCGCGTGGCCGTGGCCGGGCGCACCTTCAAGTACACCGAGAATGGCCCGGTCGGCCTGGCCGGTGGCAAGCGGGTGATCATCGCCAGCGCACGTGGCGGCATCTACACCGATTCGCCGGCGGACTTCCAGGAGCCCTTCCTTCGCCAGGTGTTCGCCTTCATGGGCATCACCGATGTGGAATTCGTGCGCGCTGAAGGCATCGCCTATTCGCCGCAGCACCGTGCAGACGCGATTGCTGCTGCGCTGGCCAGCCTGCCGGCGGCCGAGTTTGAAGAACTGGCGGAAGCCTGATGTCTCCCCAGGGCAGGCGTTAAGTCCTCGTCGGACGCCCTGCCCGGGCCGGAACTCCCCTCCCCCTTCCGGCCCACCCTGCGGCCCCGCTTCGGCGGGGCCGTTTCTTTAAAAAACCCGCCTTGCGGCGGGTTTTTCGTGAGTCAGGCGATGGTGTCCAATCCGCCCATGTAGGACTTCAACACGTCCGGCACGGTGATGCTGCCGTCGGCGTTCTGGTAGTTCTCCATCACCGCGATCATCGCGCGACCGACCGCCACGCCGGAGCCATTGAGCGTGTGCAGCAGCTCCGGCTTGCCGGTTTCCGCATTGCGCCAGCGCGCCTGCATGCGGCGGGCCTGGAAGTCGCCGCAGTTTGAGCACGACGAAATCTCGCGGTAGGTGTCCTGCGAAGGCAGCCACACTTCCAGGTCGTAGGTCTTGATCGCCGAGAAGCCCATGTCGCCGGTGCACAGCAGCACCTTGCGGTACGGCAGGCCGAGCTTTTCCAGCACCACTTCCGCGGCGCGGGTCATGCGCTGGTGTTCGGCTTCGCTGTCGGCCGGTGCACACACGGTGACCAGCTCCACCTTCTCGAACTGGTGCTGGCGGATCATGCCGCGCACGTCGCGGCCGCCGCTGCCGGCTTCGGCGCGGAAGCACAGCGAATGGGCGGTCATACGCTGCGGCAGGTTTTCAGCATCCACGATCTCATCGCGGACAATATTCGTCAGCGACACTTCCGAGGTCGGAATCAGGTAACGCGGGGAGTCGCCGACGGCCGTCTTGAACAGGTCTTCCTCGAACTTCGGCAGCTGGCCGGTACCGCGCAGCGAATCCGGGTTGACCAGCACCGGCACGTTGGTTTCTTCAAAACCATGCTCGCCGGTGTGCAGGTCCAGCATGAACTGGGCCAGCGCGCGGTGCAGACGGGCGACGGGGCCACGCAGCACGGTGAAGCGCGAGCCCGACAGCTTGGCACCGGCCTCGGCATCCAGGCGCTGATGGCGTGCGCCCAGCTCCACGTGGTCCAGCACCGGGAAGTCGAAGCTGCGCGGGGTGCCCCAGCGGTGCTGCTCGACGTTCTCGCTCTCGTCCTTGCCCAGCGGCACATCGTCGGCCGGCACATTGGGAATGCCCTGGGCGATGGCGTCGATCTTCTCGCGCAGCTCATCCAGGGCCACTTCCGAAGCCTTCAGTTCGTCGGCGAACGCGGCAACCTCGGCCATGATGGCCGAGACGTCTTCGCCCTTGGCCTTGGCCTGGCCGATGGCCTTGGAGCGGCTGTTGCGCAGGCTCTGCAGTTCCTGGGTGCGCACCTGGATGCGCTTGCGGTCGGCCTCCAGAGACGCCAGCCCGGACACGTCCAGCTCGAAGCCGCGCGAGCTGCGCAGGCGGTCGGCAAGGTCGGCGGGGTTCTGGCGAAGCAGGGCTGGATCGAGCATGGCAGTCGGTTGGTTACAGGGTTGGAGGGGGATTATCGCCTGTTATGCACTTTTCTGCCGCCGGTTCATATCTGGCATGGCAGAATCGGGGGGTTCATACCGGTATGGCCCATGTCTGCGTCCCGCTCCTCCTCTGGCAAGACCCTGACCCTGCATCTGCCCGCGCACAGCCTGAAGATCGCGGGCATCGCCTTTGGCGTCGGCCTGCTGCTGTTCGTGGCGGTCTGGGCCACCAACCGCAAGAAGGACTTCTACACCGCCGGCCCGGCGCAGACCCCGCAGCAGGTGGCCGAGGTGGAGCCGCTGCCCGAACCGCTGGCGGCGGCGGCCGGTTCCAGCGACATGCCCGATGCCAAGGATCCGCCGGCCGTGGAGGAAAAACCGCAGTTGGTGGAAACCGCGCCGCCACCGCCGGCCGCCGTCCCTGCCCCGCTTCCCGAGGCCGCGCCGCAGGCCCTGGCACCGGGCGATCGCCCGCAGCCAATTGCCGACCAGTCGCCGCCGCCGACCTACCCGCCCGCCGCGCTGCGCCGTGGCGATTCCGGCAGCGTCGTGGTCCGCGTGGACGTGGATGCCACCGGCATGCCCTTCAACGCGACCATCGTGCAGCGGAGTGGCTCACGCGACCTGGATCGCGCTGCGGTGGATGCCGTGCGGCGCTGGCGCTTCGTGCCAGCACAGAGCAATGGACAGGCGGTTACCGGCAGCATTGAAGTGCCGTTTGATTTCAAAACCGATTGATTCATCGCCGCGTCATGCTCATGTGCAGGCGCGGCTCATCTAGCTGAACCTCATCGGGAATGCAGTCGCCGCGTTGACGCAGCGGTGACACCCACGCAACCGGAAGCGGGCAAGACTGCGGACGTCAACTCGACACGAGGAGTCCGCCATGAGTGTTACCCATGCCCACGACATGCACAGCTCGCCGCAGCAGCAGCGCGACATCACCGATGATCCGTCGCGCCGCCGCGCTTCTCCCTGGCTGTGGATGGCACTGATTGTCGCGATGTTCGCCGCCGCGCTGGTGTGGCTGCGCTATGCCAATCCCAGCGACACCATGAGCGCCCCGGTCGGCGAGCGCATGCTGCCGGCTACTGAAACGCCGGTCGCCACCACGCCCGCTCCAGCCGCGCAGCGCCAGGCTGCGCCAGCTTCCGAACGTCGCGCGGTCACCGCAGTGCGCAACCGCGATGCCCGTCCTCTGGCCAGCAATGCCAAGCCGGATTACCCGGCCAGCGCACTGCGTAACGGCTCGGAAGGCAGCGTGGTGGCCAGTCTGAATGTCGATACCCGCGGCCAGGTGACCGACGCCAGCATCGTGCAGCGCACCGGTTCGCGTGACCGTGATCTGGATCGTGCGGTGCTGAGCACCGTGCGTGACTGGAAGTTCGAGCCGGCCATGCAGAACGGCCGTGCTGTGGCCAGTGTGGTGCGCGTGCCGGTGGATTTCCGTACGCAGCGTTAAGTGCGATATGGGTGCGATGAAAAAGGAAGGGGCCATTGGCCCCTTCCTTTTTTGATCACGCCAGCGCCAACCCGAAACCCGCGCCGGTCGCCAACCCATCAAAATACGGGAACGACGTCGCCACATTGGCAATGTCATTGACCCGCACTTCGCCGCTGCTGAGCTGACCGGCAATCGCAAACGCCATCGCAATGCGGTGATCGCCATGGCTTTCGATGGTGCCACTGCCGATGTTGCCGCCGCCGTGAATGGTCGCACCATCCTCGGTCTCGTCGACCTGCACGCCCAGCGCGCGCAGGCCAGTGGCCATGGCCGCCAGACGGTCCGATTCCTTCACCCGCAGCTCGGCCGCGCCACTGACAACAGTGTTGCCCTGTGCAGCCGCAGCGGCGACGAACAGCGCCGGGAATTCGTCGATCATGTCCGGCACCAGTGCTTCGGGAATCTGCGCACCGTGCAGCGGCGCGTAACGCACCACCAGGTCCGCCACCGCTTCCCCGCCCTGCTCGGCATGGTTCTCCTCGGTGATGTCGGCTCCCATCAGGCGCAGCGCGGCCAGCAGGCCGGTGCGGCGCGGATTCAGGCCGACCTGGCGCAGGCGCAGCTCCGAACCGGGGATGATGCTGCCGGCGACCAGGAAGAACGCGGCCGAGGAAAAGTCTGCCGGCACCGCGATATCCGTCGCGCGCAGCCGCTGGCCACCGCGCAGACGGGCCTTGCCGGGCGAGAATTCAATCTCCACGCCGAACGCACGCAGCATGCGCTCGCTGTAATCGCGGGTGGGGTGCGGTTCGGTCACCGCAGTTTCGCCCTGCGCGTACAGGCCGGCCAGCAGCACGGCGGATTTGACTTGGGCGCTGGCTACCGGTGACACGAAATCGATGCCGTGCAGGGTCTGTCCCCCGTGCACACGCAGCGGCGGCGTGCCGTCGGCCTCGGTGTCGATCTTCGCGCCCATCTGTGCCAGCGGACCGGTGACACGACGCATCGGGCGGCGCGACAAGGATTCATCGCCGACCATCACCGAGTCGAAGGGCTGCGCGGCCAGCAGACCCGCGAGCAGACGCATGCCGGTGCCCGCATTGCCGCAGTCCAGCTCCGCAGACGGCGCTTTCAGTCCATCCACGCCCACACCGTGCACCACCCGCTGCGACGGCGACGGGGTTTCAATGCGCACGCCCAGCTGGCTGAAGATGGCCGCGGTGGCACGGGTATCTTCGCCTTCCAGAAAGCCGTCGATGTGCGACACGCCGTCGGCCAGCGCGGCGAACATCACCGCACGATGGGACACGGACTTGTCGCCGGGAATGGTCAGGCTGCCCTGCAGGGGCTGGCCCTTGCGGGCGATCCAGGAAGCGGAAGCGGTCATCGGAAAATCCTGTAAGGCCGCCCCGATGGGCGGCAGTCGTGCGAAGTTCGTAAGAGGCGGAAGATCAGGGCACAGCCACCGGGTACGAACCCAGCACCTTGATCTGCGCCGAATGCGCCTTGAGTTCGGCCAGCGCGGCCTGCATCGCTTCATCCTCGACATGGCCGGCCAGGTCGATGAAGAAGCCGTATTCCCACTTGGCGTTGTGCGACGGACGCGACTCGATGCGGTTCATGCTGATGCCGTGGCGGGCAAACGGGCTGAGCACGTCGAACAGCGCACCGGGCTTGTCGTGGATGAACACCAGAACCGAGGTGCGGTCATGACCGGAGCCGGGGAAGATGTTCCGACCAATCACCAGGAAGCGCGTGGTGTTGTCGGCATCGTTCTGGATCGGCTTGGTGACGACCTTCTTCAGACCGTACACGTGACCGGCACTTTCGCCGCCGATGGCGGCGGCGTCATCAGCATTGCGGGCGCGGCGTGCGCCTTCGGCATTGCTGGACACGGGAATCTTCTCGGCCTTGGGCAGGTTGGCGCGCAGCCACGACGAGGTCTGCATGAATGACTGCGGATGGCCGTACACCCGTTCGACATCTTCCAGCCGGCCACTGCGCGACATCAGGTACTGCTGCACGCGCAGCTCCACTTCGCCGCAGATCTTCAGGTTGGAGGTGAGGAACATGTCCAGGGTGATCTGGATGGTGCCCTGCCCCGAGTTCTCCACCGGCACCACGCCGAAGTCGGCATTGCCGGCTTCCACTTCCTGGAATACCTCTTCAATGCTGGCCAGCGGCAGACCCAGCGCCGAGCGGCCGAAGTGCTTGAGCACGGCCTGCTGGCTGAAGGTACCTTCCGGACCGAGGTAGCCGATCTTCAACGGCTCCTGCTGGGCCAGGCAGGCGGACATGATTTCGCGGAACACGTGCACCAGCAGTTCGTCGCTGAGCGGGCCTTCATTGCGGTCCACCACCATGCGCAGCACCTGTGCTTCGCGCTCGGGGCGGTAGTAGTCGACGGCCGCCGCCAGCTTGCCCTTGGCCTTGCCGACCTGATGGGCGAACTGGGCGCGTTCGGCAATCAGCGCCTGGATGCTGCGGTCGATCTGGTCGATCTTGGCACGCACATCCGACAGCACCGGAGCGGCAACGGAGGTAGAGGGTTCAGCCTTGGTCTTCTTGGCCGGTTTGACGGCGCTGGCCTTGGGCTTGGCAGGTTTGTTGGCCATGTCGGCTCCAGGTACGGTGGGGCCGCACGGGCCCCGATCAAAACGTAAAGTGTCAGCCGTTGCGCTGCTGGAAGTCGCGCATGAAGGCCACCAGGGCCTGCGCGCCTTCCACCGGCATCGCGTTGTACAGCGACGCGCGGATGCCGCCCACCGCCTTGTGGCCCTTCAGCGCCAGCAAGCCGGCCGCCTTGGACTCACTGACGAAACGGGCGTTGAGGGTGTCGTCGGGCAGGAAGAACGGAATGTTCATGCGCGAGCGCACCGCCGGCACCACCTCGTTGCGGTAGAAGCCGCCGGAGGCATCGATGGCGTCGTACACCAACGCGGCCTTGGTCGCGTTGCGGCGGGCGAATTCCTCCACCCCACCCTGCGCCAGCATCCACTGGAACATCAGCCCGGCCAGGTACCAGTTCCAGGTCGGCGGGGTGTTGAGCATGGAGTCGCGTGCCACGTGCGAGCGGTAGTCGAAGATATCCGCGCGCGGCTGGCCGGCGCGTTCGAGCAGGTCGCGACGCACGATCACCACGGATACACCGACCGGGCCCAGGTTCTTCTGCGCACCGGCGTAGATCAGCCCGTAGCGCGAGACGTCGATGGGCTCGCTGGCGATGGAGGAACTGAAGTCGGCAAACAGGGGCACGTCGCCCACGTCCGGCGTGTCGCGGAACTCCACGCCATGGATGGTCTCGTTGGCGGTGATGTGCACGAAGGCGGCATCGGGCGAAAGCTGCCAGCTGCTGCGTACGGGAATGTCATGGAAGCCGTTGGCTTCGCTGCTGGCGGCCACGTGTGGGGTGACGTAGTGGCCGACCTGCTTGATCGCGGTCTTGCCCCAGTGCCCGGTCACCACGTAGTCGCAGGTCTGGCCGGGTGCGGCGAAGTTCAGCGCCAGCAGCGCCTGCTGGGTGGTGGCCCCGCCCGCCAGGAACAGCACCGCGTAGTCGTCAGGAATGCCGATCAGCGTGCGCAGGTCGGCTTCGGCCTGGGCCGCCACCGCCATGAATTCCGGGCCACGGTGGCTCATTTCCACAATGGAGGCGCCGGCACCGTTCCATTCCAACATTTCCGCCTGCGCCTGGCGCAGGACCGATTCCGGCAGGGTTGCAGGGCCGGCACTGAAATTGAACGCGCGCGTCATGTGACACCTATGGGGCAAGATCCCTAGTATGCCGCAGCGCACCAGCCTTTAGGCCTTGCCGCACAAGGTAAAATTGGTTGCGTTTGAATCTATCGCGCGCCGAACAACAACAACAGGCTGATCACCCCGCCGAGCAGCAGTGCGCTGCCCAGCAGCCACGGCCAACGGCTCACGCGACGCGGCGCGGTCGGTGCCTCGGTGACGATTTCCGGCTCCAGCTCGTCTTCTTCCTCGCTGACGATGCGCTTGCTGCCGTCGTGCGGCACTTCCAGCACGAAGCGATGCTGCGCGTCGAACACCAGCTGGTCGCCGGGCTGCAGCCAGCAATGACGCACGCTGACGCCATTGACCCGGGTCGATTCACCGGCCCCCAGGTCACGCAGCAGCAGTCGCTCACCGTGCCGCTCGAGCCGGGCGTGCTGTTCGGCAAAGGCCGGGTCATCGACCAGGATGTCCGAATCCGGGCCCCGCCCGATCACCCGCGGGCGGTCCAGGGTGAAGCTGCGTCCATGGTGCTGCCCGCCCACCCCGCGCAGCAGGCGCGGGTCGTCGCCCTGCTCGTCGCTGCGCGCCGGGGCATGCTGCAATGCCTCGCACGGCCCCTGGATCAGCATTTCCACGCCGTCGGCGTAGACCGCATCGCCGGGTCGTAGCAGCGCCATGCGCCGGACCGGCCGGCCGTTGACGTGAATGCCGCGCATGCCGTTGGCCACCTGCAGCCACAGGCCGCGGTCATCCAGACAGAACTGGGCCAGCAACAAGGTGCCGACCGCTTCGCCGCCGAGCCGGACACTGCCGGAGGCGTGGCGCACGATCCGTTGCACCCCGGGCCGCAGCGGCTGGTCGGGGTGTTGGCGTTGGGTAAAGTGAACTAGCAGGTTCTGCACGCGGCGCAGCCTATCAGGTTGCCTGTCCGGGAAGAAGAAGTGTGACGCGCCTCTTGGCGGGATGGCTGACCCTGCGCACAATGCAGACCCTTCCCCGCCTGCCGCCAGGAGCGCATATGTCCAGGATCGATATCACCCACGCCCACGCCCTCAGCAGCGACGCCGCCCGCCAGGCCATCGACGCCATGGCCGCCAAACTGACCGAGAAGTTCCAGGTCCGCAGCAGCTGGGCCGGCGACGTGCTCAGCTTCAACGGCTCCGGCGTCGACGGCGCGATCAAGCTGGTGCCGGGTGCCGTCAACGTGGTGGCCGAGCTCGGCTTCCCGGTTTCGATGATGAAAGGCATGGTCGAGAGCCAGATCAAAGACGTGCTGAAGGAAAAGCTGGGCTGAACCAGCGCGCCGCCGTCACGCCGTTCAACGGTGGGGCTGGCTAGGATCAAGGGGTGGCCACTCACAGGAATCGCCCCATGACCTCACACGACGACTTCGACGACCGCAGCACCGACGACAAGCCCTCGCTGCAGGACCAGGCCGAACGTTTCTCGCGCAAGCTGACCGATTCGGCCCAGCAGGTCTGGCTGGCGGGCCTGGGGGCATTCGGCCGCGCGCAGGCCGAGGGCAGCCGCTTCTTCGACAATCTGGTCAAGGAAGGCGAAGCCATCGACGCCCGCAACCGCGAGCGATCCGGCGACGCCCCGCGCTGGCGCGACAATGTGGAAGAACAGCTCGGCGAGGCCCGCGAAAAGGCCGCAGGTACTTGGGACAAGGTCGAGAAAGCCTTCGATGACCGCGTCCAGGGGGTGCTCAAGCGCCTGCACATTCCGACCGCCGAAGAGATCGCTGCGGTCAACGCGCGCATCGATGCCCTCAACGCCCGCTTGAACCGGGCCGAGGCCCGCGCCGCGTCTCCGAGCGACGACCCGGCCCCGGGTTCGCACCAGTCGCCGGGCGGTGCCTGAGCGGCAACCGTACGCCGACGGATTGAATTGTTGCAAAGCAGCAGAACTTTGTTGACAATCGAATCCGACCCGCCAATCCCCGTGCTTGCCGATTGTTCCCTCCCCTCTCGGCTCCGGATTGGCGGGTTTTTTGTTGGGCCGCCCCGGGCGGACACAAAACTGAGACATGCGTCACCCAGGTGACCGACAGGTGCGGAACGGCCCGCAAAAAAAACCGAAAACGACACGACGCAGACAGGTGCGGGCGCATATACACTGTCCCGACGCACTCCGTGTTCATTCTCTAGCACCTCATGTTCTCCTGGATTCTGGCTCTGCTGCTGGCCCTTGTCGTCTGGTCCCTGGCGACCGCTTACTTCTGGCTGGTCAAGCGCCGCCGCAAGGAGGTCAAGCTGGGGCTGAACGCCCTGGCCGGCATGCACTGGCGCGACTTTTCCGAGATCGTCAAACGCGCCATGCGCGAGAAGCGCGGGCTGACCGACGTGCCCGATGAAGACGAGGACCACCGTGAGCCGCGCAGCGACTTCCTGATGGAAGATCCGCAGCACAAGCGCTGGCTGCTGGCCTGCAAGCACGGGCTGGCGTATCGGATCGGCCCGGCGGCCGTGAACGAGCTGGGTACGGCCGCGCGCCTGGCCGGTGCCAAGGGCGGCATCCTGATCACCGAAGGCCAGGTCCAGCGCGATGGCCGCGCCGCGGCTGAAAAACAGGGCGTTGAGGTCCTGGACGGCCAGCTGCTGTGGCCGATGCTGATCCCCTATCTGCCCGGCGACATGGAGTCGGCGGTCAAGAAGGCTGCGCGTCGCGAGGCAATCCGCCGCATTTCCATTGCCGCGCTGGGCTCGCTCACGCTGGGCCTGCTGGTGGGCATGAGCTATCTGACCACACGGATGGACGACGCCCCGGCTGCGCCGGCTCCGGCACAGGCCAGCGCGCCTGCAGCCGCAGCGCCGGTCGCGACCGAGACCGCCCCGCCCCCGGTCACTGCAACGCCCGCGCCCGCGTCGGCTCCGCCTGCGGCTGCCCCGGCGACGCCTGCACCGGTTGCCCAGCACCCTGACCACCCCGCGCCCGGCAGCATCCTCGGCACCGACGGCGACCCGGATGCGGCCACCCTGGCCCAGTACCGACGCGAGCTGGCCCAGAACGTGGGCAAGCAGACGGGGGTGCTGAGCGCGTTCTGGCAGACCAGCCAGACCCTCGCGGTGAACCGCAATGAAGAGATCGACGCGGTGTGGCCGCGGGTCTGCACCGAGGTGAAGCGCTATCCGGCGCTGCGCACCGTGCGCATCCAGCTCAACCCACGCCCGGGTACGGAAGAGCCGGTGCGGTGGAGGCAGTGCGCCACGTCGTGATGGTCTCCACGCGGTGTCGTTGATACGCGCCTTTACATTGAATCGCGCGGTTTCGTTGATACGCGCCGTTGCGTTGAATCGTGCGGTTACGTAGAGCGGGGCTTGCCCCGCTGCCGTTCGCGCGCCAAGAGCAGCCGGGCAAGCCCGGCTCTACGTGGCCCCACGACGCGTTGTTGATTAACGCGCGCCGGGCGCGAACCGGGCGACCAGGTCCCACGCATCTCCGAGAAACATCTGCTTGACCCGGGTGATCGGCTGCTCACCCCGCCAGGTGTGACGGTCAATCACCAGGCAGGCCGTACCGGCCTTGACCTTCAGCAGCGCGGCCGCCGGCGCATCCGCCCCCCACGCGCTGATGCGATGCTGGGCCCGCGTCCATGACACGTTCTGCAGCAACCAGCTGCCCGGTGCCATCACCGCGAAATCCACCTGCAGCGCTTCCGGCACGCCGTCTGGATTGATCAGACGGTGTTCCAGCGCAAATGGCTGGCCGTCGGCCAGATGCAGGCAGCGGATGGCCAGCAGCATGCGTCCACCCGATAACGCCATCTCGTCTTCGTTGGCCGGATCCGCGCGGCGATGCGCCCGATCCAGCAACTGATACCCATAGGTATGCCCACGCGCACCGACCGCCATCGCGATGTCAGGAATTTCCAGCGCCACCTGCTCCAGATGTGGCGGCTGGCGGGCCACGAACGAACCCGCGCGGCGACGGCGCTCGATCATCCCGCTTTCGGCCAGCGCGGTGAGCACCTTGTTCACCGTCATGCGCGAGCAGCCGTACTGTTCCATCAGCTCGTGCTCGTACGGGATACGGAAACCCGGCGGCCACTGCCCACTGAGGATGCGACCTTCCAGATCCTCACGAATACGCTGGTTGAGAGTGGGTGCTTTCTTGCCCGTCACGCGGAAATCCTGGTCTATCGAGTCACGGGGCGGGTGTTCAGCGCGCGGCATGCAGTACGCCGCGCAGCGCGGTCGCAAAACGTGCGGCGACCACATCGCGGTGCAGATGACGCCCCTGCCGGACCCATTGCCGGCCGCCACGCCACACCGAGCGCACGGCACCATTACGTGCGGCGAACACCCAGCTGTCAAGCCAGGCATCGCCCTCGCGCGCGATCAGCGCGGGGTGCTGCGGGTCCAGTTCGACCACATCGGCCGGCGCGCCCGGCTGCAGGTCGTGGCCCACGCCCAGCGCCTGCGCCGCGCCCTGCAGCGCCTGCTGGAACAGCCAGCGACCGCTGGAGATGCCTTCCTGTGGAGCCAAAACATTGCGTCCGCGCAGTTGCAGGCGCTGCCCGTACTCGAGCAGGCGCAGTTCTTCAGCCGCGTCGATCAGCACGTTGGAATCCGAGCCCACGCCGAAACGCCCGCCGCCCTGCGCGAAGGCCGGCATCGGGAACAGGCCGTCGCCGAGATTGGCCTCGGTGATCGGGCAGAGACCGACCACCGCCTGGCTGGCCAGCATGCGCTGTACCTCGTCGGCATCCACATGCGTGGCATGCACCAGGCACCAGCGCGCGTCCACCGCCGCGTGTTCGTACAGCCAGCGCACCGGGCGCAGACCGCTCCAGGCCACACAGGCGTCGACTTCCCGGGTCTGTTCGGCGATGTGGATGTGCACCGGACCGGTGTTGAGCGGCAGCAACGCCGCCAGTTCCTCGCCGGTGACCGCGCGCAGGCTGTGCGGGGCAATCCCCAGCACTGCATCGTCCTGGCCGCGCAGCGCCTGCCGGCATCCGGCCAGCAGCTCCGCAAAGCCGTCCACGTCATGGATCAGGCGGCGCTGCGCGGGATTCGGCGGCGCGCCACCGAAGTCCGCATGCGCGTAGAACACCGGCAGCAGGGTCAGGCCGATGCCACTGCCCTGGGCGGCCGCGGCAATGCGCGCGGCCATTTCGGCGCGGTCGGCATACGGGGTGCCATCGGCGTTGTGGTGCAGATAGTGGAACTCGCCCACCCGGGTGAAGCCCGACTCGAGCATTTCCACGTAGGCCTGCTCGGCGATCGCCTGCACCGCCTCGGGTTGCAGATGCGCCAGGAACCGGTACATGAGTTCGCGCCAGCTCCAGAAGCTGTCGCCGCTGCGCCCGCCGATTTCGGTCAGTCCGGCCATGCCGCGCTGGAAGGCGTGGCTGTGCAGGTTGCCCAGCCCGGGCAGCGCGATCGCCAGCGGGATGTCACCCTCCTGTGCCGGCACACCCGCGGTGACCTCCTGCAAGGTAGCGCCGCTGCCGACAATGCGCACATCACGGGCCCAGCCCTGCGGCAGCAGCGCGTGCTCGGCGTGGAAAGCGACGGTGGAAGCGGTGGTATCAGGCATCACTGGACATCCCAGAAGCGTCGCCTATATTGTATAGACATATGAGCTGATGTGGTGGCTGCTGTGCACTGTGACACCGTTTGGTCCCATGCCCATCTGATGACGCTGGAAGGCCCCGGCCTGGGCGTCATCGAGGACGGCGTGATCGCCGCCCACCAGGGCCGCATCGTCCATGTCGGTCCCGCCGGCAGCGACGCCCATCTGCAGCCGGCCCGACGCATCGACGCCGGTGGACGCTGGATCAGCCCGGGACTGATCGACTGCCATACCCATCTGGTCTACGCCGGCAACCGCGCCGGCGAGTTCGAGCAGCGCCTGCAGGGCGTGAGCTACGCCGACATCGCCCGCGCCGGCGGCGGCATTGTCTCCACGGTGCGCGCCACCCGCGCCGCCAGCGACGCCGAACTGCTCGCGCAGAGCCTGCCGAGGCTGGATGCGATGCTGGCCGAAGGCCTGACCACGGTGGAGATCAAGTCCGGCTACGGGCTCACCCTGGAAGACGAAACCAAACAACTGCGGGTCGCGCGGCAACTCGCGCAGTCGCGCGCGGTGGACGTGGTACCCACCTTCCTGGGCGCACATGCGGTACCGCCCGGGCGCGACGCCCAGGACTACATCAACGAAGTCTGCACCGTGATGATTCCCGCCGTGGCCGCGCAGCAGCTCGCCGAAGCGGTGGATGTGTTCTGCGAGAACATCGCCTTCAGCCCGGCCCAGGCCGAGCAGGTGTTCGTCGCCGCGCGCGAGCACGGGCTGGCGGTGAAGATCCACGCCGAGCAGCTCAGCAACCAGCATGGCGCCGCACTGGCCGCCCGCTACGGCGCGCTGTCGGCCGACCATATCGAGCACCTCGAAGACGACGGCATTGCCGCCATGCGCGCCGCCGGCACCGTGGCCGTGCTGCTGCCGGGCGCGTTCTACTTCACCCGCGACACCACCCTGCCCCCGTTGGCCGCGCTGCGCGCCGCCGGTGTGCCGCTGGCACTGGCCACCGACAGCAACCCGGGCACGTCACCGCTGACCAGCCCGCTGCTGGCGATGAACATGGCCGCCACCCTGTTCCGCATGACCGTCGACGAGTGCATTGCCGGCTTCACCCGCGAAGCAGCGCGGGCGCTGGGCCGCGCCGACCGCATCGGCCGGCTGGCGGTGGGCATGGACTGCAATCTGGCGGTGTGGGACATCCAGGCTCCGGCCGACCTGGTGTACCGCATCGGCTTCAATCCCCTGCACGCGCGCGTGATGCGCGGTGAACCTGTCTGAACAACGCTGTGATGTCTGGAGATTCCATGAGCAACACCCTGACCCTCTCCCCGGGCCACGTCACCCTGGAACAGTGGCGTGCCATCTACGCCGGCGCGCAGGTGCGCCTGGACCCAGCCAGTGCCGAGGCCGTCGCGCGCAGCGCAAAGACCGTGGCCGATATCGTCGCCAAGGGCGAGCCCGTGTACGGCATCAACACCGGCTTCGGCAAACTGGCCAGCGTGCGCATCGAGCGCGATGACCTGGCCACTCTGCAGCGCAATATCGTGCTCTCGCACGCCGCTGGCGTCGGTGAGCCGATGCCGGCACCGGTCGTGCGGCTGATGATGGCGCTGAAGCTGACCAGCCTGGCCCAGGGCGCTTCCGGCATCCGCCCGGAAACGCTGGCGCTGCTGGAAGCTTTCCTGCAACACGACATCGTGCCGGTGATTCCGTGCCAGGGCTCGGTCGGCGCGTCCGGCGACCTGGCTCCGCTCTCGCATCTGGCCAGCGTGATGATCGGCGTGGGCGAGGCCTTCGTCGGTGGCGAACGTCTGCCGGCTGCCGACGCCCTCGCCCGCTTGAAGCTGCAGCCGCTGGTGCTGGGCGCGAAGGAAGGCCTGGCCCTGCTCAATGGCACCCAGTATTCCACCGCCTACGCACTGGCCGGCCTGTTCGAGATCAGCACCGTGTTTCATGCGGCACTGGTTGCCGGCGCGCTCTCGGTCGAAGCGGCCAAGGGTTCTGACACCCCGTTTGACCCGCGCATCCATCAGATCCGCGGCCAGCGCGGGCAGATCGCTACCGCCGCGACGCTGCGCGCACTGATGCAGGGTTCGGCCATCCGCGAATCGCACCGCGACAACGACGTGCGCGTGCAGGACCCGTACTGCCTGCGCTGCCAGCCGCAGGTGATGGGAGCCGCGTTCGACGTGATGCGCCAGGCCGCCACCACGCTGGTGATTGAAGCCAACGGCGTGTCCGACAACCCGCTGGTCTTCACCGATACCAACGAAGCGCTGTCCGGCGGCAACTTCCACGCCGAACCGGTGGCCTTTGCCGCCGACATGCTGGCGATGGCCGTGTGCGAGATCGGCTCGATCAGCGAACGCCGCACCGCCATGCTGGTCGACCCCGCGCTGTCGGGCCTGCCGGCCTTCCTCACCCCGAAGCCCGGCCTCAATTCCGGTTTCATGATTCCGCAGGTCACTGCCGCCGCGCTGGTCTCGGAGAACAAGCAGCGCGCCTATCCGGCCAGCGTCGATTCGATTCCGACCTCGGCCAACCAGGAAGACCACGTCTCGATGGCCGCGCATGGCGCGCGCCGCCTGCTGGCCATGGCCGAAAACGCCGCCAATGTGGTCGGCATCGAACTGCTGGCCGCTGCGCAGGGCTGCGACTTCCACGCCCCGCTGCGCTCCAGCGACGCATTGGAAGCCGTGCGTCAGCGCTTGCGCGCGCAGGTGCCCACGCTGCAGGACGACCGCTACTTCCATCCGGACATGCTGGCCGCCACCGAACTGGTGCGCAGCGGTGCGCTGGCCGAAGGTCTGGCAGCGCTGCTGCCCGCCGTGGAGCCCCTGGCATGACCGGACACCCGGACTGGCTGCAGGTTCACCGCGGAGATGCGCCGCTGATTGTCAGCTTCCCGCATACCGGCACCGACCTGCCGGATGCGCTGGCCGACCGCTTCTGGTCGCCGTGGCTGGCACGTCGTGACGCCGACTGGTGGGTGCATGAGCTGTACGACTTCGCACGCGACATGGGCGCGACCACGGTGCGGTCGGCGATCTCGCGCTCGGTCATCGATCTCAACCGCGACCCCAGCGGGGCCTCGTTGTATCCCGGCCAGAACACCACCGGTCTCTGCCCGCTGACCACCTTCGACAACCAGCCGCTGTATCGCCCCGGGCAGGAGCCGGACGCGCAGGAAATCGCGCAGCGCCGCGCCACCTGGTTCGACCCGTACCATGCCGCGCTGGCCGGCGAGATCTCGCGGCTGCGCGCACGCCACGGCACCGTGGTGGTGTACGACGCGCATTCGATCCGCTCGCATATTCCGCACCTGTTCGACGGTGAACTGCCGCAGTTCAACCTCGGCACCGCCGGTCCTTCCGGTGTGGTGGACACCAGCTGCGACAACGCACTGGCTGACGTGGTGGAAAACCTGTGCCGTTTCAGCGGCATGCCGCATGTGCGCAACGGCCGCTTCAAGGGTGGCTGGATCACCCGCCACTACAGCGACATTCCCGCCGGCGTACACAGCCTGCAGATGGAACTGGCCTGCCGTGGCTACATGCACGAACCCACCGACGTGGACGTGCACAGCTGGCCCACCCCGCTCGACCCCGACCACGCCGCACCGCTGCGCCACACGCTGCAGCAGGTGCTCAACGCCTGCCTTGAATTTGCGAACGCCCGGAGTGCTGCATGAGCCGTCACGATTCCACCCGCACCATCATTGCCCCCACCGGCACCACGCTCACCGCCAAAAGCTGGCTGACCGAAGCGCCGCTGCGCATGCTGATGAACAACCTGCACCCGGACGTGGCCGAGCGCCCGCAGGAGCTGGTGGTGTACGGCGGCATCGGCCGCGCCGCGCGTGACTGGGCCAGCTTTGATGCCATCGTCGAAACGCTGAAGCGGCTGGAAGACGACCAGACGCTGCTGGTGCAGTCCGGCAAGCCGGTCGGCGTGTTCCGCACCCATGCCGACGCGCCGCGCGTGCTGATCGCCAATTCCAACCTGGTGCCGCGCTGGGCCAACTGGGACCACTTCAACGAACTGGATAAGAAGGGTCTGGCCATGTACGGCCAGATGACCGCCGGCAGCTGGATCTACATCGGCGCGCAGGGCATCGTGCAGGGCACCTACGAGACCTTCGTGGAAATGGGTCGGCAGCACTTCGGGGGTGATCTGGCCAGCAAATGGCTGTTCACCGGTGGTCTCGGCGGCATGGGCGGCGCGCAGCCGCTGGCTGCGGTGATGGCTGGCGCTTCGTGTCTGGCGGTGGAATGCCGCCAGAGCAGCATCGACATGCGCCTGCGCACCGGCTATCTGGACACCTGGACTGACAACCTGGACGAAGCGCTGCGCCTGATCGAGGAATCCTGCGCGGCCAAGAAGCCGTTGTCGGTCGGCCTGCTCGGCAATGTCGCCGACGTGCTGGCCGAGCTGCTGGCGCGCGGCGTCAAGCCGGACCTGCTGACCGACCAGACCTCCGCGCATGACCCGGTCAACGGCTACCTGCCGCAGGGCTGGACCGTGGAGCAATGGGACGCAAAGCGCGTGAGCGCCCCCAAGGAAGTGGAGAAAGCCGCACGCGCGTCGATGGCCAACCACATCCGCGCCATGCTCGGCTTCCATGCGCTGGGCGTGCCCACGGTGGACTACGGCAACAACCTGCGCCAGATGGCGCTGGAAGAAGGCGTGGCCAACGCGTTCAACTTCCCGGGCTTCGTGCCGGCCTACATCCGCCCGCTGTTCTGCCGCGGCATCGGCCCGTTCCGCTGGGCCGCGCTCAGCGGCGACCCGGAGGACATTGCCAAGACCGACGCCAAGGTCAAGGAACTGATTCCGGACAACCCGCACCTGCACCGCTGGCTCGACATGGCCGCCGAGAAGATCAAGTTCCAGGGCCTGCCCGCGCGCATCTGCTGGGTCGGCCTGGGCGACCGCGACCGGCTGGGCCTGGCCTTCAACGAGATGGTGGCCAACGGAGAACTGAAGGCCCCGGTGGTAATCGGCCGCGACCATCTGGACAGCGGCAGCGTGGCCTCGCCCAACCGCGAGACCGAAGCCATGGCCGACGGCTCGGACGCCGTGTCCGACTGGCCGCTGCTCAACGCCCTGCTCAACACCGCCAGTGGTGCCACCTGGGTGTCGCTGCACCACGGCGGCGGCGTCGGCATGGGCTTCTCGCAGCATGCCGGCATGGTGATCGTCTGCGACGGCACCGAGGCGGCGGCGAAGCGGATTGCGCGCGTGCTGTGGAACGACCCGGCGACCGGCGTGATGCGGCATGCGGATGCGGGGTATGAGATTGCGGTGGCGTGTGCGAAGGAGAAGGGGTTGGATCTGCCTGGGATTCTTGGCTGATTGCCTGCGGGCGGATCGTCTGCAGGAACCGACATCGGTAGCGGCGGGGGGGGGGGGGGGGCGGGGCGCGGGGGGGGGGGGGCG
>NZ_JASCOZ010000180.1 GCF_029960115.1 Stenotrophomonas sp. PS02289
GTCGTGGCGGGTCGGGGTGGGCTGGAGGGGGCATGAGCCGCATGGATGCGGCGACTGAGGCTACAGGGACGTACTTGCGCCGTCCCCCGGAACGCCCATCCCGATCCGCCAACCCAGGGATACCGTGAACCCAAGGCTGTTCGCCTGAATCCAACAGCAGCCGGGCAGAGCCCGGCTCTACGTAGATCATCGACTCAGCGACGATCCGCCATCAGGTTGTCGAAGGTCTCGGTGTAGCCCTTGAACTCGGGGATGCGGGTGGTGAGGTCGGCGGGGATGGGCTGCATGCCCGGCGGAACCTGGATCTTGACCGCGCGCATGTCCGGGTCGTGGGGGGCGTCCACGAGGGTGTTCTGGCGCAGTACTTGCAGCTGGCCGAACATGTTCTGCAGGAGTGCATGCTGGCTTTCATCCAGCGGAATTTCGATCTCGTCCACCTTCATGTGCCCGTTCGGCAGCACGATGATGTTCGGGGCCGGCGCACGGCGCACCGTCACCATGCCGTCGCTGACCGTGATCTTCGGCTTGCTGCGCTCGGCGCGGTGGTTGCGGTAGTCCTGGTCGCAGCCAGTGGCGACCACGCAGAACAGGGCAAACAGCAGCAGGCAGAGCTTCTTCATGGCGGTGCGGCAACAAAAAGGGGGAGGACCATTCTAGTCCTCCCCCCGTGGCGATGCCGCCCCCGCGACCGATCGTCGCAACGCCTGCTCAGGCGTGGCAGTCGTCGATGTCGTTCTGGTCCATGGTGGCGTAGGGCTTGAACGCCGGCAGCACCGCCGCCAGCGCCTGCTGCTTGGCCATCATCTCCGGCAGCAGCTTGCACAAGGTCTGGGCCTGCTCCTTGATCTTCTCTGCCTCCGCGTTCACCTTGGCCTCGATGCCCTCGGTATTGCCCGAGAACACGCCGCGCAGCGCCTCGCCGGCCGCCTGCACGCCCAGCTGCGCGCCGGCCACGCCGATGTCCATGCCGGCACCGGCCAGCTTTTCCACCTGCTTGCGGTAGTCCAGCAGCAGCGCACGCTGTTGCGCGTCGATGGTCACCGCCTTGCCGTTGATCAGGAAGTCGCCTTCCGGGGTGATCTCGGCCTTGTTGTTCGTCTCGTCGGAGATGCTGATGTTGCCTTTGGCCAGCTTGTCGCGGGCCTTGTCGGTCGCGGCCTGCACCTTCTCGCCGATGGTCTCCGTTTCAGCCAACGCCTTGTTGGTGGTGTTGTTGACGTCGCCATTGCCGCAGGCGGCCAGTGGCAGGCACAGCAGGAGCGAAGACAACAGAACTCGGGTATTCATGGTGGTGATCCTGGTAAGGGTTACTTGCCGCGCGACAACTGCACCCGGCCGCTGACGTTGCTGTGGTTGATGTCGCCGCTGCCGCTGCTGCCCACGGTGAAGTCACTGCCCACATCGCGCACGGTGACATCGCCGGAACCGTGACGTTCCACCTTCACGCTGCCGCCGACCTGGCGTGCCTCGAAGTCACCCGAGCCGATGCCGGCCAGGGTGACGCTGCCCTTGACGCGCTGCAGGTCGATGTCACCCGAGCCGACCGTGCCGACGTCCACATTGCCGGCCACGTCGTGCAGCTTCACGTCACCGGAGCCGACATTGCCGACCTTGGCCGCGCCGCCGATGTTGCGGGCGGTGAAGTCGCCGGAGCCGATCTGCAGCAGGTTCAGCGAACCCGCCCCGTCAAGCTCCACGTCGCCCGAGCCGATCGCCGCGGTCACCGGCCCCTTGATCGCACGCAGATCCACGTCGCCCGAGCCCACGTCGGCACTCAGCGAATGCGCCCCGGTGACGCTGACGTCACCCGAGCCCACCTTCAGCTGGACCAGCACGTTGTCCGGAATGGTGCCGCGCAGGTCCAGGTAGGCGTACTGGTTGCCGCTCAGGATCGAAATGCCCGGGTTGACCCGCTCCAGCTTCACGATGAGCTTGCCGCCTTCCTTGCTCTGGGTGACCACCAGGTCCTTGAGCAGGTCGGCCCGCGAGGCACAGGCGCGGCCGCTGAGTTCGGCCGTGCCCGGGCCCGCCTGCAGCACCAGGTCATGCTGGTTGACCTGGAACACGACGGCCTTGGCACCGGCCACGTCCAGCTTGAGCGCGCGTGGTTCGCTGTGCTGGCACTGCGGTTCATCGGCCAACGCAACAAGGGGCAGCAACAGCAGCGAAGCAACAGCGAACGTGCGGATCATGAGCAGGTTCCTCGTAGCAGGGAAGGGTCAGATTTCGCCGGCGCGGCGGCGCAGGCGGATCGCGATGATGATGAACAGCACGCCGAATGCCGCGCCGATCCACAGCTCCGGCAGCTTCAGCGCCGCCAGCTGGTTGACCGGGGCCAGCGCGGTGACCAGGTTGTCGCGGTCACTGATGACAGCGCGCAGCTGGTCCATGCGGTAGAACACGTCGCTGCCCGGCAGGGTGCCCAGCAGCAGGCGGCCCACGATGTGCTGCCAGAACCAGCCGCTGGTCAGGTCGAACAGCTGCATCACCTTGGTGGTGGCGACGATGATGCCGGCGAAGATCGGCAGCATCACGCCCCACAGGAACGGCTTGGACTTGGCCCAGGCCGACCACATCAGCAGCCAGCCGGCGGTGGGCAGGCCCCACAACACATAGACCGGCAACCAGGACAGGTGGCTGGCGACCAGCGACAACGGGCTGGCCGGGCCCCAGATCAGGGTCATCGGGTTGCCGCCATAGGCCAGCGCCACGCACGACAGGATCAGCATGAAACCGAACATGGTCAGGATCGAGGCGATCACCGCGATGACCGGGGCGACCACCAGTGCGCTGACCAGCTTGGACAGCACGGTCTGGGTGTCCGACAGCGGCAGCGACTTCCAGAACAGGATGCTGCGGTCGCGGCGGTCGTCGTACAGCGCACCCAGGCAGTAGAAGAACACCACGAAGGCCAGCACCACGAACGGCCACAGCGAGCCGAGCAGCAGGGTGAAGTCCAGCGCGTTGCCGAGGTCGGCCATGCCCTGGGCGTCCATCCGCTGGGTGAGCAGCTTCAGGTCCAGGCCGTTGATGCTGATGTTTTCATTGTCGATGTGCAGGCTGCCGTTGCGGGCAGCGCGATTCAGGCCCCACAGGCCCAGCAGGATGCCGATGAGGCTCATCAGCAGCGAGATCGCGCCCGCGATCAGCGGGGCCCACAGGAAGCCGCCCCGGTTTTCCCAGTACTCGCGCTTGAGCAGCCAGCCGAAAGTGCTTGCCTTGCTGATCGGGTGGTGGACGGTGTTCATGCGTAGGTACCCTTCATGATGGCCACGAACAGGTCCGCCAGGCCGGGGCTGCGGACTTCGCCGAGGGGGATGAGCTGGTTGCGCGGGACGCCGTCGAACAGCATCACGGTCTTGCCGAACGGCAGCTGGCGCTCGTCGATCGGCTGCAGGGCACGGGCGGTGTCGGCGGTTTCAGCCGAGACCAGCACCTCGGTATAGCGCTCGCCGATGTCTTCCATGTCGGCGGTGAGCACGATGCGGCCGTCGCGGATGAACATCACGTCGGTGAGGATGTGCTCGATTTCTTCCACCTGGTGGGTGGTGACGATGATGGTCTTCTGCTCGTCGAAGTAGTCTTCCAGCAGGCGCTGGTAGAACTCCTTGCGATACAGGATGTCCAGGCCCAGGGTGGGTTCGTCCAGCACCAGCACCTTGGCGTCGATGGCCATCACCAGGGCCAGGTGCAGCTGCACGATCATGCCCTTGGACAGTTCGCGCACGCGCTGGCGCGGCTGCAGCTTGGTAGTGGACAGGAAGCGCTCGCAGCGGGCGCGGTCGAAACGGGGGTGGACGCCGGCGACGAAGTCGATCGCTTCGCGGACCTTCATCCAGCGCGGCAGCACGGCCACGTCGGCGATGAAGCACACGTCATTCATCAGTGCGTTGCGCTGCACCGCCGGGTCCAGCCCGAGCACGCGCAGCTTGCCCTCGACCGTGGTCAGGCCGAGCAGGGCCTTGAGCAGGGTGGTCTTGCCGGCCCCGTTGGGACCGATCAGGCCGGTGATGCGGCCGGGAGCAATGGTGAGGCTGGGGGTGTCCAGCGCCACCGTCTGTTTATAGGCCTTGCGGAGGCCCTGGCCGGTGATGACGGCTTCGGATGCAACGGCATTCATGAGGAAGTCCCTTTGGGCAGCAGATCGTCGAGGTGCAGGCCCAGGCGCTGGATGCGCTCCAGGACCAGCGGCCATTCTTCATTGAGGAAACGGTCACGTTCGCTGCTGCGCAGCTGGGTGGCCGCTTCTTCGGTCATGAACATGCCCAGACCGCGGCGCTTCTCGACCAGGCCTTCGTCGGCCAGCTCCTGGTAAGCGCGCGAAACGGTGATGGGGTTGAGCTGGTACTCGGCGGCGACCTGCCGTACCGAGGGCAGGGCATCGCCGGGTTTGATGATGCTGTCGAGCATCATGGCGATGACGCGCTCCTTCAGCTGACGGTAGATCGGAGCGCCATCGCTCCATTGAATATCGCTCATGAGTCAGCTCCGTGGGTTCAGCGACTGTGCGAATGAGAAGTAAGGCATGGACAGGGAGCTGTGCAGCCGGCGGGGAGGCGTGGGGGCGCCGTTGGCGTTCCCTGCCTGGATGACCTCGGCGTCCTGCGGGCCTTCAAACGCACCGGTGGCGGACGCGCCGCCTCGGTCACCCGCGGGGATGCTGAACCAGCCGATCAGCAGCAGCGCGGACGCGGCTGTGAGGGCTTTGGCGGAGTGGTGGCGCATGCGGTTCATGTGCTTCCCCTGCATCAGGTGACTGGTGTTGTATACAACTATAACACCGATACGCCGGAGTGCAAGTTGCGACACACCCCAACTGATGGCAGGGGTGTGACACACGCTGAATGAGCAATGCAACTTATTGAAAAATATAGGGGTGTGGCCGCGCGGCTGGGGTGTTTCTGCTGGGCGTGCATTCAGTGATGTGCAGCCACATGGCGCAAAAACCCCCGGTGGTATAGTCCGCAGCGCCCCTCAGTCCGGAGTTTCCCGATGCGCCCGTGCCACCCCGTGTCGTCCCCGTCCCGCGCCGCGCGCTGGACCGTTGCCGTGCTGTTGTCCGGCCTGCTGCTGAGTGGCGCGGCCCAGGCGGCGGACCTGCTGGACCTGAGCTACCGCCCGCTGGCGGGCAAGGGCGAGGTGAACCTGCAGAAGCAGTACGGCGGCAAGGTGCTGCTGGTCGTCAATACCGCCAGCAAGTGTGGCTTCACCCCGCAGTACGAAGGCCTGGAGGCGCTGCAGAAGAAATATGCCGCGCGCGGGTTCTCGGTGCTGGGCTTCCCGTCCAACGACTTCAAGGGCCAGGAACCGGGCAACGAGGAGCAGATCCAGGAATTCTGCACCCTGACCTATGGGGTGAAGTTCCCGATGTTCCAGAAGGTGGAGGTCACCGGCGACAACGCCACCCCGCTGTATCAGCGACTGACCGCCGCGACCGGCGTCGCCCCGGGCTGGAACTTCCACAAATATCTGGTGTCCAGAGACGGTCGCGTGGTCGCGCAGTTCCCCAGCAAGGTGAAGCCGGACGATGCCGCGCTGGTCAAGGCGATCGAACATGAGCTGTCGGTCACGCCCGCCAAGCGCTGATTTTCTCGACATCTCGCACGTGCGTGCGACAATGCTTCTTTTCGCGCCGACGTCGGCGCCCAGTCACTTCCAGGAATGCAGCAAATGAAGATGGGAATGCGTGGCGCCGCGGCGTCGGTTCTGATTCTGGCGATGGGCACCTCCGGTGCCGCGATGTCGCAACAACCGGCTGCCGCCCCGGCCGCCAAGGAGACCTCTGTTTTGACCTCCCAGAAAGAAAAGCTCAGCTACGCCATTGGTCTGGATGTGGCCAATTCCTTCGCCCCGATCGCTGACGAAATCGATCTGGCGGCACTGCGCCGTGGCGTTGAAAACGCCTTCGCCGGCAAGCAGCCGCTGATCAGCCAGGAAGAAGCCCAGAAGACCGACCAGGCGCTGCGCATGGCCATGGCCGTCAAGTCCGGCCAGCCGGTTCCGGGCCAGGCCCCGGGCACCGCCGCGCCGAAGGTGGACCGCGAGAAGGTCGGCCTGATGCTGGGCAGCTACGCTGTGGGTCCGTCGCTGGCCGCACTGAAGGATGACCTGGAACTGGCCGCGCTGTTCGACGCCATCTCCACCAGCTTCAGCAAGGGCACGCCGAAGATGACCGCCGACCAGGCCAAGTCGACGCTGGAAGGCTTCATGGCCGCCAAGCAGGCGGAAATGCAGGCCAAGGCTGCCGCCCAGGCCGGTGTCAACCGCACCGAAGGCAATGCCTTCCTGAACAAGAACAAGACCCAGCCGGGCGTGGTCACCACCGCCTCGGGCCTGCAGTACCAGGTGCTGCGTCCGGGTTCGGGCGAACGCCCGATGCCGACCAGCAAGGTCCGCGTGAACTACGAAGGCAAGCTGCTTGACGGCACCGTGTTCGACAGCAGCTACCAGCGTGGCACCCCGGCCGAGTTCGGCCTGGACCAGGTGATCAAGGGCTGGACCGAAGGCGTGGCGCTGATGCCGGTGGGTTCCAAGTACCGCTTCTGGATCCCGGGCGAGCTGGCCTACGGTGAAGCCGGCACGCAGGGTGGCCCGATCGGCCCGAACGCGACGCTGACCTTCGACGTCGAGCTGCTCACCATCCTGCCGTAAGGGAACGGAGCCATCACGGACATGCGCGTCGCGATTTTCGGTACCGGCTATGTCGGGCTGGTCACGGGCACCTGCCTGGCCGATGTCGGTCACCAGGTGGTCTGTGTCGACATCGACCAGGCCAAGGTGGACGGCCTCAACCAGGGCATCATCCCGATCTACGAGCCGGGCCTGGAACCCATGGTCAAGGCCAACCATGCCGCTTCGCGGCTGGCCTTCACCACCGACGCTGCCGCTGCCATCGCGCATGGCCAGGTCGTCTTCATCGCGGTCGGTACGCCGCCCGATGAAGACGGCAGTGCCGACCTGCAGTACGTGCTGGCGGTCGCCCGCACGATCGGCCAGCACATGCAGGTGCCGACCGTGGTGGTCAACAAGTCGACCGTGCCGGTAGGCACGGCCGACAAGGTGCGCGCGGCCATCGCGGAAGTGCTGGCTGCCCGCGGGGCGGATATCGCGTTCGACGTGGTATCCAACCCGGAATTCCTCAAGGAAGGCGACGCGGTCGCCGACTGCATGCGGCCCGACCGCATCGTGGTGGGTGCGTCCAATCCTGACTCGGTGGCGCTGATGCGCCGCCTGTATGCGCCGTTCAACCGCAACCACGACCGCGTGGTCGAGATGGACGTGCGTTCGGCCGAACTGACCAAGTACGCGGCCAATGCGATGCTGGCGACCAAGATCTCGTTCATGAACGAAATCGCCAACATCGCCGAACGCGTGGGTGCCGACGTCGAGCAGGTCCGCCAGGGTATCGGCTCGGACCCGCGTATCGGCTGGCACTTCATCTACCCCGGTGCCGGCTACGGCGGTTCGTGCTTCCCCAAGGACGTGCAGGCGCTGGCTCGCACCGCGCAGCAGTACGGGCATGAGCCCAAGCTGCTCAATGCGGTCGAAGCGGTCAACGATGCGCAGAAGGGACACCTGTTTGAACTGATCCAGCGCCACTACGACCGTGGCGAGGACGAAGGCGTGCGCGGCCGTACCTTTGCGGTGTGGGGCCTGGCCTTCAAGCCGAACACCGATGACATGCGCGAAGCCTCCAGCCGCCGGCTGCTGGCCCAGCTGTGGGAGGGCGGTGCCACGGTGCGCGCCTACGACCCGGAAGCCACCCACGAAGCACAACGCATCTTCGGCGAACGCGCTGATCTGGTCTTCTGCGACAGCGCCAACGAAGCACTGGAAGGTGCCGATGCGCTGGTGGTGGTGACCGAGTGGAAGCAGTTCCGCAGCCCGGATTTCGCCCTGCTGCGCGAAAAGCTGAAGGACGCGGTGGTCTTCGACGGCCGCAATCTGTACGACCCGCAGGAAATCGAAGCGGCGGGTGTGGCCTACTACGGCATTGGCCGGGGACGTTCGTTGCATGCATGAGTCCACTCCGACCGAACGCGAGCAGGCGCTGGAAGCGCGCCTGATCGAGCTGGAAATGCGCGTGTCCTTCCAGGAACAGGCGCTGGCTGAACTGAGCGAAGCGCTCGCCGATGCCCGTATCGAGGGCAACCGCAACGCCGAACTCACCAAACTGCTGCTGGAAGACCTGGGCAAGGTCCGAAACGCGCTGTACTCCGATCCGGGCGAAGAACCACCGCCCCCGCACTACTGATCGACCCAACATCATGAGCGATACCCTCCGCGACCAGCTGCTCGGCCTGGGCTTCAAGTCCGCGCCGCAGCCCGAACGCAAACCCGAGCGCAAACCTGACGCCCGTCGCGACAGCCGCCCAGGCGGCAAGCCGCAGGGCGCGCGTCCTGCCGGCAAGCCCGGTGAGGGTCCGCGCCAGGTCCGTGACGGCGACCCGCGCCGCGGCGCACCCGGCAAGGGCCGGCCGCACGGCAACGGCC
>NZ_JASCOZ010000181.1 GCF_029960115.1 Stenotrophomonas sp. PS02289
GGGCGGGGTGGGACGCGCTGGCGGGGGGGGGGGGGGGCGGGCCGGCCCACGCCTCAACCTACGAGCAGCTCGCGCAGGTCGTCCATCACCGCCACAGCCTGCACCGCGTCCAGGTCCAGCCCGCGCGGATAGCCGTAGCGCACCAGCGCCACTGGCATGCCGGCATCCACCGCAGCGCGGTAGTCGGTGATCGAATCCCCCACCATCAGCGCGTCCGACGGTGCAACATCGAATGCCGCCGCGATATGCCGCAGTGGCGCACCGCTGGGTTTGCGCTCAGGCAGCGAGTCACCGCCCAGCACCAGCGCGAAGTAATCCTGCACACCCAGATGCGCCAGCAGCGGGCCGACCATCGCGTGCGGTTTGTTGGTGCAGATTGCCAGCGTCACGTCGCGTTCGCGCAGGCCCTGCAGCGCCGGCACCACGCCGTCGTACAAACGTGGACTGCGCAGCAGGCAGGCTTCGTAATGACGCATGAAGCCCGGCATCACCGCGTCCAGGTTGGTTTCGTGTCCGGCGGCATTGAAGGCCTGTTCGACCAGACGGCGCACGCCGTCGCCGATCCAGGTGTGTACGGTGGCTTCGGGTACACGTGGCAGCTGCTGGTCTTCCAGCGTGCGGTTGAGGGCTTCGGCGATGTCGGCGGCGCTGTCGACCAGGGTGCCGTCGAGGTCGAAGATCACCAGCGGATAGGAATACGGCAAAGCGGGCTCACCTTGTGACGTGGGAAACACGATTGTATTCCGGCACCGCGCGGGTCACATGCGTGACCGGAACTCTGGGCTGGCGAAGCGCTCCACCAGAAAATCCAGGAAGCTGCGCATCACCGCCGGCAACTGCCGGCGCGAGGCGTACACCGCATGCAGTCCCATCACGTCCAGTTCGTAGTCCGGTAACACCCGCACCAGCTCACCGGATTCCAGCAGCGGTCCGATCTGGTAGATCGGCAACATCGCGATACCCGCGCCGGCACGCACCGCCTCCACCAGCAACGAGGCTTCATTGGCGCTGATGTTGCCGCCCACTGCCACGCTCACGGTGCGGCCGTCGCGTTGCAGCTGCCACACGCTCTTGCCCACGTAGTGGTGGGTGAGGCAGTTGTGCGCGGCCAGCGCATCGGCGGTGGTCGGCGTACCGTGCGCGGCGAGGTAGGCCGGTGCGGCGCACAGCACCGAATGGCACTGCGCCAGCGGCCGTGCAATGAGGCTGGGATCGATCGCCCGCGAGATGCGCACCGCCACGTCCACGCGCTCCTCCACCAGGTTCACCATCCGGTCCACCAGCAGCAGTTCCACCCGGGTCAGCGGGTAGCGCTGGACGAAGGCGGCCACTGCGGCGGCCAGGTGCGACTGCCCGAATGAAACGCTGGCCGTCACCCGCAGCACGCCGTGCGGCTCGGGGTTGTCGGTGGCCAGTTCGCCGTGCAGCTCTTCGCCGATGGCCAGCATCTGCCGGAACCGCAGCAGGGCCGCCTCGCCCGGGCCGGTCAGGCTGATCCGCCGGGTGGTCCGGTGCAGCAGACGCGCCCCCAGCCAGCGTTCCACCTCGGCCAGGTAGCGGGTGACCATGGCGCGGGACATGTCCAGCGCCTCGGCGGCGGCGGTCAGGCTGCCGCGTTCGACCACCTCCACGAACACGGTCATTGCGGTCATCCGGTCCATCTGATCGATCCATGCAACAAATTAGGCCGTTATACGCGGTTTTTCGTTCGATTTCAGGCGCATAACCTGAGTCTCCTTCCTCAACGGATTCCCTGCTCATGAAGATTGCCCTTGTAGGTGCCACTGGCAACATTGGTCGCGAAATTGCCCGCCAGGCGCTGGAACGCGGTCATCAGGTCACCGCCATCGTCCGCCGCGACACCGGTCTCCCGGCCGAACTGGACGGTGCCCAGCTGGCGATTGCCGCGCTGGACGATACCGACGCGCTGGCGGCGGTCATTGCCGGCCACGACGTACTGGCCAGCGCGTTTGGCCCGCGCCCGGGCGACGACCCGTCCAGGGTCACCACCGTGACCGGCGAGCTGGTGCAGGCAGCACGCCAGGCCGGCGTGCCGCGCTTCCTGATGGTCGGCGGTGCCGGCACCCTGGAAGTGGCTCCGGGCGTGCAGCTGGTGGATACCGAGGGCTTCCCGGACGCCTACAAGCCGGTGGCGCTGGCCGCGCGCAAGGCATTCAACCTGCTGCAGCAGGTGGACGACCTGGACTGGACCTTCTATTCGCCGGCCGCCGAGATTGGTCCGGGGCCGCAGAAGGGCGGGTTCCGGACACAGGCCAAGCAGTTCCTGGTGGGCTCGGATGGGCACAGCCGGATCAGCTATGCCGATTATGCCGATGCGTTCGTGAGTGAGATCGAGACGCCGCAGTACAAGAAGCAGATTGCTACTGTGGCGTATTGAGGTTTGATGGGGTGCGTGCGGTTTCGGGGATTTTCATGCCCCACCGCACGTGGCCCTGCTATCGGCGGTCGACTATCGTGCGACCCTACCGGGGCACGGCATCGCGGGGCACCGTGAAAAATGAGCGGAGCCATTGGTAGAGTCGCACGACAGTCGACTACCGATAGCGATGATCATCGCGACGAAGGCATGACCCCGGCACCGCGCGTCACGACGCGTCAAACAACCCCGGTTGCACCACCTCGTCCGGCTCGCGGAAACCGCCCAACCCCACGCCCACCAACCGGTAACGGGTGTCACCCGGCAGATCCACGCGCGCCCGCAGCGCCAGCGCGATATCCCGCAGTTCCTCCAGCGACGCCGGCGGTGCCTCCGGCGTGAAGCTGCGGGTGATGATGCGGAACTGCGAGGTCTTCAACTTCAGCACCACCGTGTGCCCCACCCGCTCGGTCTTGCGCGTGGCCTGCCAGGTGCGCGCTGCCAGCTCGACAATGGCCGGCTCCAACGCCTCCAGCGGCAGATCCTCGGCAAAGGTGTCCTCGGCGGAAATCGACTGCACCGGCTGGTCCGGTTCCACCGGCCGGTTGTCGATCCCACGTGCGCGCCGGTACAGGCTTTCACCGAAGCTGCCAAAGCGCGCCTGCAGCGCCTCCAGCGGCAGTGCGCGCAGGTCGCCCACGGTGACGATGCCGAGCTCGCTCAGCTTGCCTTCCATCACCTTGCCCACGCCCGGCACGCGCTTCACCGGCAGCGGGGTCAGGAACTGCTCCACCCGATGCGGCGGCACCACGAACTGCCCGTTCGGCTTGCGCCAGTCCGAGGCAATCTTGGCCAGGAACTTGTTCGGGGCGATGCCGGCCGAGGCGGTCAGCTGCGTCTCTTCACGGATCTGCGCACGGATCAGCTGCGCGATCTCGGTGGCAACGGTCATGCCGCCTTTGTGCGCCGTGACATCCAGATAGGCCTCGTCCAGCGACAACGGTTCGACCAGGTCGGTATGACGCAGAAAAATCTCGCGTACCTGCCGCGACACCGCCTTGTAGCGGGAAAAATCCGGCGGCACGAACACTGCATCCGGGCATAACCGTTCGGCGCGCAATGCCGGCATTGCCGAGCGGACGCCAAACACCCGCGCTTCGTACGACGCCGCGCACACCACCGAGCGCGCGCCCTTCCATGCGACCACCACCGGCTTGCCGCGCAGCGACGGATTGTCGCGCTGTTCCACCGACGCGTAGAACGCGTCCATGTCGACATGAATGATCTTGCGGAGGGCAGACACGTTGGCAGGCTTGGGATTCAGATGAACAAGATTACAGCCACACGCTTGAGTATGGTCTTTTCATAACAACAACATGCGTTTTTCAAGCTGAAAACACTACGCTGGCGTACGGTTAAAACGTTTGATTGAATCACTTTTTGTCTGCACTCTCAGCGCCTGTTTCCGCTGCAACTTCTTCAGGATTGCGCTTTCCATGACTCGTCTCAACGCGTTCTCGCGCGAACAGCTGCTGGCCAGTGCCCGCGGTGAACTGTTCGGCCCGGGCAGTGGTCGCCTGCCCAACGACCCGATGCTGATGTTCGACCGCATCACTGACATCCGCGAAGACGGCGGCCCGCATGGCAAGGGCATGGTACGCGCCGAACTGGATATCCGTCCGGACCTGTGGTTCTTCGGTTGCCACTTCATCGGCGACCCGGTGATGCCGGGCTGCCTGGGCCTGGATGCGATGTGGCAGCTGACCGGTTTCTACCTGACCTGGCTGGGCGCACCGGGCCGCGGCCGTGCGCTGGGCTGTGGCGAGGTGAAGTTCACCGGCCAGGTGCTGCCGGAAGCCAAGCTCGTCAGCTATGAAATCGACATTACCCGTGTGATCAACCGCAAGCTGGTGATGGCCCAGGCCGACGCCCGCATGCTCGTGGACGGCCGCGAGATCTACACCGCCAAGGACCTGCGAGTAGGTCTGTTCACTTCGACCGAGAATTTCTGATGCGTCGCGTAGTCATCACCGGAATGGGCATCACTTCGTGCCTGGGCAATGATCTGGACACCGTTTCGAGCGCACTGCGCACTGGCACGCCGGGCATCCGCCCGCTGCCGGACCACGCCGAAGCCGGCCTGCGCAGCCACGTGGGCGGCAATGTGCTGCTCGACCTGGACGCGCAGATCGACCGCAAGCTCAAGCGCTTCATGAGCGACGCTTCGGCGTATGCCTACATCGCCATGCGCGACGCCATCGCCGACGCCGGCCTGGATGAAAGCCAGGTCGCCAACCCGCGCACCGGCCTGATCGCCGGCTCGGGCGGTGGTTCCAGCCAGTGGCAGGTCGAATCGGCGGACATCCTGCGCGCGCGTGGCGTGCGCAAGGTCGGTCCGTACATGGTGCCGCGCACGATGTGCTCGACCGTGTCGGCCTGCCTGGCCACCGCGTTCCAGATCAAGGGCCTGAGCTATTCGCTGTCGGCCGCGTGCGCGACCTCCGCGCACTGCATCGGTGCCGCTGCCGACTTGATCCGCCACGGCGCACAGGACGTGATGTTCGCCGGTGGCGGTGAAGACCTGCACTGGTCGATGAGCGTGATGTTCGACGCGATGGGCGCACTGTCCACCCGCTTCAACGAAACCCCGGAAACCGCATCGCGTCCGTACGACAAGGACCGCGACGGCTTCGTCATCGCCGGCGGCGGCGGCATGCTGGTGCTGGAAGACTACGACCACGCCGTTGCGCGTGGCGCACGCATCTATGCCGAACTCGTCGGTTACGGTGTGACCTCCGACGGCGCGGACATGGTGGCTCCCTCGGGCGAAGGCGCGGTGCGCTGCATGCACATGGCGATGGCCAACGTCAGCGGCCCGATTGATTACCTCAACACCCACGGCACCTCGACGCCGCTGGGCGACGTGACCGAGCTCAAGGCCGTGCGCGAAGTATTCGGCGAAGCCGTGCCGCCGCTGTCGTCGACCAAGGCGCTGTCGGGTCACTCGCTCGGTGCCGCCAGCGTGCACGAAGCGATCTACTGCCTGCTGATGATGCGCGACGGCTTCATTGCCGGTTCGGCCAACATCGGCGAGCTGGACCCGGCCGTGGAAGGCTTCCCGATCGTGCGCGAAACGCAGAATGCGCAGTTGAATACCGTCATGTCGAACAGCTTCGGCTTCGGCGGCACGAACGCCGCGCTGGTGTTCGGGCGGGTTTGATTCGCCGGGCCGTGGGAAACGCCACGGCCACATCAACGGCGGTTTCGATCCGGGGTCATGCGTTAACGAATGTTGGGGATTTCACGGCCGTCGTCTGTCGACCGACGCTACCGAGGCTACGTTCGCGCGATGCCCGATGGGTAGAGTCGGTCGCAAGACGACTGCCGTGAGATTGCCCACGCCCGGTAACGCATGACCACCAAGCAACGAAGCGTTTGGTTTCCAGCCGCCGGAGAAACTCAGCGCGCGAGGTGCGGCAGCAGCAACGCGTGCACGTCGGTGAGGGAGTTGGCGATGCGGTGGCCGAGGGCGCGTTGGGCGGCGTCGGGGATGACCAGGTCGGGAACCTGGATGACCGTCATGCCGGCGGCCAGTGCCGCGCGGGTGCCTGCAGGGGAATCTTCGAGGGCCAGGCATCGCGCGGGGGCCTTGCCCAGCTTTGCCGCGGCCAGCAGGTAGATGTCCGGAGCCGGTTTCGGATGGCTGACGTCACTGCTGGTCACCACCGCCGCGAAATACGGCAGCAGACCGCACGCCGCCAGCTTGCGCGAGGCACGGGGTTCGCGCGTGGAGGTTGCCACCGCGCGCGGAATGTCGTGCTGCTTCAGCAATTCCAACAGTTCCATGATGCCCGGCCGCAGCGGCAGGCCCTGCTGGGTGCGGGCTTCGTACAGGTCGTGGCAGCGCGTGTACAACGCCTGCATCTGCGCCGCGTCGATATGCTGGCGAAGCAGTGTCTCGCAGTCGCGGTCGCCCAAGCCCACCAGCTGCAGCCAGAATGACGCTTCGATCGGCAATGCCAGTTCGTCTGCCGCCTGCGCCCAGCACGCGATCGACACGCGCTCGCTGTCGATCATCAGGCCATCCATGTCGAAGATGACCGCCTCCGGCAGGAACGGCAATGCAGCCAGCGTCGTCATGCAGCGTTGAACAGGGTGTCCAGGTCCGCTGCATCCAGCAGACGCCATTCGCCCTCCGGCAGCGCACCCAGGGTCAATCCACCGATCCGGCTGCGGTGCAGCGCCTCCACGTGGTTGCCCACCGCCGCGAACATCCGTCGCACCTGGTGGTAGCGACCCTCGTGCAGCACCAGCTGCGCCTGCCGCGGGCCCTGCACTTCCAGCTCCGCCGGCAGCAGCGGCTTGTCGTCCGATTCCAGCATCAGCGTGCCACTGGCAAAGCGCGCACCTTCATCGCCGCGCAGGTCCTGCGCCAGCGTTGCCTCGTAGGCCTTGTCCAGTTTCGCCTTCGGCGACACGATCCGATGCAGCAGCGCGCCGTCATCGGTCATCAGCAGCAGGCCGCTGGTATCGCGGTCCAGCCGTCCCACCGACGACAGCTGCGGCGAACGCTCGCGGAAGCGCGGCGGCAGCAGGTCGTAGATCAGACGGCCGGTGTCCTTGGTCGAACAGGTATAGCCACGCGGCTTGTGCAGCATCAGGGTCAGCCCCGGCGGCGGATCCAGCGGCTCGCCATCCACCCGGATGCCCTCGTGGGCCACCGCGTCGTCGGCATACAGCACCTCGCCCTCGAGGTCAGTGATGCGGCCCTCGCGGAACATCAGCTGCACCTGCTTGCGGCTGCCATAGCCCAGGTTCGCGATGTGCTTGACGAGCTTCATGCGCGGCCGCCGCTGCGCCCGCGGGTGGCTTCGATCAGCTTGAAGCCGTCGCGCTCGGCGGCCACACGGACCTCGCCAAAGCTTTCATTGAGGATCTGCTCGTACGGCAGGTGGCGGTTGGCCACCAGCCACAGCCGCCCGCCCGGGCGCAGGGCCTGCGCCGCCACGGCGATGAAGCGCTGGCCGATGTCGGGGCGATCGGCGCGGGCCGGGGTGTGGAACGGCGGATTGGTCACGATGAAGTCGTAACGGCCCTCGATGCCGGCGGTCACGTCCTGCCACAGGTAGCGCAGAGTCGCCGGGCTGCCCAGCGCCTCCAGGTTCACCTTCGCCAGCGCCAGCGCGCGGCCTTCGGCTTCGAACAGGTCCAGCCCGGTCACCTTCGGGCAGCGGCTCAGTACTTCACTGGACAGATAGCCAAAGCCCGCGCCCAGGTCGGCACCCTGCCCGGCCAGATCAGCCGGCAGCTGCTCGACCAGCAGCGCCGAGGCCGGGTCGATGCGGTCCCAGGCGAAGATGCCCGGACGGCTCTGGAAGCGACCGCCCAGGATCGCGCGCGGCGCGTCCAGCGCGGCCCAGCGGGCGGCCAGCGCGGCGTCGTGCTGGCCGTTCAGCGGGGCCGTCCAGTACGCCCGGCAGTGGTTCTTGGTCAGCTTGCCGCCCAGACCGGCCAGCTGCTCGAGGTCGCTCTCGCCGGAGCGCGCGCCCTCGTTGTTGTGCTGGCAGGCCACCACGATGCCGCCCGGGGCGGCCAGGGCCAGCGCGCGGGCAAACAGCGCGCGGGCTTCCTCGCGCTGGCGCGGCGGCAGCACCAGCACCACCGCGTAGCGGGTACTGTCGGCGGCCAGCTCGGCCTCGTCGCGCACCGTCCAGCCGCTGGCCTCCAGCGCCGCGGCGAACGGACGGAAGCTCTGCTCGCAGACCAGCTGGCCCGGCTGGGCGCGCTCGCGCAGCGGCCAGCCGTCGCGGGCGCGCAGGAACAGCACCGGCCCGGCCGGCCAGTCCAGGGCACCGCCGAAGGGCAGGAACAGGGTTTCCAGGGGGGCGTCGTGCTGGGGGGCCATGCGGGGTACGTCTAGAAATGAGACCGCCATTCTACCGGTTCAGCCGGGCGCGGCTTCCCCGATGCTGTAGAGCCACGCCCTGCGTGGCTTCGACCGCGTCTGACACCGCGAAGC
>NZ_JASCOZ010000182.1 GCF_029960115.1 Stenotrophomonas sp. PS02289
CCGCGCCGGGGGCAACAGCTCCTTCGTGCCGAGCCGCACCGGCCCGTAACCCGCGCTGCTGCTATGTTTTCCCGGGCCCGCTTCGGCGGGCCCGGTCGTATCTGGCCGCTGGAAACGAGATTTGGCGGGCCGGACGCACGGGACCGGGCCGGCCATGCGATAATGCACCGTTATCCTGACGACGCGCCGCGCCGCCGCCACCTATGTCCTCTGATTCGATGCGGAACATCCGCAATTTCTCCATCATTGCCCACGTCGACCACGGCAAGTCCACGCTGGCCGACCGCATCATCCAGCTCTGTGGCGGCCTGCAGGCCCGCGAGATGGAAGCGCAGGTGCTCGACTCCAATCCGATCGAGCGCGAGCGTGGCATCACCATCAAGGCCCAGTCGGTGTCGCTGCCGTACCTGGCCAAGGATGGGCAGACCTACCATCTGAACTTCATCGACACCCCCGGGCATGTCGACTTCTCCTATGAAGTCAGCCGCTCGCTGGCCGCCTGTGAAGGGGCGCTGCTGGTGGTCGATGCGGCCCAGGGCGTGGAAGCGCAGTCGGTGGCCAACTGCTACACCGCCGTGGAGCAGGGCCTGGAAGTGGTGCCGGTGATCAACAAGATCGACCTGCCCACCGCCGACATCGACCGCGCCAAGGCGGAAATCGAAGCGGTCATCGGCATCGACGCCAGTGACGCGGTGCCGGTCAGTGCCAAGACCGGCCTGAACGTGCAGGACGTGCTCGAAGCCATCGTGCACCGCATTCCGCCGCCGAAGCCGCGTGACACCGACAAGCTGCAGGCGCTGATCATCGACTCCTGGTTCGACAACTACCTGGGCGTGGTCTCGCTGGTGCGCGTGATGCAGGGCGAAATCAAGCCCGGCGACAAGCTGCAGGTGATGTCCACCGGCCGCAACCACCAGGTCGACAACGTCGGCGTGTTCACCCCCAAGCGCAAGGTGCTGCCGGCCCTGCGCGCCGGTGAGGTGGGCTGGGTCACGGCCAGCATCAAGGACGTGCACGGCGCACCGGTCGGCGACACCCTGACCCTGGCCGGCGACCCGGCTCCCAAGCCGCTGCCGGGCTTCCAGGAGATGCAGCCGCGCGTGTTCGCGGGCCTGTTCCCGGTCGACGCCGAAGACTACCCGGACCTGCGCGAGGCGCTGGACAAGCTGCGCCTGAACGACGCCGCGCTGCGTTTCGAGCCGGAAAGCTCCGAAGCCATGGGCTTTGGCTTCCGCTGCGGCTTCCTCGGCATGCTGCACATGGAAATCGTGCAGGAGCGCCTGGAGCGCGAGTACAACCTGGACCTGATCAGCACCGCGCCGACCGTGGTGTATGAAGTGCTCAAGACCGACGGTTCCATCGTCAACATGGACAACCCGGCCAAGCTGCCGCCGGTGAACATGGTCGAGGAAATCCGCGAGCCGATCATCCGCGCCAATGTGCTCACCCCCGAGGAGTACATCGGCAACATCATCAAGCTGTGCGAAGAAAAGCGCGGCAGCCAGATCGGCATCAACTACCTCGGCAGCCAGGTGCAGATCAGCTACGAGCTGCCGATGGCCGAAGTGGTGCTGGACTTCTTCGACAAGCTCAAGTCGGTCAGCCGCGGCTACGCCTCGCTGGACTATCACTTCGTGCGCTTCGAGGCCGGCCCGTTCGTGCGCGTGGACGTGCTGATCAATGGCGACAAGGTCGACGCACTGTCGCTGATCGTGCACCGCAGCCACGCCGACCGTCGCGGCCGCGAGCTGTGCGAGAAGATGAAGGACCTGATTCCCCGGCAGATGTTCGACGTGGCCATCCAGGCCGCGGTCGGCTCGCAGATCATCGCCCGCACCACGGTCAAGGCCATGCGCAAGAACGTGCTGGCCAAGTGCTATGGTGGCGACGTTTCGCGCAAGAAGAAGCTGCTGGAGAAGCAGAAGGAAGGCAAGAAGCGCATGAAGCAGGTTGGCCGGGTGGAAATTCCGCAGGAAGCCTTCCTTGCCGTGCTGCAGATGGACAAGTAAGCCCGGACACCGCGCCGACGTACCCGCTCCCAAGGACACCGCATGAAACTGTTTGAAATCCTTCTGGTCGTGCTGACCCTGTCGTCCGGCCTGATCCTGCTGGCCGACAAGCTGTACTTTGCCAAGCGCCGTGCCGCACGCGCCGGCCTGCTGGATTCCGAACCGGTCCTGGTGGACTACTCGCGGGCGTTCTTCCCGGTGCTGGCCATCGTGCTGGTGGTGCGCAGCTTCATTGCCGAGCCGTACAAAATCCCGTCCAGCTCGATGATGCCGAACCTGCTGATCGGCGACTTCATCCTGGTCAACAAGTTCGCCTACGGCCTGCGCCTGCCGCTGAACAACGCCAAGGTGGTGCCGGTGGGCGAGCCCAAGCGTGGCGACGTGGTGGTGTTCCACTTCCCGGGCCATTCGGACAACGACCCCAACAAGGGCGAGAACTTCATCAAGCGCGTGATCGGCGTGCCGGGCGACGAAGTGGTGTTCCAGGGCGACGCCCTGGTCCTGAACGGCGAACCGGTGAAGTACGAGAACAAGGGGTTGTATGCTGGTCACCGCGGGCAGGGCGAAGGTGCCACGCTGCTGGTCGAGCAGCTGCCGGGCCGTACCCATACCGTGCTGGAGACTGATTACCCCCGCGGCGAAGGTCAGTGGACCGTGCCGCAGGGCAAGTATCTGGTGATGGGCGACAACCGTGACAACAGCGATGATGGCCGCTTCTGGGGCCTGCTGCCGGAGGAGAATCTCCGCGGCAAGGCGTTCCTGATCTGGCTGAACTGCTCGGGCTGGTTCTGCAAGGATGGCTTTGAACCGTCGCGGATCGGCACCGGGATCAATTGATTCATTACCAACGCGTATCTGGGGAGAACGCAATGAAGACGATGAAGACGCAGCGTGGCATGACCCTGACTTCGTTCCTGATGGTGCTGGCCGTGGTCGGTTTCATCCTGTACATCGGCATGAAGCTGTTCCCGATGTATTCGGAGTACTACGCCGTGCGTACGGCGATGAAGAGCCTAGCCAAGGAACAAGGCGTCAACGCGATGGAGCCGGGCCGCGTGCAGGAGCTGTTCTTCCGTCGTCTGGACATCAGCTACTCGGAAAACGTGAAGCCGGCCAACGTCAAGTTTGAGCGCGTGAGCGGCGGCTGGAACATGAAAGTGAACTACGAAGTGCGACGCCCGCTGATCGGCAACCTCGACGTCGTGGGCAAATTCGATACCCAACAGGAAATGATCGCCAGCGGTGCCCAATAACACCTTCCAACGCGGTGACCGCATCGGTCACGCTTTCAACGATCCGGGCCTGCTGCAGCAGGCCCTGACGCATCGCAGCGCCGGAACGCCGAACAATGAGCGGCTGGAATTCCTCGGCGACAGCATCGTCAACATGATGGTGGCCCAGGCGCTGTATCAGCGCTGGCCCAAGGCCGACGAGGGCGCGCTGACCCGCGCCCGTGCCGAACTGGTGCGCGAAGGCGCGCTGGCGGTCGTCGCGCGCAGCCTGGAACTGGGCGAGCGCCTGACGCTCGGGCCGGGTGAAATGAAGTCTGGCGGCCACCGCCGGGACTCCATCCTGGCCGATGCGCTGGAGGCGGTCGTGGCGGCCATTTACCTGGATGCCGGCTTTGCCGCGTGCCAGGCCGTGGTGCTGCCCTGGTTCAGTGCCTCGATGGAGGCCCTGCCGGCCACCGGTCGCCCGGAAAAGGACCCCAAGACCCGCCTGCAGGAATGGCTGCAGGCCCGGCAGAAGGCCCTTCCGCAGTACGAACTGGTGTCAGAGTCGGGTGACGACCACGCCAAGACCTTCCGGGTACGCTGTGGCGTAACCGAACCCGCAGTCAGCACCGAAGGCGAAGGGGCCTCGCGACGACTGGCCGAACAACAGGCGGCCGCCGCCGCCCTAGAGCAACTGGATTCCAAGTGAGCGAAGCATCCTCCCATCATTGCGGCAGCGTTGCCGTCATCGGCCGCCCCAACGTCGGCAAGTCCACGCTGACCAATGCCCTGGTCGGGGCCAAGATCAGCATTGTGTCCAACCGGCCGCAGACCACCCGCCACCGTCTGCTCGGCATTGCCAGCTACCCGGAAGGGCAGATCGTGCTGGTCGACACCCCCGGGCTGCACAAGGTGCAGAAGCGCGCCATGAACCGGGTGATGAACCGCGCCGCGCGCGGCTCGCTCGAGGGTGTGGACGCGGGCATGCTGGTGATCGAGGCCGGGCGTTGGGACGAGGAAGACACCCTGGCCTTCAACGTACTCAGCGACGCCGGCATTCCGGTGGTGCTGGTGGTCAACAAGGTCGACCGGCTCAAGGACAAGGGTGCCCTGCTGCCGTTCCTGCAGCAGATCACCGAAGGTCGCACGTTCGCGGCGGTCCACCCGATTTCCGCGCAGAAGCGCAACGGCCTGGAAGCGCTGGTGCGCGACCTGCTGAAGCTGCTGCCGGAAGCGCCGCCGATGTTCGGCGAAGACGAAATCACCGATCGCAGCCAGCGCTTCCTCGCCGGCGAACTGGTCCGCGAGCAGCTGATGCGCCAGCTCGGCGAAGAACTGCCCTATGCCACCACGGTGGAGATCGAGCGTTTCGCGGAAGACGGCAATCTGCTGCGCATCGGTGCGGTGATCTGGGTCGAGCGTGAAGGCCAGAAGGCCATCGTGATCGGCAAGGGCGGAACCCGTCTGAAGGAGATCGGTGCCAAGTCCCGCCTGCAGATGGAGCGTCTGTTCGGAGCCAAGGTGTTCCTGGAAACCTGGGTGCGCGTACGCGAAGGCTGGTCCGACGACGAAGCCGCGCTGAAGGCGTTCGGTTACGAATGATCCATACCGGCATGCCGCCCACTGCGGTGTGCCACGGCGACAGCGGCTGAGCGATGCGCATTGATGACGAACCGGCTTTCGTCCTGCACGCCCGGGCCTGGCGCGAAACCAGCCTGCTGGTCGAAGTGCTGACCGAGCAGCATGGGCGCCTTGGCGTGCTGGCGCGCGGCGTCAGCAGTCCGCGCAGCCAGGCATTGCGTGCGGCATTGCAGCCGTTGCAGTGGATCCGGTTCACGGCGGTGCAACGCGGAGAGCTGGCGCAGCTGCGCCAGGCCGAAGCGCTGGATGCCGCCCCCCGCCTCAGTGGCGAGCCCATGCTGGCCGGCTTCTACATCAATGAACTGCTGTTGCGGCTGGCTCCGCGACAGGATCCATTGCCGGAGCTGTATGACGCTTATGGCACGGTTCGGCAGCGACTTGCGCAGAGTGAGCCGCTGGCATGGACCCTGCGCCGGTTTGAGCGTGACCTGTTGGAGGCACTCGGCTTCGGATTTGACCTCGCCTACGGCAGCGACGGCGAGCCGATTGACCCTGCCGCCCGTTACGAGCTGGATCCGCAGGAGGGGCCGCGTCGGCTGCTCAGCGAGCGGGGCGTCGATGCGCGGCGTGGCACCGCCACCGGCAGCGCGCTGCTCGCGCTGGCTGCCGATGAAATGCCGGGCAGTGAGGACCTGGCCAGCCTGCGCCGACCGATGCGCACCGTGCTGCTCCATCACCTGGGTGGGCGCGGACTCAAATCCTGGGAAATGATCGAGGCATTGCCCCGGTAGCGCCGGGACTCAATGCAACAACGACTCCACCGCCGCACGGAACTGCGTGTGCGCGCCCACCGATTCCGGTGCCTGATGCAGCTGCCGGACCGCGCGTGCCAGCCGCGCCGCGCCGACAAACCCACAGCTGGCCTGCAGCCGGTGCAACTGGCCCCGCAGGGCCGGCGCGTCGTGCTGCAGCACCGCTTGGGCGACGGCATCGCGCACACCGGGCAGCTCAGCCAGGAACAGCTCGCGTAAGGCGATCAGATGGTGGCGCTGGCCATTGAGTGCGGCCAGGGCCGTGATCTCATCCCAGTCTTCGCGTTCAGCTTCGGGATCCGCTTCCGTTGTCGCATTTGACCCCGGACTGATCACCAGTGCGCGCCGTACGGCCTGCAGCAGTTGTTCGCCGCTCAGGGGTTTGACCAGCGTCTCGCGAAAACCGGCATCGCGCAGTCGGGCATGGATGCTGGTATCGGCGTCGGCGGTATGCGCCAGCGCCGGGGTGTCCGGGCGGGTGCGCCGAAGCTGGTGCAGCAGCTCGGTGCCGTTGCCGTCCGGCAGGTTCACGTCGATCAGCCACAGGTCATGGCGCGCCCTGCAGCCCCGGTCGATGGCGGTGGCAAGTGAGTCAGCGGTGTCCACTTCGGCAGGAAGGGCTTCCAGCGCGGCCTTGAAGAAGCCACGGCTGATGGTGTCGTCCTCGACGAGCAGCAAGCGGGGAAGGGATTCCCGGGGGGTCATCTGCATAAGGGCTGCCTCCATGTCAGCTGCGGCCATATTAAACATGCTGTGGCGGTCTGCAAGCCGTCAATGCCATGGGCAGGCAATCCCGCAGGCCGTATCTGCGACAATACGCACCCTTTTGCCCGCAGCCTGTTGCCACGTGGCCCGATCCCGTTCCCGTCTCGACCGTACCCCCTTCCAGACCGACATCCTTGACCTGAGCCATGACGGCCGCGGCGTGGCCCGCCGTGAAGGCGAGGGCGGCAAGGTCACCTTCGTCACCGGAGCCCTGCCCGGCGAGGTGGTCCGCGCTGAACCTACCGCGCGCAACCGCCACTTCGACGAAGCCCGCACCGTGGAGGTGCTGCAGGCCTCACCGCAGCGCGTTACTCCGCGGTGCCCGCACTTCGGCGTCTGCGCCGGCTGCGTGCTGCAGCACCTGGAAGAGTCGCAGCAGATCGTGGCCAAGCAGCGGGTGTTGATGGATAACCTGACCCGCATCGGCCATGTCGCACCTGGCACGGTGTTGCCGCCACTGGTGGGCGACAGCTGGGGGTACCGGCGCAAAGGCCGCTTCTCGGTGCGCCGGGTCGAGAAAAAGGACAAGACCCTGGTCGGCTTCCGCGAGCAGGATCCGCGCTTCGTGGCCGATCTGACCCAGTGCCTGACCGTGATTCCGGAAGTGGGCACCAAGGTGTCAGCGCTGTCGGCGTTCATCGAAACCCTGGACGGCAAGCGTGACATTCCGCAGATCGAGTTCATCGCCGGCGACCAGGCGGTGATGCTCACCATCCGCCACATGCAGCCGCTCAGCGACAGCGACCGCGCCGCCTGGACCGCCTTCGGCCAGGAACACGGCTTCGCCATTTCGCTGCAGCCCGGCGGGGTGGAGTCGGTGCATCCGCTGTGGCCGGCCGAGGTGCCGCTGTCGTTCAAGCTGGAACCCTGGAATGTCGAACTGGCGTTCCGTCCGCTGGACTTCATCCAGGTCAACGCCAAGCTCAACGTGAAGATGATCCAGCTCGCGCTGGACCTGCTCGACGCCGCGCCGGACGAGCGCGTGCTGGACCTGTTCTGCGGGCTGGGCAACTTCACCCTGCCGCTGGCGCGCACGGTGCGCGAGGTGGTCGGCGTGGAAGGCGACGCCGGCCTCGTGGCCCGCGCGAAAGAGAACGCCGAACGCAACGGGCTGGGCAACGCCCAGTTCTTTGCCGCCGACCTGACCCAGGACCAGCGCCAGACCGGCTGGATGCGGCAGGGCTTTGACAAGCTGCTGCTGGACCCGCCGCGCTCAGGCGCAATCGAAGTGCTGCAGCAGCTGCCGCTGAAGCAGTTCAAGCGCATTGTCTACGTCAGCTGCCATCCGGGTTCGCTGGCACGGGATGCCGGTTACCTGGTCAACGAGCAGGGCTTCACCCTGGTCAGTGCCGGGGCCATGGACATGTTCCCGCACACGGCGCATGTTGAGAGCATCGCCGTCTTCGAGCGCCGCTGATGCCCCTGGAAATCGAACGCAAGTACCGGGTGACCAATGACGCCTGGCGCGAACAGGCGCATCAGGTCATTCCGATGGCCCAGGGGTATCTCAACGACACCGCCTCGCTCGACAGCGGCGCGCAGAAGGCCTCGGTGCGGGTCCGCATCCAGGGCGCGCAGGCGTTCCTGAACCTGAAATCGCGCGAGATCGGCCACACCCGGCAGGAGTTCGACTACCCGATCCCGGTCGAGGAGGCCCGCGACCTGCTGGCGCTGTGCGTGGGTGGGCTGATCGACAAGCGCCGGCATCTGGTGCGTCACGGCGGCCTGCTGTGGGAAGTGGACGAGTTCCTGGGCGAGAACGCTGGCCTGGTGGTTGCCGAGGTCGAGCTGGAGCACGCCGAGCAGGCCATCGACCTGCCTGAATGGGTCGGGGAAGAGGTCACTGACCAGGTGCGGTATTACAACCTGGCGCTGGCCGCGCGCCCATACAGCCACTGGCCTGACGCGGAACGGTGATTCCGGGCATCGCCTGGGCCGGCCAACGGCCGGCGCTACCGAAGCCGGCATCCCGGTAGCGCCGGCC
>NZ_JASCOZ010000183.1 GCF_029960115.1 Stenotrophomonas sp. PS02289
GCCCTCAGCACCGCCTGGGCCGGCCAACGGCCGGCGCTACCCGGTTTGCAGATCTTCGATCTACAAACCCTGCATCAACGCCATCTGCGCCGAATGCGGCGGCTCGTCGTGGGCGGGCGCGCATTTGCGGTACTCGCCGTCGGCATGCAGCTCCCACGCATTGAGGTTGTCATCCAGATAGTTCTGCAGCACCTCGCGGTACACGCGGCGCGCCAGCTCCGGGTCCAGGATCGGGAAGCAGGTTTCCACCCGGCGCAGCAGGTTCCGCTCCAGCCAGTCGGCGCTGGCGCAGTAGAGCTCGGACGCCCCGTCGTTGCCGAACCAGTACACGCGGCTGTGTTCCAGGAAGCGGCCGACAATCGAGCGCACGCGGATGTTCTCCGACACGCCGGGCACGCCCGGGCGCAGCGTGCAGGCACCGCGCACGATCAGGTCGATCTGCACGCCCGCCTGTGAGGCTGCATACAGCGCGCGCACCACCTGCGGTTCGTTCAGTGCATTCATCTTGGCGATGATCCGTCCCGGGCGGCCACTGGCGGCCAGGCGCATCTCGCGTTCGATCTTCTGCAGCAGACCGGTATGCAGGGTGAAGGGCGACTGCAGCAGGCGCTTCAGGCGGGTCTTCGATGCCAGCCCGGACAGCTGCTGGAACAGCAGGTGCACGTCGTTGCCAATGTCGGCGTCGGCGGTGATCAGGCTCAGGTCGGTATACGCGCGCGCCGTACCGCTGTGGTAATTGCCGGTGCCCAGGTGCACGTAGCGGCGCAGCTTGCGGCCCTCGCGGCGCACGATCAGCAGCATCTTGGCGTGGGTCTTGAAGCCCACCACGCCATACACCACCTGTACGCCCGCTTCCTGCAGGCGATCAGCCAGGCCCAGATTGGCCTCTTCGTCAAAGCGCGCGCGCAGTTCCACCACCACGGTGACGTCCTTGCCATTGCGCGCGGCCAGGATCAGCGCATCGACGATCTGCGAGTCCTTGCCGGTGCGGTACAGGGTCTGTTTGATCGCCAGCACGGCGGGATCCACCGCGGCCTGCTTGATCAGGTCCAGCACCGCGGTAAAGGCATCGAACGGATGGTGCAGCAGCACATCTTTGCGCGCGACGGTCTCGAAGATGCCGTCGCTGTCGCGCAGGTTGCGCGGACTCATCGGCGGATACTTCAGGTCGGGACGGGCCAGCAGGTCATACAGCTGGATCACCCGGTTGAGATTGACCGGGCCGTCGATCGGATACACCGCGTTGTCGGTCAGGCCGAAATTCTGCAGCAGCGTGCGCACGATCTCGCGCGGGCAGTCGTGCGCGATCTCCAGGCGCACCGCCGGTCGATAGCCGCGGTCCACCAGTTCGTCGCGCAGCGCCAGCGCCAGGTTCTCGACTTCTTCCTCGTCCACCACCAGCTCGGAATTGCGGGTCACGCGGAACTGGTAGGCCCCTTGCACCTCCATGCCCGGGAACAGTTCCTCCACGAAGGTGGACAGCACCGAGGACAGGAACACGTAGGTCTGCGCACCGTTGCCGAGCGAATCGGGCAGCTGGATGATGCGCGGCAGCGAACGTGGCGCACGCACGATGGCCATGTGCCCGGCGCGGCCGAAGGCGTCGGTGCCCTTGAGCACCACCACGATGTTCAGCGACTTGTTGAGGATCTTCGGGAACGGGTGCGACGGGTCCAGGCCCAGCGGCGACAGCACCGGCATGATCTCGTTGCGGAAGTACGCGCGCAGCCAGCGCTTCTGACGGTGGTTCCACGAATGCCGGCCGAGCACGTCGATGCCGGCCTCGTGCAGGGCGGGGCGCAGGGTTTCATTCCAGCAGCGGTATTGCTGGTCGACCAGTTCGGCGGCGCGGTCGTGGATGGCGTTCAGGATCGCCTGCGGGGTCATGCCGTCCGGTGCGGGCGGCAGGCCGAATTCCTGCGCATGGCGCACGGCAGCCGCGCGGATCTCGAAGAACTCGTCCAGGTTGGTGCAGGAAATGCACATGAAGCGCAGGCGCTCCAGCACCGGAACCTGCGGGTCAAGCGCCTGGGCCAGCACGCGGAAGTTGAAATCCAGCTGCGACAGCTCGCGGTTGATGTACAGCGATGGCTCACGCAGGGAATCGGTGTCCGTCGGCAACGCGATGGGAACAAGGGTGCTCATGCGGAGAAGTCTTCGGCAGAAGGAAGAGCGGCTTCAGTGCGCGCACGCACGTGGTCGGCGTCAAAGTGGCACGAGAACGTGCTGCCCTTGCCGACCTCGCTCTGGATCTCCAGGCGTGCGTGGTGCAGGCCCAGAATGTGTTTGACGATGGACAGGCCCAGCCCGGTGCCGCCGCTTTCGCGCGACCGGCTGCTGGACACACGGTAGAAACGCTCGGTAAGACGGGGCAGGTGATTGGCCGGAATGCCGTAGCCGGTGTCACGCACCGACAGCACCACGCCCTGGCCTTCGCGCGCCAGCACCACGTCGATGCGGCCGTCGACCGGGGTATAGCGCACGGCGTTGGTGACCAGGTTGGAGAACGCGCTGTGCAGCTCCTTGGTCGAGCCCAGCAGGTCCACGCCGGCGGTGTCGGTGACGCTGATCAGATGGCGGCCCTGGCTGTGCGCTTCGGCTTCGCGGCGCAGAGTGGCCAGCATCGGTGCCATCGCCACGGTTTCTTCTTCGGTATGTTCCTGCGATTCCAGCCGCGACAGGGTCAGCAGGTCTTCCACCAGCTGCGCCATGCGCTGGGACTGCTTGCGCATTTCCTCCAGCATGGGGCCGGTGCCCGGGAAGTCTTCCGGGTCCATCATGTCCAGGTAACCATGCACCACCGTCAGCGGGGTGCGCAGCTCATGCGAGACGTTGGCGACGAAGTCGCGGCGCACCTGCTCCAGTCGCAGCAGCTTGCTCACATCACGCGCGATCAGCAGCCAGTAGTCGGCCGAGTAGGGGATCAGGCGCAGGTTGAGGCGGATGGCCGGGTCGACGGGGGAGGGCACGTCCAGGATCGGTTCGGCGTTGCGGCCGCCGGCCAGCCAGTGCGCCAGCGGCATCGGCTGCAGGCGTTCGACCAGTGCCTCGCCCAGATCACCCGGGTGATGCAGGCCCAGCAGCGAGGTCGCCGCTTCGTTGAACCACTGCACGCGCTGGCTGTTGCGGTCCACCACCACCACGGCGTCCGGCAAGGCGGCGGCGGCGGCGCGGTAGCTGCGCAGCATGTCCAGCAGGCGGCGCTTGCGCGTGCGCATTTCCACCTGGTTGCGGTACAGGACGCGGTCCAGCTCGTTCCACACGCCAACGCCACTGGCGGTTTCCCAGCGCTGGCGCGCGGTCAGCCGGCCCAGCACCCCGCGCAGCCGCCAGTAGTGCCAGACCAGCGCGCCGATCGACACCAGCGCGATGCACATCCATACGTGCCCGGTGGCCAGACCCACCAGTACAGCGGCCAGCAGCAGAACGGCCAGGGTGGCAAGGGTCTTCAGCCAGGCGGAGCGGATGTGGCGCGGCATTACATTCTCGGGTGGATGACACGTGACGTAGAGCGGGGCGCGGCCCCGCTGCGCAGCTACTGGACCCTATCAGGTCGCAGTCGAGAACCGATAGCCGGCCCCACGCACCGTCTGCACCATGTTCTCCGCACCGAACGGCTCCAGCGTCTTGCGCAGGCGGCGGATGTGCACGTCGATGGTGCGCTCCTCCACATACACACTGCCGCCCCACACGTGGTCGAGCAACTGCGCGCGGGTGTAGACGCGCTCGGGATGGGTCATGAAGAAGTGCAGCAGGCGGTATTCGGTCGGGCCGATCGGAATCGGCTGGTCGCCGGCGAACACCCGGTGGGCCGCCCCGTCGATGCGGATGTTGCCCACCGCGACGCTGCCGTCCTCGTCGTCCTCACGGGCGCGGCGCATGACGGCGCGGATCCGGGCCAGAAGCTCCCTGGCCGAGAACGGCTTGACCACGTAGTCGTCCACGCCGGCTTCCAGACCGCCGACGCGATCGTTTTCTTCCCCACGCGCGGTCAGCATGATGATCGGCACCTCGCGGGTCAGCGCCTCTTTGCGCCAGCGGCGGGCCAGGTCCAGGCCGCTGGTGCCGGGCAGCATCCAATCCAGCAGGATCAGATCCGGTACGCGGTCGGCAATGGCGGTCTGCGCCTCGCGCGCGTCACCGGCGTGAATGGGGTCGTAATCACCCTTGCGCAGGGCGAAGGCGACCATCTCGCGGATCGCGGGTTCGTCGTCGACGATCAGGATGCGTTTTTGCACGTGCCCACCGTATTGCTCATCAGACCGGGATGCTGCCCAGTAGACTACGGTTTCATGACAGGTTTGTGACCAGCCCTCGAGGCGGATTCATCGGTGTGTCGCTTTCATGTCATTTTCACGCGCCGGGAGGGCCTCCCTAGCGTCGCTCCAGCTCCGGGTCATTGATCCCTTGGCGGCGCATCTCCAGCACGGTCGGGGTGATGCTCTCGATCCGCGCGTCCACCCGTGCCCGCCCCACGTAATCCAGCTCCGGCTGTTTCTTCAGGGCCTGCAGCTGCATCAGGGCCTGCTCCGGGCGGCCGTTCAGGAAGGCGGCCTCGGCATACGCCTCGCTGGCGCGGATGCTGTCCCCGGCCAGTTCGCTGGCGCGGGCGAAGCGCTGCTGGAACACCGGATCGTTGCCGCTCTGCGACAGCAGCGGTCGCAGCATTGCCTGCGCGCGCTGGCCGGCCTCGCGGCCCCCCTGCTGATTGAGCACGTCGGCATAGGTCAACGCCACCGGACGGCTGCCCGGATGCTCGCGCAGCAAGGCGTCGAAGCGGGCATTGGCCTGGGCGGTCTGCCCCGAGCGCGACTCGGCTTCGCCCAGCGCCAGCGCCAGCCACAGGTTGTCCGGGTGGGTCCGCAGCAGTTCGGCCAAGTCGGTGCGTGCCTGCGCTGCGCCGCCGGCGCGCAGCCGGGACAGCGCCAGGCCGTACTGCTGGGCGTCGGACAGGCCGTTCTTCTGCGAACGCTGCAGGTTCTGGTATTCCGTCGCCAGCTCGCTGGGGGTATCGGCGCTGAGCACCCGCAGCCGCTCACGGGCCCAGTCGAACTGCCCGGAGGCCCCGCGGCTGAGCGCGTTGACCGAGAACTGCATGCCCGAGGGCAGCAACGGGTTGCTGCGTCGGACCATCGGGTCGGACAGGGCCGGGTCGGCCGGGTCCACGCGCTCGGTGCGGACCCCGGTCGGGGTCTGCGTGGTCAGCAGCACGGTGTCCTTCTTCATCTGCTCGGCGCGCGCCTTGGCCTCGCTGATACGGGTGGTGTTGACCGGGTGGGTCTGCAGGAAGTCCGGCACCGAGTATCCGCCGGCGTTACCGCGCATCGATGCGGACATGCGCTCGAAGAACCCGGCCATCGCGTCCACGTCGTAGCCGCTGCGGGCCAGGGTGCGGATGCCCAGCCGGTCGGCTTCGGACTCATTGCTGCGGGTGTAGTTGATCTGGCGCTGCTGCATCAGGCCCATGCCCGAGGTGATCGCGGCCATCGTCGCATCGCCCGACGAGTTGCCACCGGCCTGCTGCGCGGCCACCACCGCCGCCAGCATGCCCAGCAGGATCGGGATCTGGTCGCGCTGGGCCCGTTCGACGCCGCGCAGTACGTGCTGCTGGGTGACATGGGCGATTTCGTGCGACAGCACCGCCGCGACCTCGTCCTCGCGTTCGGCGGTCAGCACCAGCCCGGCGTTCACCCCGATGTAGCCGCCCAGCGTGGCGAACGCGTTGATCTGGCGGTCGCGCAGCATGAAGAAGGTATACGGCTGGCGTGGCTGCGCGCTGTTGGAGCCGAGCCGGGTGCCCATGGTCTGCAGCCATTCGTCCACCAGCGGGTCTTCCAGCAACATGCCGTAGTTGCGCAGTTCGCGCAGCATCATGCCGCCGTACTCGGCCTGGCGGGCGGGGGTCAGCAGTTCCCCGGCAGAGGAGCCGATGTCCGGCAGCTTGGCGTCCTGGGCCTGTGCCAGCGGCATGGCCAAGGCCAGGGTCAGTGCGGCAGAGAGCAGCAGAAGGCGCAAGCGGAGGCTCCGGAGCAGGCGGGTAGGGCGGTTGTGCAGGCAGCGTGACAGGCGATGCCGAAATCTGTCGTTAATCCACAGTGTTGCGGCGATGGCATCGAAATTCCAGCGGGGCGATACCATATACAGACACTCGTTCCGCTGTGGAGTTTCCCGTGAGCCAAGATGTCGCTTCCAACCCGGGCGGGAAGCCGCCCATCACCATCTATTCCACCGCCGTGTGTCCGTACTGCGTGGCCGCCAAGAACTTCCTGAAGAGCAAGGGCGAGTCCTGGACCGAGGTCCGCATCGACCTGGACCCGGCCGAGCGCGAGAAGATGATGGCCAAGACCCGCCGCACCAGCGTGCCGCAGATCTTCGTCGGCGACGTTCACGTGGGCGGGTTCGACGACATGATGGCGCTGCACCAGGCCGGCAAACTTGAGCCGCTGCTGAACGGAGAACAGGCATGAGCGCGGCGGACGAAGGCAGCAAGGACCGCATCGCGGAGTTCACCGAGTTCCGCAAGCGCATGAACGAGCGCATCCTGGGTGAGCCCAACCAGGTCGTGCGACGCTTCTTCGCGCTGGACACCCAGACCTACCAGGCCGGCGCGCTGGACGTGAAGACCAAGGAACTGCTGGGTCTGGTCGCCTCGATGGTGCTGCGCTGCGACGACTGCATCAGCTACCACGTGGCCCAGTGCAAAGAGGCGGGCGTGAGCCGTGAAGAGTTCTTCGAGACTTTCTCGGTAGGCCTGGTGGTCGGCGGTTCCATCGTCATTCCGCACCTGCGCCGCGCCGTGGACTTCCTGGACCAGCTGGAAGGCGGGGCAGCCACCCCGGCCGCGCACGAACATTGATGAACGGACGCCCGACCCACGGTCGGGCGCTACCGGTGTGGGACCTTTGTCTATTTGGGGTCATCCGCCCGGGTGGGGCATAATTGCGGGTGAAACTTCCCTTGCGCCTGTGCTCCGGCTCCCGGACCAAGGCGCTTCCCCCTGGTTCGGAATAGATATCAATGACGCAGAAAATCACGGTCATCCGCGGTGACGGCATCGGCCCGGAAATCATGGACGCCACGCTCTTCGTGCTCGACAAGCTGAACGCCGGGCTGGAATACGAAGAAGCCGACGCCGGCCTGGTGGCCCTGGAAAAGCACGGCGACCTGATGCCGGCTTCCACCCTGGAATCGATCGCGCGTAACAAGATCGCCCTGAAGAGCCCGCTGACCACCCCGGTCGGTGGCGGCTTCACCTCCATCAACGTCAGCCTGCGTCGTCATTTCGACCTGTACGCCAACGTCCGTCCGGCCACCTCGTTCCCGAACACCAAGTCGCGCTTCGGCGACGGCGTGAACCTGATCACCGTGCGCGAGAACACCGAAGGTGCCTACCTGGCGGAAGGCCAGGAAGTCTCGGCTGACGGCGAAACCGCCTTCTCCGGCACCCGCATCACCCGCAAGGGCTCGGACCGCATCGTCCGCTACGCCTTCGAGCTGGCCCGCAGCACCGGCCGCAAGAAGGTCACCGCCGTGCACAAGGCCAACATCATCAAGTCGACCTCGGGCCTGTTCCTGAACGTCGCCCGTGAAGTGGCCGCCGAGTACCCGGACATCGAGTTCCAGGAAATGATCGTCGACAACTGCTGCATGCAGCTGGTGATGCGTCCGGAACAGTTCGACATCATTGTCACCACCAACCTGTTCGGCGACATCATCTCCGACCTGTGCGCCGGCCTCGTCGGCGGCCTGGGCCTGGCCCCGGGTGCCAACATCGGCAAGGACGCGGCCATCTTTGAAGCCGTGCACGGCACCGCGCCGGACATCGCCGGCCAGGGCAAGGCCAACCCCTGCGCCCTGCTGCTTGCTGCCGCGCAGATGCTGGACCATGTCGGCCAGCCGGAAAACGCCGAGCGCCTGCGCAAGGCCATCGTTGCCACCCTGGAAGCCAAGGATTCGCTGACCGGCGACCTCGGCGGTACCGGCAACACCATGGGCTTCGCCCAGGCGATCGCCAGCCGTCTGTAATCGGCTCGATCTCCGTGGAAACAAAAAGGCACCCGCGAGGGTGCCTTTTTCGTTCGTCTCTGCGTGGGGCGGGGGCCCCCCGCGCGCCGCCCCCCCCGGGGGGCGGGGGCGGGGGCGGGGGGGGGG
>NZ_JASCOZ010000184.1 GCF_029960115.1 Stenotrophomonas sp. PS02289
GCCGTTGGCCGGCCCAGGCGGTGTCGAGGGCCGGCCAACGGCCGGCGCTACCGGGATACTTCAGGCACCACCATAAAGACGCTGCACGCTCTGGAACAGAATCCAGCTGGTCGCAATGAACTTGTCCCCACCCTCCGGCCGATTACCGCGATGGGTATGCGTAAATGCAGTCGGTGCAATCAACAGGCTGCCGGTCCGCGGTGCGATCTTCCGCTCCTGGAACAGGAACTCGGTCTCGCCGGCCTGGAAGTCATCGTTGAGGTACAGCGTCCACAGCAGATGCCGGTGCAGGGTTTCACCGGCCGGGTCGCGCGGGTAGAGCTCGCAGTGCCAGTACGGGTAACCGCCCTCGCCTGCCGCATACCATTGCAGGTTGATGGCACCGGGGCGCAGGCACGTACGGGCCAGTTCGGAGAGCTGCGCGTCTTCCATGCCGGGGAAATCATCGGCAGACAGCCGGCGCGTGCTGCCGTCGGTGTCTTGAACCTGCAACATCAACGGCGAGATCAACGCCTGTGGATAACGGCGTAGATAACTCAATACGCCTTTGAATACGGCCTGCTGCAACAGCATCTCAACCTGCTGCCATTCGGCGCGGCCGCTGATGCGCAGGTCCTTGCTGTGCTTGAGTTCCGGGAATACACCACTGCCCACTTCACCCGGCTGCAGCTGGGCGCTGGCGCGCATCTGCGCCAGGATCGCGGCGCATGCTTCGGCGGGGATGGCGTTGTGGATTACTTCAATGAAGTCGCGCGGCGTTTCGGCGGTCATGAGTCGGTCCGTGAGCGTTCGCCCCCGATGGTGACCGCTGCCACGCGTGATGTCACGCCGTTGCCATGTGACAGATTCCACACATTGCAGGGGTCAGCCGGCGGCCGACCCCCGCATGCGTGCATCAGCCCTGCGCGGCGTCGTGCTCGCGGTGGTAACGGGTGGCTTCGGCCACTTCGTTCTTCGAGCCGAGGAACACCGGCACGCGCTGGTGCAGGTGGTCCGGCTGGATGTCCAGAATGCGCTCGCGGCCAGTGGTGGCGGCACCGCCGGCCTGCTCCACCAGCAGGCCCATCGGGTTGGCTTCGTACATCAGGCGCAGCTTGCCGGCCTTGCTGGGGTCTTTCTTGTCCCAGGGGTAGATGAAGATGCCGCCGCGGGTGAGGATGCGGTGCACGTCGGCAACCATGCTGGCGATCCAGCGCATGTTGAAGTTCTTGCCGCGTGCGCCTTCCTTGCCGGCCAGCAGGTCCTGCACATAGCCCTGCATGGGGCCTTCCCAGTGGCGCTGGTTGGACATGTTGATGGCGAATTCCTGGGTATCCGCCGGAATCTGCATGTTCGGCGTGGTCAGCACGAACTCGCCCTTCTCGCGGTCCAGGGTGAAGGCGTGGGTGCCGTGGCCGGTGGTCAGCACCATCTGCGTGCTGGGCCCGTAGATGCAGTAACCGGCGGCAATCTGCGCGGTGCCCGGCTGCAGGAAGCTTTCATCGTTCGGCTGCTCGGTGCCCGGCGGGCAGCGCAGCACCGAGAAGATGGTGCCGACCGAGACGTTCACGTCGATGTTGGAGCTGCCATCGAGGGGATCGAACAGCAGCAGGAAGTCGCCGCGCGGGTAGGTGTCCGGCACCGGCTGGCAGTGGTCCATTTCCTCCGAGGCGCAGGCGGCCAGGTGGCCACCCCAGGCATTGGCTTCGAGCAGGATCTCGTTGCTGATCACGTCCAGCTTCTTCTGCGCTTCGCCCTGCACGTTGCCGGTGCCGGCGTCACCGAGCACGCCGCCCAGTGCGCCCTTGCTGACCGCGATGGAGATGCTGGTGCAGGCGCGGCCGACGACGGCGATGAGCTGGCGCAGGTCGGCGTTGATACGGCCGGCATGCTGTTCTTCGATCAGGTACCGGGTGAGCGACGTACGGGACATGAAATGACTGCCAAAGACATTTGGGGGCCGTATTGTCGCCCCAAAAAAGGACTCAGGTGTAGTTGAGAATGCGGTAAACGGTTACACGCGCGCTTTACAGCGAGGCGCAGTCCTTGCCCGCGGCCTGCAGCGGATACTCGGCCAATGTGCGCACGATCTGGCCGTTGGCATCGGTGACGCCAATGCCAATGCCGGTCACCTCGCCGCTGGCCTGCGGCGGCTGCGCCTGGGCCGCGGCGACGAAGGCGGCAAGCTTCGGGCTCTTCTCGTCGGCCAGCAGGCTCAGGTGTGGCTGGTACTGCATGAACACATTGGGCGAGCCGTAGCGCTGGAACGCGGGCAGTTTGTCCGGGTACGCCGCCATCCACGCCGGGGCCTGCACGCTGTGGTCGCGCAGCGGCTCGGCGGCCAGCGTCACGGTGTCGGCCAGGCGCTGCAGGGCCGGGCTGGGCTCCACATGCAGGAACAACCAGTTCGATGGCGTGACCTCGATGCCATTGACCTGCATGGCAAACGGGGCCTGGCAACGTGCAATACGCGCCACTGCGGCCTTCAGCGCACTCTCGGCGCTGGTCGGATAGCGGGTGAGGTAGAGCGTGGCGTGCACCGCGTGTCCCTGCCGATGGAAGCTGGTCATGCCGGCCTCGGCAAGCGTGTCGCTCACCTTGGCGACTGCCTCGACCACAGGTCGGGAGGGAATGGCATAGATGTTGTAGCTCTCCGCCTGCTGGGCGTGGACAGCCACAGGCAGGGCGGCGAGCAGAATCGAGGCAGGCAGGCGCATGCAGTCATTATAGGGAAAGCGTCTGTGCGGCCTTTGCGCGGTAAGGCGCTTACAACAACGGCCGCACAGGGCGGCCGTTGTTGTGTTCGTCACTGCGGTGATTCAGCCCTTGGCGACGGTTGCCACGGCCTTGGCCACGTACTCCAGGTTGCCCTGGTTCAGCGCGGCCACGCAGATGCGGCCGGTGCCGACGGCGTAGATGCCGAACTCGTCACGCAGGCGGTCCACCTGCGGGCGGGTCAGGCCCGAGTACGAGAACATGCCGGCCTGGTCGTTGATGAAGGCGAACTCCGGTGCGCCAGCGGCGACCAGGTTCTGCACCAGGCCGTGACGCAGGGCGTGGATGCGCTCGCGCATCTCGGTCAGTTCCTGCTCCCACATCTGACGCAGTTCCGGGCTGGTGAGCACGCCGGCCACCAACGCCGCACCGTGGTTCGACGGGCTGGAGTAGATGGTGCGGATGATGCGCTTCACCTGCGACTGCACGGCCTTGGCGGCGGTTGCGTCCGGAGCCACCACCGACAGCGCACCCACGCGCTCGCCATACAGCGAGAACGACTTGGAGTACGAGTTGGCGACCACGAAGCTGTCGATGCCGGCTTCAGCGATGATGCGCACCGCGGCGCCGTCTTCGAAGATGCCCTTGTCGAAGCCCTGGTAGGCCATGTCGATGAACGGGAACAGCTGGCGGTCCTTCAGCAGCTGGGCCACCTGCTTCCACTGCTCGACGGTGAGGTCGGCACCGGTCGGGTTGTGGCAGCACGCGTGCAGCAGCACCACGGTGCCCGGCTGCAGCTTTTCCAGGTCGGCCAGCATGCCGGCGAAGTCCACGCCGTGGGTGGCGGCGTCGAAGTAGGTGTACTCCACCACTTCAAAGCCGGCTGCACCGAACACCGCGCGGTGGTTTTCCCAGCTCGGGTTGCTGATGGCGATGGTGGAATGCGGCAGCAGCTTGTGCAGCAGGTCCGCGCCCACGCGCAGCGCACCGCTGCCGCCGATGGTCTGCGAGGTGGCCACGCGGCCGGCGGCCAGCAGCGGCGAGTCTTTGCCGAACACCAGTTCGCGGGTGGCCTGGGTGTAGGCCGGCAGCCCGTCGATCGGCAGGTAGCCGCGCGGTTTGGCCTCGTTGGCCAGCTGCTGTTCAATCTGCTTTACGGCGCGCAGCAGCGGAATGCGGCCGCTCTCGTCGTAATAGATGCCCACGCCCAGGTTGACCTTGGTCGAACGGCTGTCGGCGTTGTATGCCTCGGTCAGGCCCAGGATCGGGTCGCCCGGGACCAGTTCCACGTTTGCAAAGAAGGACACGGCGGTACTCATTCGAAATGACGGATGGGGGAGGTTTCGCGCTCGGTGTTACGGCAGCATGGGCCGAAACAGCGCCATCGTAACAAAGCCGTGGCATGGGCGCGGCGGCTCTCGTCACCTTCCATGCCGTACGCTGACAGACGGCCTTCCCCCCACCGGAGACCCTGCCCCCGCATGCGTCGCTTTATCCCCCTGTTGCGCCATTCATCGTTCATCGTCGCCGGCGCGTTGCCGGCCACCGTCCTGGCCCAGACCGCCGAGGCCCCGGCCATCGAGCGCCTGCCCACCGTGCAGGTCCAGGCCGCGCGCGGCCAGCGGGTCGCCGACGTCGACCTGCCGGCCTCGATCAGCACCGTGCAGCTGGATGACGAGGTCAATGGCACGCTGGCCCAGGTCAGCGAGGCGCTGAACGGCGTGCCGGGTCTGCTGGCCCGCGACCGCCAGAACCTGGCCCAGGACACCCAGCTGTCGATCCGCGGCTTCGGCGCGCGCTCCACCTTCGGGGTGCGCGGGGTGCGGGTGCTGGTGGACGGGGTGCCGGCGACCATGCCGGACGGCCAGGGCCAGCTGTCCCACGCCAGCCTGCTCTCGGCGCAGCGCATTGAGGTGCTGCGTGGGCCGTTCTCGGCGCTGTATGGGAATTCGTCCGGCGGCGTGGTGCAGGTCTGGAGCGCCGATGGCGCGGCCGGCGACCCGTGGCGGGCACGCGTGGCCGCAGGCAGCGATGCCACCCTGAGCGCCGGCGCGCAGCTGCGCGGCCAGCAGGGGCCGGTGCGCTACAACCTGGCCGCTAATCACTTTGAAACCGCAGGCTGGCGCGAGCACAGCCGCGCGCGGCGCGAATCCTTCAACGGCCGGCTGGGCGTGGACGTGGGCGGTGGCCAGCTGGATCTGGTGATGAACTATCTGGACGCGCCTGACGCACAGGACCCGCTGGGGCTGACCCGCGCGCAGGTGAATGCCGATCCGCGCCAGGCCACGGCGGTGGCCACCCAGTACAACACCCGTAAATCCGTGCGCCAGGGCCAGGCCGGGCTGGTGTTCACCCGCACCGAGGGCGCGCAGACCTGGCGGGCGATGGGCTACGCCGGCCAGCGCCAGGTGGAACAGTACCTGGCCATCCCACCGGGGCCGCAGGCCAATCCGCTGCATGCCGGTGGGGTGATCGACCTCGACGGCGGCTATGGCGGACTGGACCTGCGCTGGGCCTGGCAGGGCGACTGGCTGGGCCGGCCGCTGGAAGCGGTGATCGGAGCCAATGCCGACCAGCAGACGCAGGATCGCCGAGGTTACGAGAATTTCATTGGGTCCGACCTGGGCGTGCGCGGGGCATTACGGCGTGACCAGCGCGACCGCGTGCGCAACGTGGACCAGTTCGCGCAGCTGGGCTGGCAGTGGGCCCCGCGCTGGTCGGCGCTGCTGGGGCTGCGCCACAGCACGGTGCGCTTCCGTTCCAACGATGACTACATCACCGCACGCAACCCGGACGACAGCGGCTCGCGCGATTACAGCGCCACCACGCCGGTGGCCGGCGTGGTGTTCCACGCCACCGACGCCTGGCGGGTGTACGCCTCGGCTGGACGCGGCTTCGAAACGCCGACCTTCAATGAGCTGGGCTACCGCAACGACGGCGGGGCCGGGCTGGCGCTTAACCTCAACCCGGCACGCAGCCGCAATCTGGAGCTGGGCACCAAGTGGCGCGGGGCCGGTGGCGCGGCCTTTGAGGCGGCGGTGTTCCGCGCCGATACCGATGACGAACTGGCGGTCGCCAGCAACACCAACGGCCGCAGCACCTACCGCAACATCGGCCGTACCCGCCGCCAGGGCGTGGAGGCCAGCCTGCAGCAGCCACTGGCCGAGCAGCTGGACCTGACCTTGGCCTACACGTACATCGAAGCCACCGTGCGCGAGCCCTATGCCACCTGCGCGAGCAGTGGCTGTGCGGTGCCGGATACGGTGGTGGCGGCCGGGTCGCGGCTGCCCGGGGTGCCTGAGCAGCAGGCGTTCGCGCGGCTGGATTACCGGCCCGGCGATTGGCAGTGGGCGGGGGAAGTGGTGGCGTCCAGCGATACGGTGGTGAACGATCTGGCCAGCGACAGGGCGGCCGGGTATGCGCTGCTGAACCTGGAGGCGGCGCGCAACTGGCGCACCGCACAGGGCACACTGCGCGCGTTTGCGCGGGTGGATAACGCGCTGGACCAGCGCTATGTGGGCTCGGTGATCGTCAACGATGGCAACCAGCGGTATTTCGAACCGGGGCCGGACCGGCGCTACAGCGTGGGGCTGCAGTGGTCGTGGTTGTGATGCCGCCGCGTTATTTCGGCACTTTTGCAGGCACGAACGGTGACGTTGGGTCGCTGGCGGGGAAGGTCTCCTCCAGCGCCTCGTCCTGGTTGTCGTTGGCTTTGTCCTGCTGCTCCCGGTGCCCCGGGTCGTGCTTCTGCTCGTCCGGGGTGCCGTGAACGGCGTCGACGCCGGTGCGCAGGTGCTCGGGCGTGTGCGAGGGCGACATGCCGGCACCGCGGTCCTCCTCGTCGTAGAGGTCGTGCTTGCCGCGTTGTTCACCGGGGACGGGCGGATGGGCTTCGCGCAGGGGATCGCGTGGCATGGGCGTGGCTCCGCTGAGGGGGCCCTCACTACACGCCCGAAGCGGTGAAGCATCCGCGAATAGAAGTGCTCTGAACGGATCTGTCACAGCTGGATAACGGCCACAGGATTATTCCTGCCCACCCTGCCTGCTGCCGGAGACGTGTCATGCCCCGCCCCGACCGCCGCATCGCGCCCGCCGTGTTCAACGCCTACCGGCTGCCCGAGCCTGGCCGGCGCAATCGCCGCCAGGCGCGCGCTGAAGAACCGCAGGCGGTCGCGCAGGACTACGTGCAGTACATGCGCAGCGACTTCGAGCGTCGCCGCAGTGCTTCACGCCGGCGCTGGGAAGACCTCTACCCGGCCTACGCCTTTGCCCTGACCACCCACCGGGCCGACTGGCCGCGCGGCGACGACGGCGACACCGATGGCGAACTGGCCGAGCAGTGGGAGCAGATGCGCGGTGCCTCAAAGCTGGGCTGGCCGCAGGCGCGGGCAGTGGTGGAAGACGCCTGGCTGGCGCTGGACCACATGCCACCTTCAGCGGTGCACGGCCTGCTGCAGTAGGCGCTTCAGCCTTTCGGGCGGAACTTCGCGCCGAACCAGATGCCCAGCCCCTGCATCGGCAGCGAGCCCAGCAGCACCGCCACGAACCAGAACGGGAAGTCGTTGCCGAGGTCCCAGGCCGCGAACGCCGAGGCTCCAACGATCATCGCCCACACGATGCCGCCGTGCAGCCACGGCCAGGTCGGCGCATAGCGGCTGGCGAACGCGCAGGCGGCGAAGCCGCCCACGATCGTCCAGCCCAGGTCCCAGCCCAGCCGGCCTTCGCCCTGCCCCATGCCGACCCAGGGTGCCACCCAGCCACCCGCGCCGCTGACCATGCCCAGCACGAACAGCGCCACCACCACGCACAGCACGGACACGGCCAGGGTTTTGAGGGGTGACAAGGCAGACATGGGCGGGCTACAGCGGGGAAATAGCCCCCATTATGGCCGCTGTGGCCGGCTCAGGCGCGCCCGGCCTCCTGCAGCTGGGCGAACTCTTCGTCGGTGAACAGCCGCGAACGCACGAGAAAACGCACGCCTTCGCCGTTCTCGAGCGAGAACATGCCGCCGCGGCCAGGCACGACGTCGATGATCAGCTGGGTGTGTTTCCAGTACTCGAACTGGGACGGGCTGATGTAGAAGGGGGTGCCGCCGATCTCGCCCAGCTGGACGTCGCGGTCGCCGACGATGAAGTCGCCCTGGGCAAAGCACATGGGGGAGGAGCCGTCGCAGCAGCCGCCGGATTGATGGAACAGCAAGGGGCCGTGACGGGTGCGGAGTGTTTCGATGAGGTGCAGGGCGGCTAAGGTGGCGGTGACTTGTTGGGGTGGTTTGGTCATTGCGGCTCCCGGTCAGCCGGGCAAGCCCGGCTCTACATCGTGGTCGTCATGCGGCGAATGAACAGCCGGCATCGTAGTGGTCGTCGTGCGGCGAACGAACCGCCGGCGTGACGGTTGAGCCGGAAAACGGCGGCCGCGCCCGCGGGAGAGGGGAACGGGCG
>NZ_JASCOZ010000185.1 GCF_029960115.1 Stenotrophomonas sp. PS02289
CGGGATGGGCGTTCCGGGGGACGCTGCAAGTACGTCCCTGTAAGCTCGATCGCCGCATCCATGCGGCTCACGCCCCCTCCAGCCCACCCCGACCCGCCACGACAGTGCGTCGGTGGCCATCGAAGATCAAAACCACGCGCGGAACCGGCCCGGTAGCGTCGGTCGACAGACGACGGCCGTGAAATCCGCAACATCCGGTAACGCATGACCCCAAATCAACATGGGTGATTTCGCTATCATCACACCATGAGCATCCGTCAGTTACCCGAAATCCTCATCAACCAGATCGCTGCCGGCGAGGTCGTGGAACGGCCTGCGTCCGTGGTCAAGGAACTGGTGGAGAACGCGCTGGATGCCGGGGCGACCCGCGTGGATATCGATCTGGAAGAAGGCGGGGTGCGCCTGATCCGCATCCGTGACGACGGCGGCGGTATTGCGCCGGAAGAACTGCCGCTGGCGGTGTCGCGTCACGCGACCAGCAAGATCGCCAGCCTGGACGACCTGGAAGCGGTGGCTACGCTCGGTTTTCGGGGTGAAGCGCTGCCGTCCATTGCGTCGGTCAGCCGCTTTACGCTCGCTTCGCGCCGCGCCAGCGACGAGCATGGCTCGGCGCTGCAGATCGAAGGTGGCAAGGTCGGTCAGGTGACGCCGCGCGCGCATGCGCCCGGCACGACGGTGGAAGTGCGCGAGCTGTTCTACAACGTGCCGGCACGGCGCAAGTTCCTGCGTGCCGAACGCACCGAGCTGGGCCATATCGAAGAGTGGTTGCGCTCGCTGGCGCTGGCGCGACCGGACGTGGAGCTGCGCGTCTCGCACAACGGCAAGCCCTCGCGTCGCTACAAGCCGGGCGACCTGTATTCGGATGCGCGCCTGGGTGAAACCCTGGGCGATGATTTCGCCGGTCAGGCGCTGCGCGTCGATCACAGCGGTGCAGGGTTGCGACTGCATGGCTGGATCGCTCAGCCGCATTATTCGCGTGCCAGCACGGACCAGCAGTATTTCTACGTCAACGGCCGCGCGGTGCGTGACCGCAGCGTGGCCCATGCGGTGAAGATGGCGTACGGCGATGTGCTTTTCCATGGACGCCAGCCGGCCTACGTGCTGTTCCTGGAGCTGGACCCGACCCGCGTAGACGTCAACGTGCACCCGGCCAAGCACGAAGTGCGTTTCCGCGATTCGCGCCTGATCCACGACTTCGTCTACCGCACCCTGAAGGAAGCGCTGGCCGAGACCCGCGCCGGCATGACCGCGACGGCAGCGGCCGGCGACACGCACCTTGAGTCTGCCGCGCCTGCGTATGCGGGTACTGCGGCGGGCACCGGCTATGCACTGGCCGGAGGTGGCAGTGGCGGCGGTGGGATGGGCAGCTGGCGGCCGCAGCAGTCGCCGTTGGGGCTGCGTGTGGCCGATGCGCCCTCAGCTTATGCGGCGCTGTATGCACGCCCTGAGGGCAGCGATGCACCCGCGTTGCCGCCGATGCCGAGCGAGAACGGACTGCCGGTGACCTCGGCCGACAGCGGTGTGCCGCCGCTCGGCTATGCCATCGCCCAGTTGCACGGCATCTACATCCTGGCCGAGAACGCCGAAGGCTTGATCGTGGTCGACATGCATGCCGCCCATGAGCGCATCGGCTACGAGCGCCTGAAGACCGCGCACGATGGCATCGGTCTGCACGCGCAGCCGCTGCTGGTGCCGATCACCCTGGCGGTGGGCGAGCGCGATGCCGACACCGCCGAGCGCGAAGCCGAAACGCTGACCGCGCTGGGTTTCGAGATCACCCGCTCCGGTCCGGGGTCGCTGCATGTGCGCAGCATTCCCGCGCTGCTGGCCAATGCCGAACCGGAAGGCCTGCTGCGCGACGTGCTGACCGATCTGCGCGAACACGGCCAGAGCCGGCGCATCGCCAGTGCGCGCGACGAGCTGCTGTCGACCATGGCCTGTCATGGTGCGGTGCGCGCCAACCGTCGCCTGACCGTGCCGGAAATGAACGCACTGCTGCGCGACATGGAAATCACCGAGCGGTCCGGTCAGTGCAATCATGGCCGACCGACCTGGGCCCGTTTTTCGCTGGCGGAGATCGACCGCTGGTTCCTGCGTGGACGTTGAAAGGGGAAGCCACTTGATGGGGAGCAGTTTGATGGGGATGCGTCCTTGGCGGCGCAGCATGGCAGCGGCCGCGCTGGCGCTGGGCCTGGCCGCCTGCAGCGACAAGGAGGCGGCACCGGTCGCCGCGACTGTGGATCCGGCCTTCGCCGCCGAACAGCAGCAGTGGCGGCAGCAGCGCTACACCGAGCTGCACGCCGCCGACGGTTGGACCAGCCTGGTCGGCCTGCACTGGCTGGAGCACAAGGCGCATTACATCGGCAGCGGTCCCGGCAGTGGCATCCGCCTGGCGGTGGGCCCGGACAAGCTGGGCATGGTGGCGCGCGAGGGCGATGGCGTGACCTTCACCCCCGAGCGCGGCGTGCCGATGAGCGTGGAGGGCGAGCCGCTGACCGGCCGCATCCGCTTCTACAGTGACCGCGACGCCACGCCGACCAAGATCGCGTTTGACGACGGCAAGGGCCAGTTGAGCCTGATCCATCGCGGCGAGCGGTTTGCGCTGCGGGTCAAACATGCCGACGCACCCACCCGCACCGGGTTTACCGGCCTGACCTACTGGGAAGGCGGTCCGGCGTGGAAGATCCGCGCACGTTTCGTGCCGCATGCGGCCGGCAAGACCCTGCCGATCATCGACATCACTGGGTTGACCACCGACATGCCCAATGCCGGTGCGCTGGAGTTCGAGAAGGACGGCACGCCTTACCGTCTGGAAGCGCTGGGCGAGCCGGGGCGCGAGCTGTTCGTGATCTTCGGCGACCGCACCAGCGGCCACGGCAGCTATCCTGCCGGCCGCTATCTGGACCTGTCGGCACCGGATGCCCAAGGCCAGGTGCTGATCGATTTCAACCACGCCTACAACCCGCCCTGCGCGTTCACCCCGTATGCGACCTGCCCGTTGACCCCGCCGGAAAACCGGCTGGACCTGCGCGTGGAAGCGGGTGAGCAGGTGTATCACAGTCCTCAAGGAGCTCCCTGATGTTGTTCAAGCGACTGCTGTTTTCCCTGCTGATCGGCGCGGGCCTGCTGGCCGGCAGTGCCAGCGCCGCACCGCCCGCCAAGGCGGGCGCAACGCCACCGGTGCCGCTGCTGTGGAAGGTGACCGGTCCCGGCGACAGCCGGGTGTACCTGCTCGGTTCCTTCCACATGCTGCGCGCCGACGACTATCCGTTGTCCGCCGATGTCGACCAGGCCTTTGCCGCCTCGAACCGGCTGATGTTCGAGCTGTCGCCGGCCGACATGCAGTCGCCTGATCTCGTGAGCAAAATGATGCAGGCGGCGGTGCGCACCGACGGCAGCGAGCTGCGCCGTGATCTGGACGCGCCCACCTGGACCAAGCTGCAGGCCTACGCCGCCGCGAACAACATGCCGCTGGCGCAGTTGCAGGGGATGAAGCCGTGGTTCGTGGGCCTGACCATCACCCTGAGTCAGCTGGCGCGCATGGGGCTGGACCCCGAACTCGGGCTGGACCGTCACTTCATGAAGCGCGCGGCCGATGCCGGCAAGCCCACCAGCGGCCTGGAGACCATCGACACGCAGATCGCGGTGTTCGCGCAGATGTCGACCAAAGAGCAGCAGCAGATGGTGGCCGAGGCGCTGGACCAGGCCGAGCAGGCCGATGCGCTGAGCCGCAAGCTGCATGACGCGTGGCGGCGTGGCGACGACAAGGTGCTGTGGAACGAGATGGCGGTGGACATGCGCGCGCAGTACCCGCAGCTGTACAAGCGCATCAACACCGAGCGCAACGACGCGTGGGTGCCCAAGCTGCAGCAGCAGCTGCAGGCCGGGCAGGGGGGCACCCTGGTGGTGGTCGGCGCGCTGCACCTGCTGGGCGAGGATGGCGTGGTCGAGAAACTGCGCGCCAAGGGCTTCAAAGTCGAGCGGGTCTGCGCGAGCTGCGCCAAGCCCAAGCGCTGAGGCGGGTTTTTCGGGCAAACAAAAAGGCGCAGCCTGCGGGCCGCGCCTTTTTTGTGTGACCTTGCGCTGGGATCAGCGGCGGGTCTTGCTGCCGACCGGCGCTTCCGGCTTGCCAGCGCCAGTACCGGTGCTGGTGCCCGGCGAGTTCGGACGCGCGCCGAAGCCGGCACCCATGTTGCGCTGGAAGTCCTGCCACAGCTCCAGATTGCGCTCGGTGAGCTGGTTCATCATCGCCCACGGGGTCTGGCCCAGCAGATTGCCCATCTGCTGGCGGAACTGCTGCTGCTGGTCCAGGAAGACCTGCATGCTGCGCTCCAGGTAGTTGCCCATGAAGCCCTGCAGCGAATCGCCATAGAAGCGGATCAGCTGGCTCAGCAGCTGGGTGGAGAGCATCGGCTCGCCGTCCTGTTCCTGGTCGGCAATGATCTGCAGCAGCACGGAACGGGTCAGGTCGTCGCCGCTCTTGGCGTCGCGGACTTCGAAGTCCTCACCGTCCAGGATCAGCTGGCGCACGTCCTCGATGGTGATGTAGCTGGAAATCTCAGTGTCGTAGAGACGACGGTTCGGATACTTCTTGATGATGCGGTTCGCAGCCATGAAGCAAGCACTCGTCAACGTAGACGCGAAGCATGGCGCACCGCAGCAGGCGTTGCAACCTACTTTGTATAATTATCGTTGGTTCTTCATGCTGCGCAGCATGGGTGCAGCATTTTGAGGTTCCCGCAACGCCTGCTGCGGTGCCCGCGCATTCCACCTTATCCCCGCGCCTTCGGCGCGCCCCCTTTAACAAAAAGGGGGCTTTTCTCCAGATGGTTGGCGTAGAGCCGGGCTCTGCCCGGCTGCTTTTGGCGGGTTGTACGGTTTCTGTAACCGTTACCACCCCATGTGGTGGCCGCCGTTGATGTCGAGGTTGGAGCCGGTGATCCAGGCGGCTTCTTCGGCGACCAGGAAGTTCACGGCGTAGGCGATTTCCTCGGGCTTGCCGAGGCGGCCGGTGGGGATGTCGGCGATGATCTTGGCACGCACTTCCTCGGGAACGGCCATGACCATGTCGGTGGCGACGTAACCGGGCGAGATGGTGTTGACGGTGATGCCGAAGCCGGCGTTCTCGCGTGCCAGCGAGATGGTGAAGCCGTGCATGCCGGCCTTGGCGGCGGCGTAGTTGGCCTGGCCATACTGGCCCTTGAGGCCGTTGATCGAGCTGATCTGGATGACCCGGCCCCAGCCGCGACGGCGCATGCCTTCGATCACCGGGCGGGTGACGTTGAACACCGAGTTGAGATTGGTGTTGATCACGTCATGCCACTGGTCAGCGCGCATGCGGTGGAAGGTGGTGTCCCGGGTGATGCCGGCGTTGTTGACCAGGATCTCGACCGGGCCGAGGGCCGCCTCGACCGCCTGCACCATTTGTTCAGCCGAGGCGGGGTCGGAGACGTCACCGGGGAAGATCGCGACCTCGCAGCCGCGTGCGCGCATGCGCTCCTGCCACGCCAGTGCCTTGGCGGCGTCGCGGTAGTTGGTGGCCACCCGATGACCCTGTTCGCACAGGCGTTGGCAGATGGCAGACCCGATCCCGCCGGTACCACCGGTAACCAAGGCAACGCGCGATGTCATGAGCAGCTACTCCGAATGGCCACAGCCAACAAGGGGGGATCCCGATTCTGCAACATCAGCGCACAAAATGGGCGGTCATTCAGCCCAGCGGTGCAATCGCGATGTCCTGCGGTGGCAAGCGTTCGGGCTTGAAGTGGCGGGCGGCATGCTGCAGCCACTCGGCGACGTCGGTAAACGGTGCCAGCGCGGCGGGATCCTGGCCCAGCCATCGCCACGCCTGCTGCAGGGCGGGCAACGGGTTGGCGGCGTCGACAGGCGTGGCCGCACTGGACTTGGACAGCTTGCGGCCGTGCGCGTCCAGCAGCAGGGGCAGGTGCAGGTAGCGTGGGGTAGGCAGGCCCAGCGCCTGTTGCAGCAGGATCTGGCGGGGCGTGGAGTCCAGCAGGTCGGCCCCGCGCACGACGTCGGTGATGCCCTGGTCGTGGTCGTCCACCACCACGGCCAGTTGGTAGGCCCAGCACCCGTCGGCCCGGCGCAGCACGAAGTCGCCCACCTCGGCGTACACGTCCTGGCTGATCGCGCCGCGCAGGCCATCCTGGAAGCGGACCACGCTGCCGGGGGCGACCCGCAGGCGGATGGCCGGGGTGGCGCGCTCGGCCTGGGCGACGCAGTGGTGGTGGACGCCGTGCTGGCTGGCCAGTTCGCTGCGGCTGCAGTGGCAGGCAAACGCCAGGTCCTGCGCCAGCAGCTGCTCGATGGCCGCTTGATAGAGCGCATCGCGTTGGCTCTGGTGCACGACGGGGAAGTCACTGCGCAGGCCGAATGCTTCCAGCGTGGCAAGCTGGCCGGCAATCGCCCCGGGCACGGTGCGTGGAGGATCGACGTCCTCAATCCGCACGCCCCATTCACCCTGGGCATGCCGGGCCAGCAGCCAGCTGCCCAGTGCCGCCAGCAGGGAGCCGGGGTGCAGGGGGCCGGTGGGCGAGGGGGCGAAGCGCCCGCGGTAGGAATGGTTGAACATGAACTATGAATCGTCGGTCAGGTTGCGACTTGAATTCAACAGGAACTCACCGCAGATTTGCGTTCATCACCCTTCAATAGAAGCGTTTTCCCCATGTTTACTCGACTCACCCTTTTCCTTGCGACCAACTTCGCGGTGCTGATCCTCGCCAGTCTGGTGATGCATCTGCTTGGGGTGAATCGCGGCCAGATGGGCGGCCTGCTGGTGTTCGGCGCGGTGCTGGGCTTCGGCGGCTCGCTGGTGTCGCTGCTGATCTCCAAGTGGATGGCCAAGCGCTCCACGGGCGCGGTGGTGATCACCGAACCGCGCAATGCGACCGAGCGCTGGCTGCTGGACACGGTAGCGCGCCAGGCACGCGAAGCCGGCATCGGCATGCCGGAAGTAGCGGTCTATGACGGCCCGGAAATCAATGCCTTCGCAACCGGTGCCAACCGCAACAACGCGCTGGTGGCGGTCTCCACCGGCCTGCTGCACAACATGAGCGAAGACGAGGCCGAAGCGGTGCTGGGCCACGAAATCGCACACGTCGCCAACGGTGACATGATCACCATGGCACTGCTGCAGGGCGTGTTGAACACCTTCGTGTTCGTGCTGGCCCGCGTGGTGGGCGGGGTGATCGACTCGGCGCTGTCGGGCAACCGCGAGGGCGGCGGCCGCGGCTTTGCCTACTACATCATCGTGTTCGTGCTGGAGATGGTGTTCGGCGTGCTGGCCACGATCATCGCCATGTGGTTCTCGCGCTACCGCGAGTTCCGCGCTGATGCCGGCGGTGCGCATCTGGCCGGTCGCCAGAAGATGATCGCCGCGCTGGAGCGCCTGAAGCTCAACCACGGCCAGAGCACGCTGCCGACCCAGATCGCCGCCTTCGGCATCGCCGGTGCCTCGGCCAAGAAGCTGTTCATGAGCCACCCGCCGCTGGAAGAGCGCATCGCCGCCCTGCGCGCTGCGAACAACGCTGCTGCGTAATCGGCTTGTTGCCGTACCCCCCTGAACGCCCGGTCTTAGCGCCGGGCGTTTTTGTTTTCCGAGGTTGCAGGGTTTACGTGTCGCCGGGCGTTGCCCGGCTGCTGTTGGATTTGGGCGAACAGCGGGTAGCCATCGGTCCTCTGGGTTGGCGGATCGGGATGGGCGTTCCGGGGGACGCTGCAAGTACGTCCATGTAAGCTCGATCGCCGCATCCATGCGGCTCACGCCCCCTCCAGCCCACCCCGACCCGCCACGACAGCGTGTCGGTGGTCATCGAAGATCAAGAGCACGTAGCCCCGGTGGGATCGGTCGACAGACGATCGCCGTGAAACAACCAACATCCGGTAACGCATGACCCCAGATCGACATCGTCGTTGATTTGGCATTTGGCATTTACCGTGGCTACCGACCACGTATCGAGGGGCCGGTGGGTGGGGGGTACGGGACCGTGAAGGCACATGGATGTGCCGCCCGAGCCAAACGGGAGATTTAAGGCGTGTCCCGTACCC
>NZ_JASCOZ010000186.1 GCF_029960115.1 Stenotrophomonas sp. PS02289
TTGCCCGGCTTGCCGCACCGTCCGAACGAACGGCCAGCCGGGCAAGACCCGGCTCTACGCCACCGTCCGCGCCCGAGACCGCCCCGCGCCCCGGCACCCGCCAACCGGCCGTCCGCCTGCCCGATCGCCTGCAGATCGCACTGCTGCGCGCCTCCGGCTGCAACCCGAACGACCCTGAAACCCAGGCCCTGATGGCCAGCTGGAACCTGGACGAACTGCGCCGCAGTGCCGCCGCCAAGCGCGCGCTGTGGCCGCAGCTGCGGGCCCTGCGCAAGCGGAGCCGCGCGTGAGTGCGGTCAGTTCACCGCGACCACCGTCGCTGCGCGCGCTGCGCGAAGACGACCTGGATGCGGTGATGGACATCGAGGAGCGCGGTTACCCGTTCCCGTGGACGCGTGGCATCTTCGTCGACTGCCTGCGTGCGGGGTATCCGTCGTTGGCGCTGGAGGACGACGGCGATCTGGTGGGCTATGGCGTGCTCAGCGTGGCCGCCGATGAAGGCCACATCCTCAACGTCTGCGTGGACCCACACGTGCAGTCACGCGGGCTGGGGCGATTGCTGTTCCGCGCGCTGGTGCAGCTGGCGCGCGACCATGCCGCGCACCGGGTGTTCCTGGAAGTGCGGCCGTCCAATGGACCGGCGTTGAAGCTGTATGAAAGCGAGGGCTTCAACGAGATCGGTCGCCGACCGCGTTACTACCCCGCGCACGGCGGGCGCGAGGATGCGCTGGTGATGGCGATGGAGCTGGTCAGCGACGACATCGAGACGATGCCGCCGCTGTAAACAGCGCTTACAACTTCGCGCGCTGCTCGCGCAGACCGGCCAGCTGGGTGATCCAGTCCGCCAGGCGCACGCGCTCCTGCTCGACCACGGCGGCCGGCACCTTGTCGGTGAACTTGGCCAGCTTGGTCTCGCTCTTCTCGTATTCGCCCTGCACGCGCGCGATTTCCTTGTCCAGGCGTGCACGTTCGGCGTCCAGATCGACCAGGCCTTCCAGCGGCACCAGCAGCTTCAGCTCGCCCACGATCGCGGCCGCGGCCGGCGGGGTGGTTTCGCCATCGCCCAGCCATTCAATGCTGTCGAGCTTGAGCAGGAACGCCATCGAGGCACTGAAGCGCTCAATGCGGGCACGGTCCTGGGCGACACCGGCCTGCAGACGCAGCGGCACCAGCTTGGACGGGGCGACATTGAGCTCGCTGCGCACGCGACGCACGGCGCTGATCACGGCCTTCAGCCATTCCACGTCGGCCTCGGCCTGGGCGAAATCACCGGCAAACTCGGCCGCGGTCGGGTAGGGACGCAGCGACAGGGTGGCTTCGCTCAGACCCAGGCGCGGGGCCAGCTGCTGCCACAGCTGTTCGGTGATGAACGGGGTCAGCGGGTGCAGCAGGCGCAGCAGCGCTTCCAGCACGTACAGCAGGGTGTGGCGGGTGCTTTCGGCATCGGCGGCGTCGCTGCCGTTCAGCGCCGGCTTGCTCAGTTCCAGGAACCAGTCGCAGAAGGCATTCCAGACGAACTCGTACAGGCACTGCGCCAGCAGGTCGAAGCGATACGCGGCGAAGTGGCCCTGCGCTTCAGCGGTGGTGGCGGCCAGTCGTGCCAGGATCCAGCGCTCTGCATCGGTGCGCGGGGTCGGCGCACCGGCGAAGGCGGCCCCTTCGGTGTTCATCAGCGCGAAGCGGCTGGCGTTCCAGAGCTTGTTGCAGAAGTTCTTGTAGCCCTCGGCGCGGTTCATGTCGAACTTGATGTCGCGACCGTGGGTGGCCAGCGCGGCGATGGTGAACCGCAGCGCGTCGGCCCCGTGCGCGGCGATGCCGTCGGGGAATTCCTTGCGGGTCTTGCGTTCGATCTTCTCGGCGGTCTTCGGCTGCATCAGACCGCCGGTGCGCTTGGCGACCAGGTCGTCGATGCTGATGCCGTCGATGATGTCCAGCGGGTCGAGCACGTTGCCCTTGGACTTGGACATCTTCTGGCCTTCACCGTCGCGGATCAGACCGGTGAAGTACACGTCCTTGAACGGGATCTTCCCGGTCAGGTTGTCGGTGGCCATGATCATGCGGGCCACCCAGAAGAAGATGATGTCAAAGCCGGTGATCAGCACCGACGAGGGCAGGTAGCGGTCGAAACCGCGCTCGGCCATCGCCTGTTCGTTCGGCCAGCCCAGGGTCGAGAACGGCCACAGCTGCGAGGAGAACCAGGTTTCCAGCACGTCGCTTTCCTGGGTCAGCACGACGTCGCTGCCCAGGCCGTTCTTCTCGCGCACTTCCGCTTCGCTGCGGCCGACGTAGCAGGTGCCGGTGGCGGCGTCGAACCACGCCGGAATGCGATGGCCCCACCACAGCTGGCGGCTGATGCACCAATCCTGGATGTTGGTCATCCAGTGGCGATAGGTGTTGATCCAGTTCGGCGGCACGAAGCCGATGGCTCCGCTCTCGACCAGTTCCAGACCACGACGGCCCAGTTCGTCCATCTTCACGAACCACTGGTCGGTCAGGTACGGCTCGATCACCTGGCCGGTGCGGTCGCCGCGCGGCACCTGCAGCTTGTGTGCCTTGGTTTCGACCAGAATGCCGGCGTCTTCCAGCTCGGCCAGCACGGCCTTGCGCGCGTCGTAGCGGTCCAGGCCCTGGAAACGCTCAGGCGCGTTCTCGTTCACCGACGCGGTCGGTGTGAACAGGTTGATCATCGGCAGGCTGTGACGCACGCCGACCTGGTAGTCGTTGAAGTCATGCGCCGGGGTGACCTTGACCACGCCGGTACCGAACGCGCGGTCCACGTAGTCGTCGGCGATCACCGGCACGCGACGGCCGGTCAGCGGCAGCACCACCTGCTTGCCGATCAGGTGCTGGTAGCGCTCGTCTTCCGGATGCACCATCACTGCGGTGTCGCCCAGCAGGGTTTCCGGACGCGTGGTGGCGACCACCAGGTAGTCGCGGGTTTCGCGCAGCGTTTCCACGCCGTCGGCGTCACGCTCGACGTGCTCGTAGCTCAGGCCATCGTCCAGGGTGTAGGCGATCGACCACAGGAAGCCGTCTTCTTCGGTGGCTTCCACTTCCAAATCGGAAATGGCGGTCTTCAGCACCGGGTCCCAGTTGACCAGACGCTGGCCGCGGTAGATCAGGCCCTGCTCATGCCAGCGCACGAAGGCTTCAACCACCGCCTCGGACGGCTGCGGGTCCATGGTGAAGGTGCTGCGCGACCAGTCGGCCGAGGTGCCCAGGCGGCGCATCTGGCGCTCGATGATGTCGCCCGACTGCGCCTTCCATTCCCACACCTTGCCGATGAAGCCTTCGCGACCCAGCGAGTCGCGGGTTTCGCCCTTGCCTTCCAGCGCCAGGTTGCGGCTGACCACCATTTCGGTGGCGATGCCGGCGTGGTCGGTGCCCACCTGCCACAGCGTGTCGTAGCCGCGCATGCGGTGGTAGCGCACCAGCGCGTCCATCAGGGTCTGCTGGAAGGCATGGCCCATGTGCAGCGTGCCGGTGACGTTCGGCGGCGGCAGCAGGATGGTGTACGGCTCGCCCTGGCCGGACGGCTTGAAGTGGCCGGCCTTCTCCCAGGCGTCATACAGCGCCGTTTCGAAGGTCTTGGGATCGTAGCTGGAGGCGAGTTGGGTCATGCGGGGCAACCGGGAAAGGCAATCTGGAAAGGATCAGGGCGCGCAGGGCCCCCATCAAGGGGGCGCGGCCGTGGGTTACATGTCGTACTTGTTCAGGTCAAAGCCCAGCGCCTTGTACTGACGCCAGCGCTCGCGCAGCGGTTCGCGCGCTTCGGGGTCGGCCGGCACCACTTCCAGCACGCGGTCGCAGGCCCCCAGGTAGGGGTCGTCACGCAGGTTGATCACCAGCGGGCGGTCCGGGGCCTGACCGCCTGGCACGGCGATCAGCACCAGCGCTTCTTCCTCGTCCATGTCCTCACCGGCGATCTGGTGCGGAATGTAGGCGTCGTCGTCGAACGACCACAGCAGTTCGTCCAACGCCTCGGCCTGGGCCTGGTCACGCGCCAGCACCAGGGTCGGCAGCTGGGCGTCATTGGCCTTGCGCGCCAGTTCGCAGACCAGGCGCAGCGGTTCCGTGAGGAACCGCGGCTTGGCGATCAGGTAGAAATCAGCCCGCGACATGCGAAGAGCCGGCCTGGTCCAGCAGCCACTGGCTCAGCAGGCCGACCGGGCGGCCGGTGGCCATGCCACGCTTGCCTTCGTCGCTGGCGACGCCGGCGATGTCCAGGTGCGCCCAGCGCTGGCCTTCGGTGAAGCGCGACAGGAAGCAGCCCGCGGTGATCGCACCGGCCCAGCGGCCGCCGATGTTGTAGACGTCGGCGAAGCTGGAATCCAGCATCGGCTGGTACTCGTCCCACAGGGGCAGGCGCCAGGCGCGGTCGAACACATGCTCGCCGGCGGCCAGCAGCTCGTTGGCCAGATCGTCGTGCTTGGACATCAGGCCGGCGGTCTGGTGGCCGAGCGCAACCATGCAGGCCCCGGTCAGGGTGGCCACGTCGACCAGCGCCTGCGGCTCGAAGCGCTGCGCGTAGGTGAGGGCGTCGCACAGGATCAGGCGGCCTTCGGCGTCGGTATTGCCCACTTCAATGGTCTTGCCCGACATCGAGGTGATCACGTCGGACGGACGATAGGCGTTGCCGTCGATGGCGTTCTCCACGGCCGGCACCACTACCACCAGGTTCAGCGGCAGCTTGGCGGTGACAGCGGCAACGAAGGTGCCGATCACGTTGGCCGCGCCACACATGTCGTACTTCATTTCCTCGATGCCGCCCTGGGTCTTCAGGTTGACGCCACCGGTGTCGAAGGTGATGCCCTTGCCAACCAGCACGTAGGGCTTGGCGTCGCCGCCGTTGTTCCACTTCAGCACCACCAGGCGCGGACGGTTGGCCGAGCCACGGGCCACGGCCAGCAGCGAGCCCATGCCCAGCGCTTCCATGCCGGCTTCGTCGAGGATCTCGGACTCGGCCCCGGCGTGCTTCTGGGCGAAGGCCACCGAGGACTCGGCCAGATAGGCCGGGGTGCACAGGTTCGGCGGCAGGTTGCCCAGCTCGCGGGCGTACTGCACGCCGGCGGCGATGGCCTGGCCCTGGGTCAGGGCCTGGGTGTCGGTGCCGGCGATGGCCAGGGTGGCAAGACCCGGGGCTTCGGGCTTCTTGGTGCCCAGGGTGGCGGTGTAGCGGTAGGCCGCGTGGTCAGCGGTGATCACCGCCTGGCGGATGTTCCAGGCCGCGTCGCGACCCTTGATCGCGATCTCCGACAGGGTGAACAGCGCATGGCCGTTCACGCCACTCTTCAGGGCGCGGCTGGCGTCGCCGACCGCCTTCAGGTACTGCGGCACGCCGAACTTGGCCGGCTCGCCGAGGCCGATGACCAGCACGCGCGGGGCTTTGACCCCGGCCACGTCATGCAGCAGGGTGGTCGCGCCGGTCTTGCCGCCGACATCGCCGCGGTTGACCAGAGCGGTCAGGCGGCCGCCGCTGGCGGCGTCCAGGGCTTGAGCAGCGGGGCTCAGGGTCTTGTCGGCATAGACGCCGACGATGACGCAGTCGACCTCGGCGGAAGCCGGGGCAGCGTGGTTCAGGGTGAATTCCAGGGCCATTGATCAGATTCCGTTGGCAAATCCGTACAATCGCGAGCTGTTTACGCCGGGTCGGTAGACTGGGCAGCACCGCGAACGAATCCGAGAGTTTAAACCACCGCCCCATGTCGAAGCTCGATCGCTACCTCCTGCGTGATTTCGTCCAGAGTTTCCTGGCCACCCTGATCGTCCTGCTGGTGGTCAGCGTGGGGGGCGTGCTGGTGGACATCCTGGGCAACATCGCCGACGGCCGCCTGCCGGCCCGGCTGCTGTTCTCCCAGCTGGGCCTGCAGTTCATCGTCTACATGCCGCTGATCCTGCCGCTGGCGCTGATGCTGGGCCTGCTGCTGGCCACCGCGCGGCTGTACCGGGACTCGGAAATGGCGGTGCTGACCGCCATCGGCGTTGGTCCGAAGCGGCTGCTGCGGCCGGTCCTGATGATCGTGCTGCCGGTGGTGGGGCTGATCGGCCTGTGCTCGCTGTGGCTGGGCCCGTGGGCCGACCGCACCGGCGAGCAGATGATCGAGGACGCCAACCGCAGCCTGGTCATGGCCGGGCTGGAAGCCGGCAAGTTCACCCCCCTGCCCAATGGCGGCGTGGTCTACCTGAGCTCGGTCTCGCCCAGCGGGACCCAGCTGGGCCGGGTGTTCCTGCAGCGCGAGCGCGAGGGCCAGATCGAGGTGATGTCGGCCGAGCGCGGCCGCATGCATTTCGAAGGCGACCGCCAGCGCTACCTGGAGCTGGAATCCGGACACCAGATCGAAGGCCCGTCCGGCGGTGGTCTGGACTACAAGCTGATGACCTTCGCCGGCAATGACGTGGCCCTGCCGGACGGCGCGGTCACCCGCGACAAGAACGACCCCGAGCTGCTGCCGACCGGCCAGCTGTTCGGTGACCCCCGGCCCGAGGCCCAGGCCCAGCTGCACTCGCGCATCACGCCGCCGCTGATCGCACTCGCGTTCGCACTGATGACCCTGCCGCTGGCCCGCAGTTCGCCGCGCCAGCAGCGCTACGGCCGCATGATGCTCGCCTTCCTGGCGTATCTGGTGGGCATGAACCTGATGTTCATCGGCACCGGCTGGATCGCGGACGGCAAAGTGCCCGGTAGTCTGGGCCTGTGGTGGCTGAGCCTGCCGCTGCTGGGGTTGGCGCTCTGGATGTACTTCCGCGATGGCAGGCTGTCGCGCCCGAGGAGAACCGCATGAAATTCCGCCCGATGCGGTTTGACCTGTACCTGGGCCGTGCGGTGTTCGGCACGGTGCTGCTGACCTGGGCCGTGCTGGTCGGCCTGGACGTGGTGATGGCGTTCTCCGGCGAGTTCAAGGACGTCGGCAAGGGCAATTACACCTTGGGCCATGCCGCCGCGTGGGTGCTGTACACCGTGCCCCGGCGCGCCTACACCTTCTTCCCGACCGCCGCGGTGATCGGTTCACTGATGGGGCTGGGGCAGATGGCCGCCACCTCCGAGCTGACCGCGCTGCGCGCGCTGGGTCTGTCGCGCAAGCGTCTCAGCGTCTCGGTGGCGATCGCACTGTCGCTGCTGACCGCGGTGATGGTGCTCAGCGGCGAGACCCTGGGCCCGTGGGGCCAGAGCCGGGCCGATGCGATCCGGGCCAGCGCCAAGTACGGCAGCAATGCAACCGAGTCCAAGTACTTCGGGGTGTGGGCGCGCGAGGGCGACACCTTCCTCAATGCCATGGGCGGTGACGAGCAGCTGCTGCCCGAGGGCGGCACCCGGCTGGTGCTGCGTGACGTGCGCATGTACCAGATCGGCGAAAACGGGCGCATTGCCTCGTTCACCCGCGCCGGCACTGCCGAGCACGATGCCAGCGGCTGGAAGCTCAACAACATCACCCGCGATACCTTCGGCGAGCGCTCGGTCACCCGTGAGACCAAGCCCACCGAGCCATGGGACTCGCAACTGGACGCAGCCGCGCTGGCCAGCGGCCTATCCAAGCCCCGCAACCTGACCGCCTCCGACCTGCGTACCAGCATCGAGTACCGCAAGCGCAACGGCCTGGATGCGCGGGACTATGAAGACATCTACTGGAGCCGCTGGTTCTACCCGTTGAACGTGCTGGCGCTGTGCCTGGCCGCGGTCCCGTTCGCGTTTGGTTCGCTGCGCAGTGGTGGCATGGGCAAGCGGCTGTTCCTGGGCATTCTGTTCGCGCTGGGCTTCTGGCTGCTGCAGCTGTTCTTCGGGCGCATGGCCGGCGCGCTCAAGTTCGATTACCGCATTGCCTACGCGCTGCCGCCGATCGTGATGCTGGTGACGTCCGGGCTGCTGTTCCGGCGCAAGTCCGGTTAAGACGTAGAGCCACGCCCTGCGTGGCTTCGACCCCCCCGGCACCGCGCCGCCACGCAGGGCGTGGCTCTACGT
>NZ_JASCOZ010000187.1 GCF_029960115.1 Stenotrophomonas sp. PS02289
CCAGGGTTGCGCCGGCCGTTGGCCGGCCCACGCAAATGCATGACCCACAAAAAACCCCGCCGAGGCGGGGTTTTTCGTTACCTCACACAAGAGCCGATCAATTGGCCTTGTGGATGGCGCGCTTGCTGACGGCCATGGCGGCGTCGTGGACCACTTCCGACAGCGACGGGTGCGCGTGGCAGATGCGGGCCAGGTCGTCGGCCGAACCGCTGAACTCCATGGTCAGCACACCTTCGTGCACCAGCTCGGAGACGTTGGCACCGACCAGGTGCATGCCGAGGATGCGGTCGGTTTCAGCGTGCGCCAGCACCTTCACGAAGCCAGCCGGCTCGATCATGGCGACGGCACGGCCGTTGGCGGCGAACGGGAAGCTGCCGGCCTTGTACGGAATGCCTTCGTCCTTCAGCTGCTGCTCGGTCTTGCCAACCCAGGCCAGTTCCGGTTCGGTGTAGATCACCCACGGAATGGTGTCGAAGTTGACGTGGCCCGGCAGGCCCGCGATCAGCTCAGCCACGGCGATGCCTTCCTCGAAGCCCTTGTGCGCCAGCATCGGGCCGCGCACGCAGTCGCCGACCGCCCAGATGCCGTCCACGCCGGTGTGGCAGTGGGCGTCAACTTCGATCTGGCCGCGTTCGTTGATCTTGACGCCGGTGCCTTCGGCCAGCAGGCCCTTGGTGGCAGCGCGACGGCCGACGGCAACCAGCAGCTTGTCGACGGTGAGGTTCTTCTCGCCTTCGGCGTCCGCGTAGGTGAGGGCGACTTCCTTCTTCTTGCCCTTGCCGGTGACTTCGGCCTTGGAGACCTTGGCACCCAGGCGAATGTCCAGACCCTGCTTCTTGAATTCCTTGGCGGCGACCTTGGCCACTTCGGCGTCAGCCGCGGCCAGGAAGTCCGGCAGCGCTTCCAGGATGGTCACTTCCGAACCCAGGCGCTTCCACACGCTGCCCAGTTCCAGACCGATCACGCCGGCACCGATGACGGCCAGACGGGCCGGCACTTCGGTGAAGTCCAGGCCGCCGACGTTGTCGACGATGGTCTCGCCGTCAAACTTGGCGAACGGCAGTTCGATCGAGTCCGAACCGGCCGCGATGATGATGTTGGTGCCGGCCAGTTCGACGACGGTGCCGTCGTGCTGGGTGACCTTGACGATCTTGCCCGGCTGCAGCTCACCGAAACCGTAGTACGGGGTCACCTTGTTGGCCTTGAACAGCATGCCGATGCCGCCGGTGAACTGCTTAACGATCTTGTCCTTGCGGCCCACCATCGCTTCGACGTCGATCTTGGCGTCCTTGAAGCTGATGCCGTGGTCGCCAAAGATGTGGCCCATGTTCCAGTATTGGCGCGAGGAGTCCAGCAGCGCCTTGGACGGAATGCAGCCCACGCGCAGGCAGGTGCCACCCAGGGCCGGCTTGCCGTCCTTGCCCAGTGCGGCGTCGATGCAGGCGGTCTTCAGGCCCAGCTGGGCGGCGCGGATGGCGGCATGGTAGCCGGCCGGACCGGCACCGATGACGACGACGTCGAATTGTTCAGCCATTGATATGTTCCTTGATGCTTTACCAGAACCCCCTCCGCGCAGGCGCGGAAGGGGCGGGAGGTCTTACAGGCCGAACAGCATGCGGCCCGGGTTTTCCAACTGGTTCTTGATGTCCACCAGGAACTGCACCGAGTCCTTGCCGTCGATGATGCGGTGGTCGTAGGACAGCGCGAGGTACATCATCGGCGCGATCACGACCTGGCCGTTCTGGGCGATCGGACGCTCCTTGATGGCGTGCATGCCCAGGATGGCGCTCTGCGGCGGGTTGATGATCGGGGTGGACAGCAGCGAACCGAAGGTGCCGCCGTTGGTCACGGTGAAGGTGCCGCCCTGCAGTTCGTCCAGGCCCAGCTTGCCGTCGCGCGCCTTCTTGGCGTACTCGGCAATGGTCTTTTCGATGTCGGCGAACGACATGCGCTCGACGTTGCGCAGGACCGGGGTCACCAGACCCTTCTCGGTCGACACGGCGATCGAGATGTCCGAGTAGCCGTGATAGATGATGTCGTCACCATCGATCGAGGCATTGACCAGCGGGAAGCGCTGCAGCGCGTTGGCGGCTGCCTTGACGAAGAAGCTCATGAAGCCGAGCTTGATGCCGTGGGCCTTGACGAACTCGTCCTGCAGTTCCTTGCGCGCCGCCGAGACCTTGCTCAGGTCGACTTCGTTGAAGGTGGTCAGCATGGCGGTGGAGTTCTTGGACTCCATCAGACGCTCGGCAATGCGCTTGCGGATGCGGGTCATCGGCACGCGTTCTTCCGGACGTGCGCCGCCGGCCTTGCCGGCACCGCCGTTACGGGCGAAGTTGACGATGTCTTCCTTGGTGACCGCGCCGCGACGGCCGGTGCCGTCGACATCGGCCGGGTTCACGCCTTCGGTGATGGCGGTGAAGCGGGCACCCGGGGGCAGGGCATCGGCAGCCGACTTGGCGGCCGGGGCCGGAGCGGCGGCGGCGGCCGGAGCAGCGGCCTTCGGGGCTTCGGCCTTCGGGGCTTCAGCGGCCGGAGCCGGAGCCGCAGCAACCGCGCCTTCCTCGATGATCGCCACGACCTGGCTGGAGGTCACGGTGGCACCCACGTCGAACTTGATTTCCTTCAGCACGCCATCAACCGGCGACGGCACTTCCAGAACGACCTTGTCGGTTTCCAGATCCAGCAGGTTTTCATCGCGCTTGACGGCATCGCCGACTTTCTTGTGCCAGGTGGCGATGGTGCCGTCGGCGACGGATTCGGGCAGTACCGGGGCTTTGACTTCGGTGGCCATGCGGGAGCTTCCTGATTTGTCTTTTCTAGAAATGAGTGGGGGTTATTCAGCGACAACGTCGTTGAACGGGTTGACCAGGGCATCGGCGACCAGCTTCTGCTGTTCGATGATGTGGTCAGCCATGTGACCGGCGGCCGGCGAAGCCGAACGTGCGCGACCGGCGTAGTGCAGGTTCTGGCCATCGGCCAGGCAGAACTGCAGGTGGTGGCGGATCTGGTACCACGCACCCTGGTTCTGCGGTTCTTCCTGCGTCCACACCACGTCGGTGGCCTTGCCGTACTTCTTCAGTTCGGCAGCCAGCAGCGCGCGCGGGAACGGATACAGCTGTTCCACACGGATGATGGCGACGTCGTCCTGGCCACGCTTGGTCTGGTCTTCGAGCAGGTCGTAGTAGACCTTGCCCGAGCACAGAACCACGCGCTTCACCTTCTTGGCGTCCGCATTGGCATCGCCGATCAGGTGCTGGAACTCGCCGTTGGCCAGTTCGTCCAGGGTCGAGACGGCCAGCTTGTGGCGCAGCAGCGACTTCGGCGACATCACCACCAGCGGCTTGCGGGTGGTCATGCACAGCTGGCGACGCAGCATGTGGAAGGCCTGGGCCGGGGTGGAGGGCACCACCACCAGCATGTTCTCCAGTGCGCACAGCTGCAGGAAGCGCTCCAGGCGCGCCGAGCTGTGTTCCGGACCCTGGCCTTCATAGCCGTGCGGCAGCAGCAGGGTCAGGCCCGAGATGCGGCCCCACTTGGCTTCGCCGGCGGCGATGAACTGGTCGATCACCACCTGGGCACCGTTGGCGAAGTCGCCGAACTGGCCTTCCCAGATGCACAGAGTGTTGGGATCGGTGGTGGAGAAGCCGTACTCATAGGCCATCACCGCTTCTTCGCTGAGCAGCGAGTCGATCACCGCGACCTTCTCCGGCGAATCCACCAGCTGCCGCAGCGGCAGGTAGTAGTTGTCGGTCTTCTGGTCGTGCAGGATCGCGTGGCGATGGGTGAAGGTGCCGCGGCCCACGTCCTGGCCGACCAGACGCATGGCGTGGCCTTCGTCCAGCAGGGTGGCGTAAGCGAGGTTTTCCGCGAAGCCCCAGTCGCCCGGGATGTCGCCGGCGGCCATCTTGCGACGGTCGTCGTACACCTTGGCCACGCGCGAGTGCAGTTCCACTTCGGCCGGCACGGTGTTGATCATTTCGGCCAGCTGCTTGAGCTTGCCCATCTCGACCTTGGTCGAGACCGGGTCGGACAGCTTGCCTTCCAGCAGCTTCGGCCAATCCACGAACAGCGGGCTGGTCGGCGGGGTCTTTTCGACCTTGGCCAGCTCGGTGGTCACTTCACCGGCGTCCAGCTTCTCGCGGTAGGCATCGACCATGGCCTTGCCGGCCCCGGCGGCGATCACGCCGGCCTGTTCCAGCTGCGCGGCGTACAGCTCGCGGGTGGTCTGGTGCTTGCGGATCACCTGGTACATCAGCGGCTGGGTGATCGCCGGTTCGTCGGCTTCGTTGTGGCCCCAACGGCGGTAGCACATAAGGTCGATGACCACGTCCTTGGCGAACTTCTGGCGGAAATCAAACGCCAGCTTGGCCGCGAACACCACCGCTTCCGGATCGTCGCCATTCACGTGCAGCACGGGCGCGGCAATCATCTTGGCCACGTCGGTCGCGTAACGGGTGGAACGGGTGTCTTCCGGGTTCGAGGTGGTGAAACCGACCTGGTTGTTGACCACGATGTGCACTGTGCCGCCGACGGCGAAGCCGCGGGCCTGCGACATCTGGAACAGTTCCATGACCACGCCCTGGCCGGAGAAGGCCGCGTCGCCGTGGATGAGGATCGGCATGACCTGCTTGCGTGCGGTGTCCTTGCGGCGCTCCTGGCGCGAACGCACGGAACCGGCCACCACCGGGTCGGCGATTTCCAGGTGCGACGGGTTGAACGCCAGCGCCAGGTGGACCGGGCCGCCGTCAGTGGCGACATCGGCCGAGAAGCCCATGTGGTACTTCACGTCACCGGCCGACGCGTGCTCGTCGTGCTCGAACTTGCCTTCGAATTCGTCGAACAGCTTGCGCGGGTTCTTGCCCAGGGTGTTGACCAGCACGTTCAGACGGCCGCGGTGGGCCATGCCGATCACCACGTCCTTGACGCCATCCTTGCCGGCGTCACGGATGATGGTGTCCATCATCGGGATCAGCGCGTCGCCGCCTTCCAGCGAGAAGCGCTTCTGGCCGACGTACTTGGTGTGCAGGTAGCGTTCCAGGCCTTCGGCGGCGGTCAGGCGTTCCAGGGTGCGGCGCTGGGTGTCCGCATCGAGGTTGTAGTTGCCACCGGCCAGTTCGAGGCGCTGGTAGATCCACTGGCGCTGCTCGACCTCGGAGATGTGCATGAACTCCGCACCGATCGAGCCGGTGTAGGTCGCCTTCAGGCGCGCCAGCAGGTCGCGCAGCTTCATGCGCGGCTGGCCACCGACACCGCCGGTGCTGAATTCGGCGTTGAGGTCGCCTTCGGACAGGCTGTGGAACGGCAGGCCCAGGTCGGGCGAGTTCACTGCCTGGGCCAGACCCAGGGGATCCAGCTTGGCGTCCAGATGGCCGCGCGAACGGTAGGCCGTGATCAGGCGACCGACATTGCGCTCGCGTTCGTCGCCTGCGCCAGCGCCGGTACCGCCCTTGAGGGCGTCCTTGGCGGCGTCGGCAATGTGGGCGATGACGGCCGAGTGCGGAATGTCACCGGCTTCGCGGCCGTTGAAGCCGTCGAAGTAGGTCTTCCATTTGGGATCGACACTGTCCGGAGAAACGAGGTACTGCTCGTACAGATCCTCGACATAGGAGGCGTTGCCGCCGGCGAGCTGCGATGACTGCGCAAACTGCTTCAGTAGATTGTCCACGATGGAGGGTCGGATTCGCTTGTGGGGGTAAGTCTTCGATGATCCGGCAGGACAAATGTGAATAGCCCTGCGCGGGCGGTATCTAACCACCAAATTGTACCCCCATCAGGACACGAAGGGGCAGCAAACGGGACTTTCCGGGGCTTGCGGTGTCATTCCCAGACAGGTTCGAGCCGTTCTTCGGGACTACAGTCCGAGGGCGCGCAGCTCGCTGCAATCACGCGAACGTTCCCATACGCGCTGCAAACCGTCCTGCAACGGTCGCGAACGTGCCGGTTGCGCGAGGCCCGCTTCGCCGTCGAGGCGGTGCCCGCTCAGACGAAAGTAGTAGTCGCCCACATCGTTGAGCAGACAGGCCGAGGCCACCGCCCGGTCGATCGGATCGGTGACCTGGCGCACCCGGAACACGGTGGGCAGGCGCTGGATCAGGCCCAGCAGGGGCGAACCGGCGGCGGCGATGGCGCTGGCATCGTGCACGATGATGCAGGCCTGCTTGTCGTGGCGGGCGGTCGCAAAGCGGCGCAGTGCCTCCAGCACCGGCGGGGCATCCAGCAGAGCGGGGTCGAGCACGCGGCTGTGGATCCACAGCTGGCGGCGGGCCCGCTGCACCAGCGCTGTCGTGATCGCCACGGCCTGGTCGGCCGTGTCGATGGCACCCGCCCCGGCGAAGAGGCGGGCCAGGTCCGGCTGCAGCGGGTCGCCGGTGGGGTCCATGTCAGCGCTGCGGCTCGTTGCTATCGTCGCTGTCGTCGAAATCGACGATCACCTCGACCCCGTCCTCATGGATGGTGACCTCATGGACGTCGGCCTCCAGGTCGGCGTCTTCCAGGACCTCGACGGTGTCGGCGGCGTCGACGATCTCGTAGCCTTCCTCGATCTCGTCCTCCTCGTCGAAGGCGCTGGGATCGATCAGCTGGTAGTAGCCACCGGCGACCAGGTCCTGCACCGCCGTGCGCCCCTTGGCGGAGAGCTTGCCGTAGGTGCCGGCATCCAGTTGTTCCAGCGCGGCCAGGGCCTGGGCGTCCTTCACCGACAGGGCGAACTCCAGCCCGCTGCAGTACAGGCTTGCGCCACGGCTGGCGCGACGCCAGGCCAGGCGGGCCCAGGGGTGGCGGCCGAGCACGAAGCCACCGGCCAGGGCGGACTCGATCTCTTCGGGCGACACGGGCTCGCCATGGGCGGTGACCTCGCCGGCGGCGCGGTAAGTAGTGATGAAGCGGCCGAACCAGTCGCCGAGGCGGTCCGGGTCGTTCATGCGGATGGCATTGAGGGCGGCCACGACGCGGTTCATCGCGACGGTGTCGATCTCGTTGGGGTCGGCCGGGACGGTCAGGTCGGGGTCCTGGTAACGGATGTCCTCGCTGGCATCCATGATCAGGGTGTCCAGGTAGTCGCTGATCAGCTCGGCCGAGGCCGGGGCGCGCATGCCGAACGAGAAGGTCAGGCAGGGGTCTTCGGCCACGCCGTTGTGCGGCACGTTGGGCGGCAGGTAGAGCATGTCGCCCGGGGCCAGCACCCAGTCATGGGTGACCTTGAAGCGCTTCAGCAGCTTGATGTCGACGTCGTCGCGGAAGTCCAGCGGCGGGCGCTTGCCGTTGATCGATTCGCTGGCGTCGATCTGCCAGCGGCGGTGGCCGTAGGCCTGCAGCAGGAACACGTCGTACTGGTCGACATGGGCCCCGACCGAGCCGCCGGTGGCGGCGAAGCTGATCATCACATCGTCCATCCGCCAGCGTGGCAGGAAGTCGAAGTGCTGGATGAGAGCGCGCACGTCCGGGTCCCACTTGTCCACGTCCTGGACCAGCAGGGTCCAGTCGTGGTCGGGCATGCCGGGGAAGTCTTCTTCCTGGAACGGGCCGGTGCGCACGCTCCAGCCGTCATTGGCGCGGTCGTGGCTGATCAGCCGGGCAAGCGCGGTCTCCTCGCAGGCCAGGCCGGCCAGGTCTTCAGGCTGGACCGGGGTCTGGAAGTCCGGGAAGGCCTGCCGGATCAGCAGCGGGCGCTTCTGCCAGTAGTCGCGCAGGAAGGTGGCGGCGGGCATGCCCAGCGGCAGGCCGGGACGGGCCTGGACTTCAATGACGGGAGATTTGGTCTTGCGCACAGCCATGGGGGAATCCTTGCAACGGTTTCGGCGGGATACCCGCCTATTGTCCGCTGCTTCCGCGGTGTGTGCACCTGCGGTGATATGTCACGTGCCCACTACCGCCTGGGCCGGCCAACGGCCGGCGCTACCGGAGCGTGCGGCGCGTTCGTCACGGTAGCGC
>NZ_JASCOZ010000188.1 GCF_029960115.1 Stenotrophomonas sp. PS02289
GGCGGTGCCTGCGGCGGCGCGAGCCGCGGCCAGCACGGCGTCGTCCACGCGCGGCGGCGGTGCGGTCGCGGCGGGCCGGCCCAGCAGGCGGGCCAGTTCGCGTTCTTCCGGCGTCAGCGGTTCGGGGTGGTTCATGGGTTCAGCTCCCCGCGCAGCTTGTCCATCGCGTAGCGCAGCCGCGACTTGACGGTTTCCCGGCCCACGCCGGTGATCTGCGCGATTTCCTCCAGGCTCAGTTCCTGCTCCAGGCGCAACTGCACCACCATGCGCTGGTCGTCCGGCAGCTGCTCCATCGCCAGCTGCAGTCGCCGACGCTGTTCAAACTCGGACAGCTGGGTCTCCGGGGTGTGGCGGTCGCTCATCGCGTTGATGCGCTCCTCGGCATCCCCAGGTGCGGCGGGTCGGTGCCGGGCAGCGCGCCAATGATCATTCAGCCGATTATGGGCAATGCGGAACAGCCAGGTGGTGAAGGCGGCTTCCGGCTGCCAGCCGGCGCGGGCGGCAATCACCCGCTGCCACACGTCCTGGAACAGCTCGTCGGCCAGCGCGGCATCGCGCAGTTGGCGCAGCAGGAAGCTGTACAGACGGCTGCGATGGCGGCTGTAGAGGGCTTCGAACGCGCGCAGGTCGCCGGCGGCCCAGGCCTGCATCAGGGATTCATCGGTGGGCAGGGCAGCGGCATCCACGGCACACAGGGTAAGCGCTGAATGGGCGCGCGCATAGCCGGCAGGCGGGGAAAGGACGGCGGACATCGGGCGGTATCACGGCGAAGACACACCGAACAACGTATGGAAGGGTGTTTTGGGGTTGACGGGCTTCCATTGCCCCCCGGCAGTCGCGCTATGCTCGGGGGAGGGGAGGCATCGGGACTCCGGTGTCAGAAAGAGATCAACATGCTGTCCAGCCAGATTGTGACGTCCGCAGGACATCCTGAGCGTGGCGCGGTGGTGTCCACCGCGCTGGCGCACGCGCTGTGTGCACTGCTGCCGGAGGGCAGCATGCTGGCGCTGGGCTGGTCCGACGGTGGCCTGGGTGAGGGCGGCGTGGCGGCGGGCGGCGGCAGCACCGGGCCGGCTGATCTCCCGGGGGCGCTGTTCGGGGCCGCGCTGCCTGCCGACGGCAGTCTGCGCCGCTGGCATCACCAGGGCGGCGCATTGGCCATCCACGCCTGCCTGGCCGACGGCACGGTCCCGCAGGAGGCCTGGTGGACCCTGGCTCGCGCAGGTCTGCAGGATGCGCTGGTGATGGCGCGCCAGCGCGAACAGATTCTGTCGCTGGACAACTCCAAGCGGCTGCAGCAGGCGCTGTACGAGATTGCCGACCTGGCCGGTGCCGATCTGGAAATGACCGAGATGCTGCGGCATTTCCACCGCGTGCTGAACTCGCTGATGTATGCCCAGAACTGCTACATCGTCGAGTACGACGACATCAACCGGCGCATTCGTTTCCTGTATTTCGCCGACCAGCGCGACACCTTCGTGGCCGATCCGGATCGCAGCTACGAAGAACATGAAATGCCGCGCAGCCTGACCTTCGCGCTGCTGCGCCATGGCAAGCCGCTGAGTGGGCCGTCCAATGAGCTGCTGGCGTCGCTCAGCGACGAGGTCGATCCGCGGCGCGGACCGGAAAGCCTGGACTGGCTGGGCGTGCCGATGCTGCGCGACAGCCGCGTCTGCGGCGCGATCGTGGTGCAGAGCTATGAACATGGCGTGCGCTACAACGAGGCGGATCGCACCTTGCTGGGATATGTGGCCCAGCACATTCTGACCGCCATGGACCGGCGACAGGCGCAGGTGCAGTTGGAGCGCCAGGTGGAACGGCGCACGCTGGAACTGCAGCGCGCCAACCACAGCCTGCAGGACGAAGTGATCGAGCGCCGTCGCGCTGAAAAACTGCAGCTGGCGTTGTTCAACATCGCTGAAATGGCAATGAGTGCCGAAAGCCTGCATCAGTATTACGTGCAGGTCCACGGGGTGGTGGGCACCCTGCTGGATGCGCGCAATTTCTACATCGCGCTGGTCAATGAGGGGGGGGACGGACTGGACTTCGTCTACTCGGTGGATGAGTACAATCCGGCGCGGCCGTCGCGTCCCTTCAGCCACGGCTTGACCGAGTACATCGTGCGCAACCGCCAGCCACTGCTGGCATCGCGGGAACACATCGATTCCCTGCGCGCGGCCGGGCGCGTGCACGAGTTCGGTGCGCGCTCGCATTGTTGGCTGGGCGTGCCGCTGCTCAGCGACGACGAGGTCGTGGGCGTGATCGTGGTGCAGAGCTATTCGCCGGAGATCAGCTTTACCGCGCACGACCAGCGCCTGCTGAGTTTCGTTGCACAGAACATCGGCAATGGCCTGGCGCGGCAGCGCAACCAGGAGCAACTGCGGCTCGCACACGCCGAGCTGGAAAAGCGCGTGGAAGAGCGCACCCGGGAACTGGCCGAGGTCAACGAACAGCTGCTGGGGCAGATCGGCGAGCGCCTGCGTGCCGAGCAGCGGCTGACCCACCAGGCGCTGCACGACGCACTGACCGGGCTGCCCAACCGCGTACACCTGCTGGACCGGCTCGAAGATGCGATCAACCTGGCCCAGTTGCCGGGCGGCCCTGCGTTCGCCGTGCTGTTCCTGGACCTTGACCGCTTCAAGCTGGTCAACGACAGCATCGGGCACGCGGCCGGCGACCAGATGCTGGTCGAGGTCGCCCGCCGCATTGTGTCCATGGTGGGCACGGCCGACGTCGTTGCACGGTTGGGCGGCGACGAGTTCGCCATCCTGCTGCAGTGCCCGGACGGGCTGGATTCGGCGCGGGAGTTTTCCCAGCGCATGCTGGCGGCACTGGAAGAGTCGATGTGGGTGCAGGGGCGCGAGCTGTTCCCGTCCGGCAGCCTGGGCATCGCCCTGTGGGGCCCGCGCTATCGCAATGCCGAGGAGCTGGTCCGCGATGCTGACGCCGCGATGTATCGGGCCAAGGCGCAAGGGAAGGACCGCTTTGCGGTGTTCGACGAAGCCATGCGCGAGGAGGCGCTGCGCAGTCTGGACCTGGAGGCCGACCTGCGCCGGGCGATCAACAACCGCGACTTCGTGCCGTACTACCAGCCGATCGTGCGGCTGAGCGACGGCCAGGTGATGGGTTATGAGGCGCTGCTACGCTGGCAGCACGAGCGGCGCGGCCTGCTGCTGCCCAGCGCGTTCCTGGACCTGGGCGAGGAAAGTGGCCTGATCGAACAGGTGGACTGGCTGCTGTACGAAGATGTGATCAGCCAGCTGGCACAGGGCGGCGAGGGCTACCTGTCGGTCAATGTCTCGCCTCGGCATTTCCGCTCGCCGGATTTCAGCCAGCGCCTGTTCGGCTTGATCGAAGCGGCCGGGGCAGACCCGCGCCGGCTCCGGCTGGAGATCACCGAAGTGGCGTTGCTCGATGACGGTCCGCGCACGCTGCGTGTACTGCAGACCCTGCGCGAGCGTGGCGTGCTGGTGCAGCTGGACGACTTCGGCACCGGCTTCTCGGCGCTGTCCTACCTGCATCGCTTCCCGATCTCCACCCTGAAAATCGACCAGAGCTTCATTGCCGGTCTGCACGGTCGCGACATGCAGAGCACCTATGCGCTGGTACAGGGCGTGCTGTCGCTGGCGCGTACGCTCGGCATTGAAACGGTGGGCGAGGGGATCGAGAACGCCGCCCAGCGGCAGACCCTGCTGCAGCTGGGCTGCGACTATGGGCAGGGCTACCTGCTCGGTCGCCCCGCCCCGATGGACGCTTTCGTTACCGGTTGATCAACGCAAGGCGGTACGGCGCTTCTCGTCGATCCACTTCGACGCCTGTGCCGGCTGGTAGGCGCGCATCCAGTCCAGCATGGCGTCGATGTCCGAGCCGTACCAGAGGTCAGCGCGCTGGTCCGGGTGCAGGAAACGCTCTTCGACCATGCGATCGATCATGCCGATCAGCGGCGCATAGAACCCATCCACGTCCAGGAACGCGCACGGCTTGTTGCCGATGCCGAGCTGGCGCCAGGTGAGCATCTCGAAGATCTCTTCCATGGTGCCGAAGCCGCCGGGCAGGGCCACGAAGGCGTCAGCCAGGTCGAACATGCGCGACTTGCGCTCGTGCATGGAGCCGACGATTTCCAGCTCGGTCAGGCCGCGGTGGGCCACTTCCCAGTCCGCCAGCTGCTGCGGGATCACCCCGGTCACTTCACCACCGCCAGCCAGCACGGCATTGGCCACCGTGCCCATCAGCCCGACATTGCCGCCGCCATAGACCAGGCGCAGGCCGTCACGGGCGATGCGGTCGCCCAGCGCGATCGCGCGCTCGGTGTAGATGGGCTTGCTACCGGCGTTGGAGCCACAGTAAACGCAAATCGACTTCATTGGATCTTCCTGTGTTCAAAATTGCTGCGACGGAAACGAAAAAGCCCCGCCGTGAAGGGCGGGGTGTTTCCGTGATGCAGACAGCCATTATCGCATGATGTACAGCCGGGCTCCGCCCGGCTGAACGTGACCGGCTTACGCCGCCTGCGAAGCTTCCCGGCGCGGCCCTTCTTTCAGGGCGCGGCCCACCAGCTGCACCAGCAGGTCCAGCTCGTCGCTGCCCATGCCGAAATGCGGGGTGAAGCGCAGCGAGTTTTCACCGCCATGAATGACGTTGATGCCATGGTTGCGCAGCCATTCCTCGGTGGAATTGGCCCCGTAGCATTTGAACTGCGGTGCCAGCTCGCACGAGAACAGCAGGCCGGTGCCCTGGACCTTGGTGATCAGGCCACCCAGTTCGGACTTCAGCTGTTCCAGCTTGCGTACCGCCTCGACCCCGCGTTCGCGGATGTTCTGCCGCACCTGCGGGGTGAGCAGGCCGAGGGTGGCGCAGGCCACGTCCAGGGCGCGCGGATTGGAGGTCATGGTGTTGCCGTAGATGCCCTTGCGGTACAGCTGCGCGGCATGCTCGGTCACCGCAAGCACGGAGAGCGGGAACTGCGCGGCATTGAGCGCCTTGGAATAGGTTTCCATGTCCGGCGCGTCCAGCCCCTCGAAGCCGGGGTAGTCCACCAGCGACAGCACGCCGTGCGCACGCAGGCCGGCCTGGATGGAGTCGATCAGCAGCAGGCTGCCGTGCTGGCGGGTCAGCTCGCGCGCCAATGCATAGAACGCCGGCGGCACCGAACGGCCCGGGTCGCCTTCGCCCATCACCGGCTCCAGGAACACCGCCTCGATGAACCAGCGCTGCTCGGCGGCGTCGGCGAACACCTGCTTCAGTGCGGCCTCGTCGTAGGGCGCGACGGTGATCACGCTGTCCTCGCCGCGGTAGCTGGCGAGGTGCTGCACATAGCTGCGGCGGCTGGAATCGGAGTACAGGGCAGGGCGGTCAGTACGCCCGTGGAAGCTGCCCTTGACCACGACCCGTTTGATCTTGGCACCGGCATGGCGGGCCCCCGGGTCGGTCTGCAGCTTGGCGTTGACGTCGGCGATGCGCGCGGCCAGACCGACCGCCTCCGAGCCGGAGTTCAGGCACATGAAGCGCGCGTACGGGGAGCCGCCGCGGGTATGGCCGATCTCCCGCTGCAGGGCCTGGATGAACCGGCGCTGGGACAGGTGCGGGGTCATGACGTTGGCCATCACCTGGGGTGCAGCCAGCGCCTCCAGTACCGCCGGCGGGGTGTGTCCGAACCCCAGCATGCCGTAGCCGCCGGCGTCGTACAGCACCGCGCCTTTCAGGGTCACCACCCAGGCACCGCGCGCGGCCAGCGCCACATAGGGCGTCACCGCGTCATCGGCATAGAAATTGACGAAGCCGTCCTGCATGGCCGCGATCTGGTCGCGTTCGTCCAGTGCCAGCAGGTCGCTGATGTCCTCGCTGACACGCGCGAACTCGGCGGCTGCCGCGTCCACCGCGGCCAGCAGCTCAGGATGGGCGGTGGCCAGGCGCTCCAGAGTGGCGTCATCCAGGCCGGCGGTCAGGCGGGTGCCGGGCTGGGCGCGGAGTGGGGCGAGGCGGTCGATGAAGCTCATTGCAGATCTCCTGAAACGAATGGCGGCACGGCGAAAAACGCAAAACGCGCGACCAGGCGCGCGCTTCGGGGCTCGTGCATCGGACTTCCGGCTCGATGCTAGCACGCGCGTTTTCGCGCGATAACCCCGCTGAAAACTGTTGCATAGCAGCATTTTGCGCGACGTTGGCCGCCATCTGCATTGCCACCGGGGGCCAGTCGTACAATGCGCGACATTCCCGACCTGTTGCTGCACGCCGCCTTGAAGAAGTCTGATTTCCACTACGACCTTCCGCCCGAACTGATTGCGCAGGCCCCGCTGGCCGAGCGCTCAGCCAGCCGCCTGATGCTGGTGCCGCCGGCTCCCGCCGCGTTCGAGCACCGCCAGATCCGTGACCTGCCGGAGCTGCTGCAGGCGGGCGACCTGCTGGTGTTCAACGACACCCGGGTAATTCCGGCGCGCCTGTTCGGGCAGAAGGCCAGTGGCGGACGGGTCGAGATACTGATCGAGCGGTTGCTGGGCGGGCAGCAGGCGCGGGCCCAGGTCGGGGCCAGCAAGTCGCCGAAGGCGGGCAGCCGTATCGCCCTGGATGCGGGCGGCGAGGCCGAAGTGCTTGGCCGCGACGGCGAGTTCTATGTGCTGCAGTTCCACGTGCCGGAAAGCCTGGAGCAGTGGCTGCTGCATGCCGGTCGGCTGCCGCTGCCGCCGTACATCCAGCGCGAGCCCGGCATGGACGACCGCGAGCGCTACCAGACCGTGTTCGCCCGCGAAGTGGGTGCGGTCGCGGCCCCCACCGCCGGGCTGCATTTCGATGAGGCGCTGCTGGCGGAGCTGAAGGCGCGTGGCGTGAACACCGGCCACGTGACCCTGCACGTGGGCGCGGGCACGTTCCAGCCGGTGCGGGTGGACGACCTGAAAGACCACGTCATGCACCGGGAGTGGCTGAACGTGGGAGCCGAGCTGGTTCAGCAGGTCCGCCAGACCCGCGCCGCCGGCGGTCGCGTGATCGGCGTGGGCACCACCGTGGTGCGCGCGCTGGAAAGCGCCATGCGTGACGGCGAACTGCTGCCGTACGCCGGCGAAACCCAGATCTTCATCACCCCCGGCTACCGGATCGGCAGCGTGGACGCGATGATCACCAACTTCCATCTGCCGGAAAGCACCCTGCTGATGATGATTTCGGCGTTCGCCGGGCAGGAGAGGGTGTTCGAGGCGTACCAGGCGGCGATTGCGGAGAAGTACCGGTTCTTCAGCTACGGCGACGCCATGCTGCTGTTTCCCAAATAAGCCGCTTTCTGGGCGATAATCGACGACTATTTGCCCTGTATTCGTCCCGATGTCCCGACTCCAGTTCCAGCTCCAGACCACCGACGGCCGTGCCCGTCGCGGCCGCCTGACCTTCCCGCGTGGAACGGTGGAAACCCCGGCGTTCATGCCGGTGGGTACCTACGGCTCGGTCAAGGGCGTGCTGCCGGAGCAGATCCGGGCGCTGGGGGCGGAAATCATCCTCGGCAACACCTTCCACCTGTACCTGCGTCCGGGCCTGGACGTGATTGCCGACCATGGCGGGCTGCACGGCTTTGCCCGCTGGAACGGCCCGATCCTGACCGATTCCGGCGGTTTCCAGGTGTTCTCGCTGGCCCACCGGCGCAAGATCACCGAACAGGGCGTCACCTTTGCCTCGCCGACCGATGGAGCCAAGGTGTTCCTGGGGCCGGAAGAGAGCATGAAGATCCAGAAGGTGCTCGATTCGGACATCGTGATGATTTTCGACGAGTGCACCCCGTATCCGGCCACCGAGCAGGTTGCCCGCACCTCGATGGAACTGAGCCTGCGCTGGGCCCCGCGCAGCCCCACCCCCCCCCATCAACGGGGCACCGA
>NZ_JASCOZ010000189.1 GCF_029960115.1 Stenotrophomonas sp. PS02289
CGCCGAACCGGCGCGGCGGGCCAGCCCGGTCGCTGCGGCGGCCGAAGCCGCGAGCGCGCCGCAGCCGGGCCGCATGCAGACCACCAACGTGCGCTCCGGGCAGCAGTTGTATGCGGAGAACTGCGACCTGACCGTGATGGCCACCGTCGGTGCCGGCGCAGAGGTTATTGCCGACGGCAGCATCCATATCTACGGTACGCTGCGGGGCCGTGCCCTCGCGGGTGCCCAGGGCAACACCACGGCGCGCATTTTCTGCCGTGATTTCCACGCTGAACTGGTCGCCATTGCCGGCCATTACAAGGTACTGGACGATGTCCCGGACAACCTGCGCGGCAAGGCCGTGCAGGTGTGGCTGGAAAACGACCAGATCAAGATCGCCGCGCTGGACTGACGCGGCCACTCAAAATAAAAGAATCAGGAGAAGTGCTTTGGCTGAAATCATCGTAGTCACCTCCGGCAAGGGCGGCGTCGGCAAGACCACTACCAGCGCGAGCCTTGCCTGCGGCCTGGCGTCCAAGGGCAAGAAGGTGGCGGTGATCGACTTCGACGTCGGCCTGCGCAACCTCGACCTGATCATGGGCTGCGAGCGCCGCGTGGTGTACGACTTCGTCAATGTCGTGCATGGCGAAGCGACCCTCAAGCAGGCCCTGATCAAGGACAAGCGCTTTGACAACCTGTACGTGCTGGCCGCCTCGCAGACCCGCGACAAGGACGCACTGACCCAGGAAGGCGTGGGCAAGGTCCTGAAGGACCTGGCCGCCGACGGCTTTGACTACATCCTGTGCGATTCGCCGGCCGGTATCGAAAAGGGTGCCTTCCTGGCGATGTACTTCGCCGACCGCGCGATCGTGGTGGTGAACCCGGAAGTGTCCTCGGTGCGCGACTCGGACCGCATCATCGGCCTGCTGGATTCCAAGACCCACAAGGCCGAAGGTGGCCAGAACGTCCCGGCCTCGCTGCTGCTGACCCGCTACAGCCCGGCCCGCGTCGAAACCGGCGAGATGCTCAGCCTGACCGACGTGGAAGAAGTGCTGGGCCTGAAGGCCATCGGCGTGATTCCCGAGTCGGGCGACGTGCTCAACGCCTCCAACAAGGGCGAACCGGTGGTGCTGGACAAGGTGTCGCCGGCCGGCCAGGCCTATGACGATGCCGTGGCCCGCATCCTGGGCGAAGAGCGTCCGATGCGCTTCACCGCCGTGGACAAGAAGGGCTTCTTCAGCAAGCTGTTCGGAGGATAAGCATGGGCCTGTTTGATTTCCTCAAGACGAAGAAGACCACTGCCGAAACGGCCAAGAACCGCCTGCAGATCATCATCGCGCAGGAACGCAGCCACCGTGGCGGCCCCGATTACCTGCCGCTGCTGCAGCGTGAGCTGCTGGAAGTGATCAAGAAGTACGTCAACATCGACGCCGACGCGGTCAAGGTCGACCTGGTCAAGGATGGCGAGCACGATGTGCTCGACATCTCCGTGGCCCTGCCGGAAGGTCCGCAGTCGTAACCTGCCCTGCCCCTCTCTGCCTGCAGAGAGGGGCACTCCAAGCACGCCTTATGAATACCGCCGCTGCCGAAGTCGAACCCTGCGTGACCCGCGTGGGCGAGATCCGTTTTGAAGACGCGGTGCGCCTGCTGGCTGCGCATGATCTGCGCCTGCACCGCGTGGATGACGGCGAGGCCATTCCCGGTAGCTACTGGGGCGAGCCGGAAGCCGGCATCATCGGCAGCGACGTGTACGTGCGTGACGACACGCCCGTGCACTCGATGCTGCACGAAGCCTGTCACCTGATCGTGCTGCCGCCGGAGCGGCGGGCGCTGGTGCACACCGACGCCACCGATTCGGTGCCGGAAGAAGACGCCACCTGTTACCTGCAGATCGTGCTGGCCGGACAGCTGCCTGGCGTGGGCAGTGATCAGTTGATGACCGATATGGATGCGTGGGGGTATACGTATCGGCTCGGATCGACCCGGGCGTGGTTTGAGCAGGATGCGGAAGATGCCAAGGCGTGGTTGATCGAACGCGGGTTGTTGCCTGCGTAAAGCGCGTCGCGATGCGACGTCACCCGACCAACGGTCGGGTGCCACCGGGCGCTACGCGCCGGCCAATGCGCGCAGCGTGATGCCGACGATGTACGCCAGGTAGGTGCCGGTGGCATACCCCAGCGTGCCGAGCAGCACGCCGACCGGGGCCAGTGACGGATGGAACGCGGCCGCCACCACCGGTGCCGAGGCCGGGCCGCCAATGTTCGACTGCGAACCGATCGCGAAATAGAAGAACGGCACCCGCAGCACCAGGGCCAACGCCAGCAGCAGCCCGATGTGGACCAGGATCCAGATCACGCCCAGCGCGAACAGCCAGGGTCGCTCCAGCAACGCCATCAGATCCATCTGCATGCCGATGCAGGCGATCAGGAAGTAAAGCAGCAGCGAACCCAGCTTCGAGGCTCCCGCACCTTCCAACGTGCGCGCGCGGGTGAAGCTGAGGGCCAGGCCGCAGGTGGTGGACAGCACCACCACCCAGACGAACGGCGCGTCCAGGCTGAACTGCGCGGCCCATGCCACATGTCCCTTGAACCACGCCGACACCGGACCGGCAATGGCGTGCGACAACCCCACCGTGCCGAAGGCCACCGCGACGATCAGCATCAGGTCAGTCAGGCTGGCCACACGCTCGTGCTCGGCCCGGAAGGACTCGATCCGCCGTTTCAGTTCATCGATACCGGACGTGTCCGCGCCGGTGCGCGCATCAATGCGCGATGCCTGCCCGGCCAGGAAGATCAGCACCGCCATCCACACATAGCCCACGCCGACGTCGATCACCGCGAATTGGCCGAAGGTGGTGGCGTTGACGTCGAACACCTCGCGCATCGCCAGCATGTTGGCACCGCCGCCGATCCAGCTGCCGGCCAGCGCGGCCATCCCGGCCCAGGTGTCGCCCGCGACGGTAGATGGATGGATCCAGCGCATCACCAGGAAGGCGACCACCGCACCGATCATGATGCTGATCGATGCGCCCAGGTACATGACAATGAGCTTCGGGCCGAGGCGCAGGATGCCCTTGATGTCCACCGCCAATGTGAGCAGCACCAGCGCCGCCGGCAGCAGGATGTCGCGCGCGACCGGGTTGTAGAGCTTGGTGTTGTTGCCGTCGATCAGGCCGACAGTGTTGTAGATGCCCGGCAGCAGGTAGCACAGCAGCAAGGCCGGAACGAAGGTGTAGAAGCGCTTCCATAAACCGGCCGGGCGCGCGGCGGTCCAGAACACCAGGCCAAGCGTTGCAGCGATCAAACCGAAGACGACGATGTCGTTCTGGATCAGGGGCATGCGGGTGCGTCTCGGATAATGAAACGCCGCCCCGAAGGGCGGCGCGGTAACGGCCTTATTCGCCGATGTGCTGCTTCAACCAGCCGTTCACCGTGTCATGCCACTGCACGCTGTTCTGCGGCTTGAGCACCCAGTGGTTTTCGTCCGGGAAGTACAGGAACTTCGACTCGATGCCCTGGCGCTGGGCAGCGGTGAACGCGGCCAGGCCCTGCTCCACCGGAATGCGGAAGTCGAGCTGACCGTGGATGACCAGGATCGGCTTCTTCCAGTCGGCCACATGATTAACCGGATTGAACTTCTCGTAGTTCGCGGCCTTCTCGTACGGCGTGCCGCCCTGCTCCCACTCGGTGAACCACAGTTCTTCGGTGGCGTAGCCCATCATGCGCTGGTCGAACACGCCGTCGTGGTTGACCAGGCACTTCCACGGCTCGTTCCAGTTGCCGGCGATCCAGTTGATCATGAAGCCGCCGTAGCTGGCACCGAGCGCGCAGGCCTTGTCACCGTCCAGGAACGGATACTGCTTCTGCGCGGCAGCCCAGCCCTTCTGCAGGTCTTCCAGCGGGCGGTCGCCCCAGTGCTGGCTGATCGCATCGGTGAAGGCCTGGCCGTAGCCGGTGGAGCCATGGAAGTCGATCATCACCACTGCGTAGCCCTGACCGGCATAGGTCTGCGGGTTCCAGCGGTAGCTCCAGCCGTTGCCGAAGCTGCCCTGCGGGCCGCCGTGGATCAGGAACGCCACCGGGTAGGTTTTGCCTTCCTGGTAGTTGTACGGCTTGACCACATAGCCGTGCACGGTTTCGTTGTTCCAGCCCTTGAACTGGAACTGCTCGTAGTCACCGAAGGCCACGTCCGGCAGCATCTGGCTGGCGCTCGGGGTGATCTCGCGCGGGGTGCTGCCGTCGGCCTGGGCGACCACGATCTGGTCACCGCTCTTGAGGCTGTTCTTCGTGTAGGCCAGGGTGTTGCCGGCGATCACCGGCGAGCCGATGCTGCCGCCTTCGGCGACGACGGTGGCCTTGCCGGTGGCGATGTCGATGTTGAACAGGCGATGCTCGCCCAGGTCATCAGCGGCAGTGTAGAAGCTGCTGCCATCAGCGGACAGCACGATTTCGCCGGCCGAACGGTCCCACTGCGGGGCGATCTCGCGCGCCTTGCCCGAAGCCAGGTCCAGCGCCATCACGCCGAAACGGTCGGCCTCAAAGCCCGGACGCTTCATCGCGCGGTAGTACAGGGTCTTGCCGTCGGCGCTGAACACCGGACCGGCATCCCAGGCCGGGTTGGCGGCGGTCAGGTTGACCGGTGCCTGCTTGCCCTCGGCATCGAGGCGATACAGATCGAAGTTGGTCGACCACGGTTCCTTCGGACCCTGCACGCGGATGCTGGCGACCAGGCTCTTGCCGTCCGGTGCCCAGGTGTAATCGTCGTTGCCGCCGAACGGCTTGGACGGTGCGTCGCCGGCCAGGGTAGCGCTGATTGCCGAAGCGCCCTTGACCGCAGCGGCCTTGCCGGTCGGCAGCGGGGCCACGAACAGGGTGTTGCGGCGGCCGTCGTTCCAGGTGTCCCAATGGCGCACGAACAGACTGTCAAAGACTTCGCCGGTGTTCTTGCGTGCCTTGTGCGCGTCGAGCTTCTTCTGGGTGCAGGCCAGGTCCGAGCCGCAGTCCTGGAACACGCCGGCGCTGAAGGCCACGCGGTCGCCGTTCGGCGAGAGCTGGTAGCTGTCCACGTCGACCGGGAAGTCGGTCAGCTGGCGCGGGGCACCACCACCGAGCGGCATCACATAGAGCTGCTGGCTGCCGTTCTTGGCGCTGAGGAAGTACACGCTCTGGCCATCAGCCGACAGCGCGGCGGAATTGACGTTCCAGCCGGCCGGGGTCAGCGCCTTCGGCGGAGCGGCGTCGCGGGTACGCAGGTTGCGGATGAACAAGCCGGTGCTGGCTTTGCTGTCCGCACCGACCACACGCTTGGCAAACACCACGTTGCCGCCGTCGGCGGTCAGCAGCGGGGTCGACACGCGGTCCAGGGCGACCATGTCGCGCACATCCAGGCCACGGGTGGCGGCAGCGACCGGCAGCGCGGTCAACAGGCTCAACGGCAGCAGGGCGTAACGAAGCTTCATCGGGTTCTCCGCACAACGGCAAAACGCCGATGGTAGGGCCTGTCATCCCCGTGAAGCAAAGGCCACAGGTCATGTGCCCTGAAATGGCAAACCCCGCCGGAGCGGGGTCTGCCGGTCTCATCCGGGTCTGGAATCAGACGTTGGTGGCGCGCTTGCCGGTCCGATAGATCAACCAGCCCACCAGGAACAGCACCGCCAAGCCGATCCACTGCGCGGCCGGCAGGCTGAACGGCACGGCCAGCACATCGGCACGGCCGCTCCACACGATCGGAATCGCAATCGCGATCCCCATCAGGGCCTCACCGGTAATCAGGCCGGCGGCGAACAGCACGCCCGGCTTGTGCACGCGATCGCGGCCTTCTTCGTCGTCAGCACGCACCTTGTGGAAGCGTTCCACCAGGTAGGAGATCAGGCCGCCGAGGAAAATCGGCACCATCAGTTCCAGCGGCAGATAGATACCGATGGCGGCAGCCAGCACCGGCACGCGGAAGCGCGAACCACGGGCCTTCAGCCAGCTGTCGAACGCGATGATCACCGCACCGATCACCGCACCGATGGCGATGAAGTCCCACGGCAGCTTGCCGCCGAACAGACCACGGGCCACCGAGGCCATCAGGTTGGCCTGCGGCGCAGCCAGCGCGTTGGGGTGTTCCGGGGTCGGCGCACCAATGCCGTAGGCGGTCGCCAGCAGGTTCAGCACCGGGGCCATGATCAACGCGCACGAGAACGCACCGATGCCCAGCATCAACTGCTGCTTCCACGGGGTGGCACCCACGATGTAACCGGCCTTGAGATCCTGCAGGTTGTCACCGCCCACCGCGGCGGCGCAGCACACCACCGCGCCGATCATGATCGCGGCCACCGCACCCAGCGGCGCGCCGCCGCTACCGACCGGCTTGAGGCCATCAGCCCCCAGCAGCACGACCAGCACCGCCGAGGCGAACAGGATGGTGGAGATGGTGATGCCCGACACCGGGTTGTTGGACGAACCGATCAGGCCGGCCAGGTAGGCCGACACCGACACGAACAGGAAGCCGGCCACGATCATGATGATGGTCATCGGGATCGAGACATGCCACTGGCCGACGATGGCCTGGTACAGGGCCAGCAGCGGCAGCACGAAGGCGACCAGCGCGACCAGCATCCACTTCATCGGCAGGTCGCGTTCGGTGTGCGCCAGCACCGGGCCACCGCTCTTGCGGGCGGCGGCAAAGCCGCTCTTGACGCCACTGAGCAGCGACTTGCGCAGCGAGATCAGGGTCCAGATGCCGCCGATCAGCATCGCGCCCACGCCCAGGTAACGCATTTTCGCGCTCCACAGCGCGAACGCGGCGTCGGTGGACGAAGCGGTGGCAATCGACGCGGCCAAGGCCGGATCGGAATCGAGGAAGAACGCCTGGTACAGCGGAATGGCGATGTGCCAGGTGAGGATCGAGCCGGACACCACGACGATGCCGACATTCAGGCCGACGATGTAGCCCACGCCCAGCAGCGCCGGCGACAGGTTGGTGCCGATGAAGGCGGTGACCTTGGAGCTGCCCACATAGGCCGACGTGGCCCAGGCATCCGGAATCAGGCGCATGCCGCTGGCGGCAGCGACCTTGACCACGGCACCGATGACGGCCGAGAGGCCGAGGATCTTCAGGCCCGGGCCGGGGTTTTCACCGGCCTTGAGCACTTCGGCCGCGGCCTTGCCTTCCGGGAACGGCAGCGGGTCTTCGACGATCATCGAACGGCGCAGCGGCACCGAGAACAACACGCCCAGCAGGCCACCCAGGCCGGCAATACCCAGCACCCACCAGTACTTGAAGTCCGGCCAGTAGCCCATGATCACCAGCGCGGGGATGGTGAAGATCACGCCGGCGGCAATCGACGAGCCGGCCGAGGCACCGGTCTGGACGATGTTGTTTTCCAGGATGGAACCGCCGCCCAGCAGGCGCAGCACGCCCATGGAGATGACGGCCGCCGGAATGGCGGTGGCAATGGTCAGGCCTGCGAACAGACCGAGGTAGGCGTTGGCAGCCGACAGCACCACGGCCAGGACGATGGCCAGGGCCACCGCGCGGAACGTGAGCTGCTTGGGCGCAGCGTCGTGATTCATGAAAGCCCCTGCAGGGAAAAAATCTGGCCCAAGCTAGCGTTCATGTCCGGGAGTGTCCAGTGTCAGCCGTCAGGCTGACACAGGTAGCGCCGGCCGTTGGCCGGCCCAGGCGGTGCGTGGGCC
>NZ_JASCOZ010000018.1 GCF_029960115.1 Stenotrophomonas sp. PS02289
GCTCTGCCCGGCTGAAACACCCGTAACACGTCAGCCGGGCAGAGCCCGGCTCTACGCCTCCGGCTTCTCCGCAAACGCCGGGTCATCACTCAACCGCGGCCCCGGCGGGCGGCGGCGGGCATTCGCCACGAACGCACGGTACTGATTGATCGCTATCGCACCGCGAATGGCAAAGGTGAGGGTGATCGCGGACGCACCAAGGGAAATCAGAGAGACGTTACCCTTGACCGCATTGAACAATTCCATCAGCAGGCTGAGTCCGCTGAGCGCTGCCAGCACCGTGGCCGCCAACTGAAAGCGGTTGTAGACCCCAACTGCGAACGCCGCGTTGATCGCCGCTGTGATGCCGAACATGAGCAGAAACATCGTGCCGCTGTTGGGGAATCTGAACATCTGCACGGCACCCCAACCCAGCGCAAGCACGGTCTGGATGCACAGAAGAATCCACAGGTGTTTGATCGGGCGGGTGATGTCGTTGGGAATCTCAACGACCCAGCTGTTCTGGCGAAGGTCGGGCGCAACCTTGCTGGCAGTGTACGGGCTCTCTTCTTCCATCGCGTCTGGTTCCAATAGGCGTTCGGAAAAGCGTATCCCCAAAAACATGACGCAGAAATAGGATTTCTCCTACGTAGAGCCGGGCTCTGCCCGGCTTCCGTTGCCGAACGCACCGACCATCTCGACGCGCATGGCGCGTCGCTACGGTGCCGGGGCGATCCCGTGGATCACACCACCACGTAACGCTCAATGGTAGGGTCGGACGCAAGTCGACCGCCGATAAGGGTGATCAGCACGGTAACGACTGACCACCAACGCAGAAGCGCCTCTCCGACCCCAGTCGCATTCCCGCTCGTTTCACACCACAATGCCCAAGCACCACTGATCCGGCAGCAAGGAAGGAACCCGCGTAGTGTCCAAGCACCCCAAGTCCGCACCACCGTCGCCCGATGACCTGCCGCTGGAGCCGATGAGCCCGGCGCTGCCGCAGCACCCGGACCACGCGATGTACAAGCAGATCCGCAAGCACGTGACCCAGCTGGACAAGCAGCACGGCCGCACCTTCGACGACGTGAGCGAGCGTCTTGCCACCAGCCTGCTTGCCCTGGCCAAGGCCCATCGCCTGAGCCGCGTGGACCACGTGGTTCTGAGCAACCCCACCGACGAGTACCCCACCGCACACAACGTGTTTGTGGTCGAAGGCGACTTGGACAATCCCGGTCACCGCCGCGCCAGCATGGAAACCCTGGTGGCGGTAACGCCGCCCGGCGAAGAAGACGAAGACAACTAAGACTGCGCGCGACGCATTTGCCTCTTCAACGCAACCACGCGCCCGCATAAGCTCCACACCTGCACCCGCCACGCCTCTGTCGCCAACCTCCCGACACGCGCACCTGGCGGGTGTTTTCGTATGCGAGGTACTACACGCGTCACCACAACGACGCAATCGCCTCTACTTCGCATCTTCACACGCGCCTATCCTTCACGCAGCACACCGACTGGTGTCATCCGCAAGGACAGCAATCGGTTCCCCCGAAAGCGCATGGAGCAGCGTGCAATGAATGCAATCAAACACCCCGTCAACAGCCACCCGGCCGATGAAGAAAAAGCGCGTCGCTCGGTCTGGGAATCCGGCGACTGGCTCACCGCCGAACAAATCATCACGCTGGCCGAGATGAGCGACTACCCGCTACGCGTGCAGCCGGATGTGTGGAAGAAGAAGGGCATCATCTTCGCCATCCAGCGCGGTGGAACCGAGTACTTCCCCGGCTACGGCCTGGACCACGCAGACGGCTTCCGGCCATTGCTGGCGTTGACCATGGTGACCAAGATTTTGGCCCCGCACCGAGACTGCTGGGGCATGGCAGTGTGGTTCGGCACCCGCAATCCGTTGCTCGACGGCCTGTGCCCGCAGGACCTGCTGGAGCTGGAGCCGAACAATGTTATTGCGGCGGCGTTGGCGTTGGCGAACAACCAGCAGTTGTGCGAATGAACGGCCTGAACTAATCTAACCGCAATACACCCGCCACGCCTCTGTTGCGCTCCTGCGCACCACGCTCAAATAGGCGGGTTTTTTGTCTCGGTAGAGCCACGCCATGCGTGGCTTCGACCAACTCTGACACCCCGCAGCCACGCATGGCGTGGCTCTACATCGACATGGGCGGTGGTGCCTGCCGCTGCTGCTCCTGCTCGCGCCCCTGTTGTCGCACCTGCTCCTGCCGCGTGACTTCAGCCTGCTCGAGGTTCTGCTGCGCGGGCTGAAGCATCGCCTCCCGGCCATCCACCACGGCGTTGAAGAACGGTGGCTTGTCGCCATGCGGTGCATACACCGCCACGACGTTGTGCTCGCCATTCGGACCCAATGCACCGGTCACCCGGTCCACGCGCTGGAAGGCCGGGTTCTCGGCCTGCTTCCGGTACAGCGAAGCGGCCACGTTGTGGCTCTGCTCTTCATTCCAGTTGCCCGTCCCCTGCACCCACGTATGAATCTTCTCGTAGGCCGGATGGTCAGGGTGATCCGGATGGTTCGGCAACAGCGCAGGGGCGGGCGCAGGCGTCGGGTGTTCCACCCTCGGCGCGGTGACGGTGACCGCATCCAGCATGGCCGGGTCGCTGCTCTGCGCCGGCGCAGGTGCAGCCGCCAGCTGTGCCTGATGCCGCGCCACGTCCTCCATCGTGGTCGTGCTCTGCAGCACCATGCGATTGCCGCCGTCATCGCTGAAGGCAGCGATCGCGCTGTCGGCACTGGGCCCGTGGGTACGCGGGTCTGCCATCAGCTCCAGCGTGACGTACTCCGGCTTGCCCGACTGTGCGAGGTTCTGCTGGACGGCGGCAGCGGTGGCATCCAGCTGCTCGGGCGTGCGCTCGATGCCGTGTTTCGCATACAGGTCTTCCAGCTGACCACGCACGCCCTCAGGCTCAAGCTGCCGGTTCTCCCAGATCTGGTCGGCCATCTGGCTCAGCCCCTGGACGCCAGCCTCCTGGCTCTTCCAGGTGAGCTCCAACTCGTCACGCAGATTCAGATTGGCGGTGCTGTCGAACAGCACGCCATCGTGCAGCCACTGCCCATCCGCCTGGCGCGTGTAGGTCTGGCCGTTACTGGCCTTCAAGGTGTCCGGGTTGTCGCGGGCATTCTGGATCGCAGACGGAATAGCGGAGCCCTCGCGGGTCGCGAAGTCATCCCAGCGTTGCTGCTCGTGCGCCACCATGTAGCGCGCGGCGAGCGAGGCCGGGGAGTTGGCGGCATTCTGCGCAATGATGGTGCGTGACTGCTCGTCCAGCATCGGCAGGCGCTCGGGATTAACCGCCTCACGGTGACTGGTCGGCACGCGGCCGTCGACCGTCTGCTGGATTTCCAGCATCCACTCGCCACTGCGCGCGTCGCGCACGTAGTCGCGGCCGGTTTCAAATGGCGCGCGCGGAGGATGGGTTTCCGCACTGGCGTTGATGCGGTACGGGTCGCGAGCTGGGGGCAGGTGGTCCAGACCGAGCTCGTAGGAAGCCGTTGCGGCCTTGTGGTTGAGCTGGCGCTCCAGCGTGCCAACGGCGACGTAGCGGGAGCGGAAGGTGACGTCGTTACCCAGCGCATCCTGCACCGGACGCACCTCGACACCGGTGCCAAGATCACCGCTCTGCACCTGCTGCTGGTGTGAACCGCGATACCACCTCCCCTCCGGATCAGCAGGATCGCGCTGCCATGTGCGTCCGAGCGAATCCTCCTGCGTGTAGACGCGGTCGATATCTTTCTGCTTGGCCCAGTTGTCGCCCAGATAGGCACCGAAGGCACCGCCGCCAATGCCGGTAATGATTGCTCCTGGACCAGTCCACGAACCGGTGGTCAGGCCCACGCCTGCGCCGGCGATGAAGCCACCTAACGCACCGCCTACGTTGCGGCCCACGAAGTGCGCTGCAGTGGAGTCGGCGGCGGCTTCGTTGCCTTGCGCGTGCAGCTGCACCCATTTATGACCCGTGGTGCCAAAGTCATGCGCCATGAGTGCAAGGCCGGCAACGCCAGCGACTTTCATGCCAGGGCCAACGCCACCAGGCACGCGATGCGGCGTAGCCTCAGCGACGACCTCGGCTGCAGTGGCGGCGCTCGGTGGACCGCGCGGTGCGCCGGGCTGGCTTGGAGTGCGGTGGGGAGGTTCGGGAGGCTCGGCCTGGAGTCGCGGTTCTTCAAGAACAATTCCGCGCGCTGACGCCCATTCCACGCGAGTGGTGGTCATCTCGGCGAGGCTGAGGCTCTTGAAGTCGTCCAGCGGACGCGCATACAGGGTCTTTCCCAATGCGTCGTAGCCTTCAATCGGCATGAGATCGGCGCGCAGCTTGGTGACGGTCACCGCTTCAGGGCCGTTGGCGGTAGCGTGCTGCGCGAGGGTGCGCTCCAGCGCTTGGTACTCGGCGGCGGACCGGCTGACAAACGTCAGCGGATCGGGACCGAATGCGCTCACCGGGTAGCCATTGATCCGGGTGTTGGGATGTTCCAGCGCCGTGGTGAGCTCAAAGTTGCTGAAGCCGCGGTTGGCCTTGGCATTTTCCACGAAAGCGACGAGCGGCTTGCCGGTGGCGATGGCGTTTTCGAAGTAGCGGGGGCTGCCGGCGTTCCACATCATGTCGCTGAGCGCACCGCCAGGGCCTCCCATGGGGACCAAGCCTTCTGCAGCCATGTGGCTCTTGAACTTGTCCATGACACGCGAGAAGTCAGGATGCTGGGACGGATTCTTCGTAACATCATCGACGTACTCACCCCACGGTGTGTTGCCGATGATCCCTGCCCGACCATTAGTGTCCGACACATACGCTGCGGCGTTATCGTAGTTGTACGCCCCATGGCTGTCCGTACCGGAGAACCCAACGTACTCCAGACCTGAAGGCAGGTCCGGCGGAAATTGCCTCATCTTGGCTTCGATGAAGTCGGCGTAACTGCTGACGCTGTCGGGCCCTGATCCAGGAGACTTCAGGTATTGAATCACCTGATCAATCTGTTCGGGCCTGATAGGGCTATTATCAATGTTGGTCGCGGGTGCCAGCGTTGTTCGTGCGAAGTCATCAAAGATAAAGCTTGTCATCGCGGTTCTCCTTAACCAGCATCTGACGGAACAAATGCCTCAGCGAGGGTGATCGTTCCATCCGCGCTGGGCACGACGCCAGCGGGCACGCGAATGGGCTGCTGGGATAGCGCTTCAACCCGTGTGAAGACCAGATATCGCTTGTTGACCAAGCCATCGGGCTCCCCCTTGAAGCCATCAAGAAGTCCTTGAGCCAGCTCACGAAGATAGGTGAAATCATCGTCCGAACTGCCAAGAATTGGCTTGACCCGCAGAGCCGCTTCCAACGCAGGACGCGTGCTGAGGTCAATCGTATACAGGCGTTCGTGATAACCAGGGCGATTAAGGAAGTACTCAGCCCCTCCGACGCCCAATCCGGTGAGCATCTGTCCGGACTGGCGGAATGAGTACTGATACTCCACTTCTCTCGAGTCCCCGGATGCGACATCGGCCTGCATACGTGGCTGACCGATGGAAATTCCATTCGCTTCGTAGAACGGTGTCTTACTCTCGGAGTTCGGATCCATCAGAACTATTCGTCCCTAAGTTGAGGTGACCAGTCTGGGCCCAGGCATGATGCCGGATGCGCCCCCTCATCCCTGGCCGGCCCCCCATCGTCCCCCATCCCGATGACAGGGACAACCCGACCCACCCGTCCAGCAAACCACAGGCCCCAGACCAGCCCCTCAATCTCTTGCCCTGAGACCGCGATCCCGTATCATCACAGGGAGCCAAAATTTGGCGCCAACCTGTCCTGGACGCTCCGCACCACATGAAAGCCCCCGCCCCTGAGCGTCGCACCAGCCTGCGCCTGTCGGCCGAGCAGCACGAAGCCATTGAGCGCCTGTGCCACCAGGACGGCGGCAAGGTGCCGATGAGCAGCTGGATCGCACGGGCGATCGAGGACAAGATCGCCCGCGACACCGGTGTGGCCGATGAGCCGGGTGTCGCGTCCGGCCAAGGTGGGCATCGCTTCTACGAATTCTTCGCCGGCGGCGGCATGGCCCGGGCGGGCCTGGGGCCGGACTGGCAGTGCCTGTTCGCCAACGACTTCGAGCCGATGAAGGGCCGCGCCTACCGGGAAAACTGGAACGGTGGCCACGACCTGCTGGTGGACGACATCAACAACGTCACCCCGGCACAACTGGTGCACGAGGCGGATCTGGCCTGGGCGTCGTTCCCCTGCCAGGACCTTTCGCTGGCCGGTGCGTACAAGGGCATTGGCCACTGGCAGGACAAGCAGCAGACGCGCTCGGGCACCTTCTGGGTGTTCTGGCGGTTGATGCAGTCGCTGCAGAAGGAAGGCCGCGCGCCGCGCATCGTCGTGCTGGAGAACGTGTACGGCGTGCTCACCTCCAACGAGGGTCGCGACTTCGCCGCCATTGGCAATGCGTTTTCCAGCGCCGGCTACCGCTTCGGTGCATTGATGGTGGATGCACGCCACTTCGTGCCGCAGTCACGCCCGCGGGTGTTCATTGTGGGCGTGCGCGATGACGTGGAAGTGCCGGCATCCCTGTTGGGCAGCGAAGCGCATCCCACCTGGCATCCGCCGCGCATGCTCGAAGCGGTGGCAGGGCTGAGCAAGGTTGCCCGGAAGCACTGGCTGTGGTGGAACCTGCCCACGCCACCGGCGCGCGCGCTGCACTTCGTGGACGTGATTGAAGATGCGCCCACCGGTGTGAAGTGGGATACCGCCGAGCGCACCCAGAAACTGCTGGGCATGATGAGTGAGGCCAACCGCAAGAAGGTGCGTGAGGCGCAGAAGGCCGGCCGGCGCATGGTCGGTGGCGTGTACAAGCGCACCCGTCTGGATGAAGAAGGCAACAAGGTGCAGCGCGCCGAAGTGCGCTTCGACGATATTGCCGGTTGCCTGCGCACGCCCTCCGGTGGTTCCAGCCGACAGAGCATTCTGGTGGTGGAAGGCCGCAAGATCCGCTCGCGCCTGCTCTCCCCCCGCGAGGCCGCCCGTCTGATGGGCCTGCCGGACTCCTACCGCCTGCCGCCGAACTACAACGACGCGTACCACATCGCCGGCGACGGCGTGGCGGTACCGGTGGTGCGGCACCTCGCCGAGCACATCTTCGAGCCGCTGCTGCAGCATGCGCAGCGGGCCGAGGTGGCGGCGTGAGTTTGTTTGCTGAGCAAGCGACAGACGCGGACTTCCTGCAGGCGCTGGCGACCTACAGCCAGCAGGCCAAGGTAAAGGGCAAGGGCGCGTTGGCGGTGATGCTGGTGGTGAACGACCACGCGCGCCGTGCGGCGGGCACTGGCAGCGCATTGAGTGCCGACGATCTGCTTACGGAGCAGGGCGGGCAGGTGTTGGGTCTGGGCCGCGCAGCGGTGCAGGCCATCCTGGCCCAGCACGGCATCACCCGCGTGCTGGCGGAGGAGGGCGGCCGCACCAGTCGCGGCAGCATCGGCTTTATGCGCGGCTACGTGGCGTTCTTGAACGAGCAGCGTGCGCTGCGCGGTGAGCTGGATCTGGCCGCCGCCGAGCGCTTCTGGATCAGCCGCGTGGAAGCGTTCTTCGCCGGCAAGCCCTTCAGCATGAAGCTGGACGCTGCCTGGAGCCTGCGCACGGCTGTGCGCCACCTCACCGCACAGGCCGAAGCCCGCCAAAAGGAAGCCGGCGGCACCATGTATCTGGGCACGATGATGCAGCACCTGGTGGGAGCCACCCTGCAGGTGGTGCTGCCGGAGGCCGACAAGGTACTGGTGGTACACCACGGCTCCAACCAGAGCGACCAGAAGCCGGATCGCCACGGTGACTTTGACCTCGGCGATGTGGCGGTGCATGTGAGCACCGCGCCGTCGGAAAGCCTGATCCGCAAGTGCGGCGAAAACCTGGGCAAGGGCAAGCGCCCAGTGATCGTCACCACGCGCCGTGGCCTGCTCACTGCGGAAGGCCTGCTGGAGAACGTCGGCAATCACGATCGTGTGGACGTGGTCGAGTTCGAGCAGTTCCTGGCCACCAACGTCATGCAGTTTGGGCGGTTCAGTGTGGATGGCCGGCGCGAGGCATTTCAGCAGATCGTGGATGCGTACAACGACGTGGTAGACAACCACGAGACCGACCCGAGCCTGCGCATTGAGATGAGCGGCGGGAAATAATCGCGTGGGGATGTGGTGATTCCGATCCGGGGTCATGCGTTCCCGGGCGTTACAGCGTTATCGGCGGTCGTCTATCGAGCGACCCTACCGCAGCATCGCCATCGCCATCGCCGCGATGGCACGGCATCAACATTTCCGGAATGTCGGGCTGGTAGCGTCGGTCGCAAGACGACGGCCGATAACGCCCGATCGGCGCATTGACGCATGGAACCGACCAACGAAACGCCGGGATCAGCCGGCCTTCGATCGCTCTAGAAGCTCCCTGGTAGCTACTTCCATGCGCTTCCAATCCTTGAGGAACACCCGGTAGTAACTCAGGGTGATGGCAAGACTGTTTTCGATGTCTACGATGTAGTGATTACACCCAGCAATTGGAATCTCATCCGGAACGTTGACGATGTCCCTGCCCTCGAGTCTAACGCCATCTTTGACATAGGCCACGCTGTCGCACTTGATGAACGTAGCTATGCGGCCATCCGGCGAGCGCGCGACGTACCAGTCGTTTTCTGAAAGCCGGCTGCGCGGCGGAGGTCTGCCGAACTTTGCCGTGTACAAATCGACGAACTGCGGCATTTTGCCCTCGTCAACGGCGTAGGGCGTTAGACCCATGACCTCGGGTTGCGCCAACCGCAGGTCCAATCGATCCCGCGGGTCATTTCGCTCAAGTGAGCCCGGCTCGGTGATGGACTCATTGCTGGCGCGTCGCTCAAGCAACTTCTCTATCGGGACCCTGTCGATGTAATCAACAGAGATTCTGATCTCCCTGCGGAAATCATTGGTACGGGGATGGGCGCGCGCACCTGGCGCAGTCGCAACCATATCCGGCCACTCGATCACCAGGCTCACGCCCTCACCTGGCCACGGCGCGATCTGGCTGTCCAGATAGTTGGCCGGAATCCGGAAGATGCTCGGCCCCAGCTTCACGTCGACAGGCGTGTCGGTATAGGTAAAGCGTCCCATCGTGCGGCCGATCTGGGCAGCTTTTGACGCGTTCGAACTCCCTTGTGGCTCCGCAACAGGGGCTAGGGCGCACGCACTCATGCAGACCGTAATTGCAGATGCGAGCAGCACGCACCGGCCAGCTGAATACATGCTCATAGGTTCATTCCTTTGCATTGACTTCCCCCTGCTACCCCATCCTAATCGCCGGATTCTCCCGCGCCTGCTGATCAACTTCCTGCTGCTGGCTCTGCGCCAACGCCTGCTGCCGATCCGCGCTCGCCACTTCCAATCGCTGCAATGACTGTTCGACCGGCGTCTGCACCGCATCCTGGGTAGGCATCACCGCACGACGGTGCGCGGGGTCATTCAAATCCCCCTGCACGACGAACACATTGCGCCCAGGACCATGCTCTGCGGTGGCGACACTCAGCACCACATGATCAGCGCGATCTAGATTGTTCTCGCGAGCGAGCGCCATCACGCTGGCGGTCATTCGTTCGCTGAACTCATCAAACGAGCGACCTTGCTTTGCATCCAATGCGGCTACTTGTTCGCGGACCTGCTGCATCAGCTGGTACTCGGGGTGGCCCGGGCCGATGTCGGCCAAACGCGTGATCGGCTGATCCTTGCCTGGAACATCATCAATGGAGCCAGTCTTCGGACTTGGCGTAATGGTTCGGAAGTTGTCTTCTTCATGAAACTGAGTCGACATCTCCTGGCGCTCAAGGCGTACGGCGCGGGCGTCGTTCAGCTCTGCGATGCGTGCGGGATCCTTCTCTTGCTCCTGGAACACATCGCGGCCGGCGGTCCTGTAGTTCACCCAGGTGCCGGTTTCCTCGAAGTAGCGTGAGTACTTGTTGTGGCTGCCAATCACGTTTGGGTCGACGCTGTTTCGACTATTCGTAAGCTGGCCCGCCTCCATGACCCCAAGCTTGACCAAGTAGGAACCGCCCTGCCATGCCCCCTTTTCGACAAAAGAGTCAATTCCGGTATTCCACATACGGTTCACGCCCAAGTTGTCGTTGACAAGCATGTTCCGCCAGATCTCCTCCATCTTCTGCGGACCAGAGTTTTCTTGTGCGGCTTGGAGCAGCACGCGAGGTGTCCAGCAGTTAGGGTCCAGCTTGTGTAGTTCGAAGGCCTTGTCATGGGCCAGCATCACATCCTCGCCCGGTAGATTTAGGGCAAGCTCGGGGCGGCCTTCGCGGATCCAGTACCTGCGCCGTTCCAGGTCCTCAAGCAGAAGCGTCTGACCAAACTCTTCCCAGCCGCGCTCAGTCGGTTCCTTGTTTTCAAAACGAGAGCCGCGATCATGCTGGGTACTCGCGTATCCCTGAGCATAGGTGTTCGCAACTTGACCCGGCAGGTTGTCGTTACGAACAACGCCTAGCGCCAAGGTGCCGTATCCGTCAGCGCCAGGAAGCTGAGATAGATAGTTCCAGTACAGTTCGCGATTTCCAGAATTGGCGTAACTGGCCAAGATGCGCAAGTTAGAATCTGTCAGTCCATTCATCTAGAGCTCCTTCAATCGTTGCGGATCAGTTGACCTTGGAGCGGGCGAGAACGCCGCGGATGGCATCCTCCATCTGCTTCCAGTCTTTGAGGAACACGCGGCTATAGTTAATGCTGATTGAGAGACTGTTCTCGATGTCGGTGATGTAGTGCACACATCCTGCGACAGGGGTCTCATCCGGGACGTCGATGATCTGGTCGCCCTCAAGCCTCATTCCATCCTTGACGTAGGCCTTGCTGCCGCACTTGATGAACGAGGTAAGTCGACCATCTGCAGCACGCGCCACATACCAGTCCTGCTCCGTGAGTCGGCTACGCGGCGGCGCTTTTCCATACTTAGCCTCGTATGCCTGGGAGAACAGCGCCATCTTGGACTCGTCGACGGCGTAGGGCGTCAGTCCCATCACCTCGGGCTGCGCAACTCGCATATCCAGACGATCCCTCGGATCGCCTCGTTCAACAGAGTCCGGCGGCGTAGTGGCCTGATTGGACGAGTAGCGTTCGAGTGAGGTCTCAATCGGCGCACGATCGATGTAGTTGATCAAGGCCTTGATCTCCTTCCGGAAATCATTCGTCCTCGGATTCGCCCGCGCCCCCGGCGCACTCGGCCCCATCTCCGGCCACTCGATCACCAGACTCACCCCCTCACCCGGCCACGGCGCGATCTGGCTGTCCAGGTAGTTCGCCGGAATCCGGAACGTATTCGGCCCCAGCTTCACGTCCACGGGGGCATCGGTATAGGTGTGGCCGTTGATGGTGCGGCCGGTCTGGGTGGCTTCGGACATGGTCGAACTCCTTTCTGGTTCCGTAGGTGGGGCCTTGGCGCACGCACTGGTGCAGACCGCAGCCGCAAGTGCCAGCATCACGCACCGGCCGGATGACTTCACGCGCATAGGGCCATTCCATTGCATTGAGTGCGGCCAGTATAGGCAGCGGCCCCGGAACGGCACAGGAACCCTGTCGCAACCCGCTCGATCCAGCTCTGCTACCATATCGCCCTCAGCCAGCCTGCCCACAGCGCTCTTGTTGTGTGGTCGGCCGCCCTCCCGCGGCCGCGCGAGCCAATCTCCTCCGCCTCTTTCGAAGGACGCTCGCATGCACCCCCGTACCCTGTTCCGTTCTGCCGCACTGGCGCTGGCCGTGTCGTTCACCCTTGGCGCGCCGTCGGCATTTGCCGCTGAAAAGGCCGCAACCGCCGCCGCTGCCACGAAGGTCGAGCGCAAGCCGATCGCCCAGGGCCTGTACGAGTTGGCCTTCAGCCCGACCCAGAACGCAGTGTTCGTGGCTTCCTCGGGCGGCTTCGGCGATGCCGCAGGCCCCTCGCAGGTGCTGCGCCTGAATCCGGAAACGCTGGCGGTGGAAAAGGCCATTCCGCTGGAGCGCAAGGCGTTCGGCGTGGTGCTCGATGACGCGCACAACCGCCTGTACGTGGGCAACACCGTGGACACCTCGGTCACCGTGGTGGACACCGCGCAGAACAAGGCCGTCGGCATCGTGCAGCTGATGGAAAAGAAGGTTGGCAAGGACGGCAAGGCCGCCTATACCCACGACTTGCGCGAGCTGGTGGTGGATCCGGCCAACAACCGCCTGTACGTCACCGGTCACTCCGGCGAAGGCAGCGTGCTGTTCGTGGTGGACACGCAGAGCCTGAAGCTGATCAACACCATTCCGGGCCTGGGCAATGCGAAGGCTCCGGGCCTGGTGTTCGACGCCGCCAACAAGCGCGTGCTGACCTCCAACCTGCTGGGTGAAGTGGTCACCGTGGGCACCGAAAGCGCGAAGGTGGAACAGCGCTTCAAGGTCACCGCCGAGCAGCCGATGAACCTGGCCCTGGACCCCACCGGCAAGCGCCTGTTCGTGACCGACCAGGGCCTGGAGATGATCCGCAAGTACCAGGGCAACAGCATCCCGGGCTTTGTGTCCAAGCACCCGGGCCAGCGCGTGCTGGTGCTGGACCCGAAGACCGGCAAGGAACTGGCGAGCATCCCGACCGACGCCGGCCCGCTGGGCCTGCTGCTGGACGCCCCGCGTCATCGCCTGTACGTGACCAACCGCGAAGCCGGCACGGTCACCGCGTATGACAGCAACAGCTACAAGCAGCTCGCCACCTACGCGGTGCCGACCCACCCGAACAGCCTGGCGCTGGATGCCAAGAACAACGTCCTGTACGTGACCATCAAGAATGGCGAAAAGGACGAGAAGGGCAGCGAGGAATCGGTGGCGCGTATCGCGCTGTAATGCGTTGTACCCCGCCGGAGAAAAATTTCCGGCGGGGTGCAAACCCATACGCTTTCACTGCACGTAATACGCCCGCGCGTCACCCAGCATCAGAACCACCCCTGACACCTCCCCCCACGCATCGCGCTGGAACTCGACCTGCAAACCATCGATGTCAGGGGATACGAACCGATTCGGCGACACCGGCAGCAGCTGTCCGCTTCGACGCGTGCCTGCCACACCCATCCGCACGCCATTCTCGCCCACGGTGACCTCAACAGCGGGTATGTCGAACACATCGGCAAGCGCGCCCTGCAACGCCATGGGCACCGCGTCACTGCGCTGGTAGCGCCCCGCAATACTGGCCACGACCGCAGACTGCGGATCCAGCGCGATGCTCCGCACCACGGGGTTGACCCCGCGACCAATCACATCGGACAACGCATTGCGGATCTCCGCCGCCAGCGCCGCACCGTTCTCGCCATTGGTCAAAATGACGAAGCCGTCGCCGGTTTCCAGATACCCCTCGATCAAGGCGCGATAGCTGTCATTGGATCCGCCATGGTGGAAAATGCGCTGCATGCCGTCGCCGTCCAGGCGCGGTCCCAGCCCATGCCAACTCGGGCTCACCGCCGTCATCATGTCGGTAGCCAATGGGCGCGGCAGGAACGTGTTCTTGCCCTGGTAACTGGTCGTCAACGCAGCAACGAAGCGGCCAAGGTCCGCCGCGCTGGTCCACAGGCCAGAGGCACCGGCCTCGGGGAATGATTGCCAGCCGCGCGGCAGGGCGGTCACCGCCCCCTTGCCGTCATGCGCTTTCGCGATGTTGTCGATGTCTTCCGGCGGTCCGTCGAACCGGCTGCGGGACATGCCGACCGGGGTGAATACCTGCGCACGGGCAAGCGCATCCAGGCGCTGTCCACTCACGCTTTCGAGGACATGCTGCTCAACCATCACGCCGCCGCCGGAATAGTCGCCCCGCTCACCCGGCGCGTGGACGAGGCGAATCGGTTGGTTCTTGGCAGGTGGCACACCGTCCAGCGTCTGCAACAGCGTTGGCAGCGCTTCGCCGGGAAGGTAGTCGGCGAATCCGTGCACGCCCAGACCGCTTGTGTGTGAAAGCAACATGCGCAGGGTGATGTACGGATGCGGGGTCGCTGCAGTGCCCGGTACCCGCCAGTCGGTAAGGTACTGCTGGATGTTCTGGTCGAGGTCGAGACGATGGTCGGCCACCAGCCGCAGCGTTGTGGCGGCGGTGACGACCTTGCTGACCGAGCCCACCGAGAACAGCGTGTCGGCGTTTACCGGATCGGCCGAGCCAGCTGCCCGTACGCCATAGCCCGCTGCGTGGACGAGCTTTCCGTCGCGCAACACCGCAATGGCTACACCGGGTACGTGATGCTCGCTCATGCGCTGCTGCAGCGACCAGCGCGGCTGCGAAGCGCCGGGTTCCAGAATGCCCGGACGCAGGCCCGCATCCAAGGCGGCGTCAACGGCGACGTCGTGCAGGTCCGCAGCAGCGGCCGGCAAGGCCAACAGTGCAAACACAATCGTTGCAACACGCAGCGGCATCCCGCCGCGCAGGCAGACAGTTCGATGCTTCATGATGACCTCGGGAAGGAGCGGGATGGGTCAGCGGCGCGCGGCAACTGCACCGTGCTGTACCAGGTAGTCGCGCACAACCGCATTGCGCGACTGGTTGTAGGGCGAGCGCCAGCGGCGACCGTCGGCCATCACGCCGAGATTGACGTCGGCACCGTGCTCAATGAGGAAGGCGACAGTGGCAAGGTCACCGGAACGCGCGGCGTTGATCAGCGGCGTTTCGTCAAACATCACATGACGGTTCACGTCCGCTCCGGCGGCCACCAGCCGCTCAACCACGGCCAGGTGACCGGGGGCAGCAGCGACAATGAGCGGATTGCCTTCGCCAGCCGCTGCCAGGTCGGGTTGCGCGCCCATCTCCAGCAAGGCGTCCAGGGCGGCAAGCTGCCCGTTACGCGCAGCGCTGATCAGCGCGGTGCCATCTCCAAACACCGATGCATTTACTGGCACGCCTTCGTCCACAAGCCGCCGCATGCGGGCGACGTCGCCGTCGGCGGCCGCATCCACAAGATCGCGGGCATCCGGGGACTCTGCTGGACGGACAGCGGGGCGCGGAACGTGGGCGACGGAGGTGCCCAATCGCGGGGTGACCGCCAACGCCACGCTCGCATGGATACCAAGCGCCAACACGCACAGGCCCAGCGCACTCCAGCGCATGCCGCGGCGCACATGGCCCGGCTCCAGCGCGAGCAGTTGGTCGATGCGCTCGGTGAGTCCGCTGCGGTTGACCGACATGCCCACTGCCAACGCGTTGTGGTGCTCACGTTGCTGGATCAGTGCGGAGACGCCGTTGAGCAGTGATTCGGCATAGCGTCGACCGGATCCGGCCTGTACAGCGGCGCGTGCATCGCAGGCGGACTCACGCGCCGCATCCAGGCGTCGCCCGATCAGGTGCATGAAGGGACTCCACCAGAACAGGGCCAGGACCGCGCGCTGGGCCGCGCTGGCCCACAGGTCGCGTCGCTCGATGTGAGCAGCTTCATGCAGCAGCAGATGACGCAGCGCTTCGGCAGGCAGCGCGTCGAGGAGCGTCCGCGGCACCAGAATGCGCGGTCGCAACAGGCCGACGACCATCGGGCCGTGGACATGCTCGGAAACCGCGACATCTGCCCGCGCAGGGCAGGCGGGGCCCAACAACGCACGCAGCGTCGCATCGGCCTGGCCAGTGCGGTGCAGTCTTCGCGCCTGCTGCATACCGACCAGCAAACGCGCCAGCACGAAAAGCGTACCCGTCAGCCAAAGCGCGGCGAGCAGTTGCAGCATGTCGACGGGAACGGCCGGGCGCTCGGAGGACGGAGCGACACTCGAGTTAGTGGGCACGCCAGTGGAACGAGCGACACTTTGTACCGACTCGCTGGGAGCGGTGACGGTTGAGGTGGGGGCAATGGCTGTGCCGGGCAGCAACACCATCAAGGGCGATGCGGCCGCCAATACGAGGGTGCCGGCGAGCAACCAGGAACGCGCCTCTGCACTGAATAGACGAGGGGTTACCACCACAACCGCAATCAGGAACAACAGCGCGCTGTGCCACAGGTGCTGGAGGGCGAAGGTGAACAACAGGTGCGTCCAATGCATGGTCATTCTGGTTTCCTCTTGCGGGGCGTTTCAGCGTCGGCAATGCGGTCCTGCAGGGTTTTCAGTTCATCGGTATCAAGGTCATGCGCTTCAATCAGATGCTGCGCCAGTACGCTGGGCGAGCCATTGAAGAACGACTTCAGCAGGTTCTGCAGCGCCTGCTGCCGGGCTTCGACACGGGTAATGGCCGCGCTGTAAATGAAAGCGCGGCCTTCAGCGCGGTGCGTGACCAGACCTTTCTTGTCCAGCACTTTGAACATGGTCAGCACCGTGGTGTAGGCCACGGGCTTCTTCCTGGACAGCTCATCGGTGACCTCGCGCACCGACGCCTCCTTCTTCTTCCATAGCACCTCCAGGATGCGGCGTTCGGAATCGGTAAGGGTGGGAGACGGAGGGCGTGCCATGGGCTATCTACTGGTTCGTTAGTTGATGGGCAGATCCTGCGCCTCGCCCGGCAGGGTGTCAACTATGTAATTAGTAATGGGGGCGCAGAGCCCTGTTGGGGCGGAACCCTGACCGGGCAGACGCTGTCTGCTGCAACGCTTTGGGCACCCTGGGGGTTCCCTTGGGGCACCTTCGGATGGCTACACCGCGCGATACCCGCTTTGGTAGGGACGGTCGAAAGACGTCCGCCGATAACAACGATCGGCTCTTTAACGCATGGACCAAGCAGGTCCAGCGCTTCCCAAGCTCGCGCGTGCCGCATAGGACTAATCCGATACCCCCCATCCACCGACGCGGGCAGAATGGCCATGGTTTCCCAATCGGGATGGCAAAGGGGATGCGGTCATGAGTGTTGGAGCATCGATTCGTCTAGCAGTGGGCATCGGCGTCATGGCCCTGGCGTGTGTGTACCCAGCAGGCGCATCCGGCGCGGCAAAGTTTCCGAAGGAGGCGATCGGCACGTGGGACCTGGGTCCGGCGGCGTGCAAGCTTCCGGTAAATCCAGATTCTGATGCGCCAATCGAAATCCAGAGCAATCGCCTGCTTGGCTACGAGAACACAGACAAGCTAAGAAAGATCTCCCGGATTTCGAACGAGCCGGCCGCCTGGCGGGTATCAACAGAATCCAACATCGCGCCAGGGATCGTCGTAGACGAAATCTATGTCCTGAAAGGTGATCATCTGACGATCACGGACGGTGAGTCAGTTCGAGCCTACCGTAGGTGTCGCTGATGCCGCGTCCGCTAATACTAGTAGTTCGAGTAGGGGGTCCGTCATGACGCAACAAGAACCGTCTTTGCCGCACTACCGGCTCATCCAGCTTCATAGTCCGCGACTTGGGAATCAGGCAGTTCAAGACCTGGATGGGTTGGTGACACACCACCCCGGGGCAAACGCCCGGGCACGAATCGAGGACGGCGTACCTGTTGGTGTCGAAGATGCCCGTCGCCGATCCTATGGCGTAGTCGGGGGTGAGATCCAAGAGCTTGAAACGCGTCGTACCGACGGTGGTACGGCCAGTGCCCTTGGGGAAGACCAGATACTGCTCACCAAGGACTTCATACTGGAAGACAGTCGGATTCCATCCGGTGGACGCGGTGTACGTGAGGTCGATGTGCCCTCACCGGTTGAAGGGTACGTGGGCCGGGTATCGGCCGCGATGGGCACAGTCGATATTTATGATCGTGCAGGCGGAGAGCTGAGGGCACGGATCCTGCACATGAATCCGATCCATGTTTCTGTCGGAGATGATGTCGCGTACGGACAGGCGCTGGGGGTGCAGAGCAACCAAGGGCTGGAGCGCGCGGGCAAGCACGTCCACATTGAGGTTGATACGCGAAGCTATCAGCACTTCGAGAACTACATGGAAGACCTTGCAAGTGGACGTCTCGCCATTGACCCTGATCGGCGCAGTTCAGGTATTGAACCCCGGCCATTCGCCAATGATGGCGTGATTCGCATCGGTGAGTCATCTCCTGAGGTGCTGGTTGCTCAGCGCGTTCTGAACGCACACGGCCATGTGGGAGCAGACGGCCAGCCACTCGCTGAGGATGGTGTCTACCGCCTCTCCATGCAGCGCGCAGTCATCAAGTTCCAAGAGGCGAACGGCCTTACACCAACGGGTGACTTGGATCCTGCTACGATGCGGACCATCGCTCCACCCATGTTTCCGCCCGAGGTTAATCCGCGCATGCCTGACCAACAGCCCCCTTACGTCCCGCTTCAAGGGCAGGCAGACGTCAGCTCCGCCGCAGCGCAGAACCCGCTTCTGGCCCAGTCGCGCGACGCCATGCAGCGCCTCGAAACCACCTTGGGCCGCGAATTCGACCACAACAGCGAGCGCATGGCGGCCAGCGCCGCCTGCCTGGCCAAGGACAGCGGTCTCTCGCGCGTGGACCATGTGCTCCTGAGCAACGCCACCGAGACCAAGCGGCAGGGTGAAACCTTCTTCGTGGTGCAGGGCGACCCGGCCAATCCGGCGCACCGCCGCGCGCACATGCCGACTGAGCAGGCGTTGAATGCGCCGCTGGAACAGTCGCTGCAGCGGTTGCAGGGTGTGGATGCGCCGGCGCAGGCCCAGACGCAGAGTCAGCAGCGGGAGCAGAACGAGCAGTTGGTGCAGCAGGCGCAGCAGCCGCACCAGATGGGGTGAGTTGGTCGAGGACACGCATGGCGTGTCACTACGGCTCGTTGGGGGATTCGGGTGGGTTCAGCCGGGCAAAGCCCGGCTCTACGGGGATTGCGGAGACTTTGTGGAGGCGTCTGCGGCAACTATGCGCTTGATCTCTCCCACGCACTGCTCTCCAGTTCGTCCAGTGCAATCTGCACACGGTCGTCAAAAACGTCCTGAAGGCTGAGCGTAAGAGAAAGGGGATCTACGGTGGCCCGGTTTTCCCAAAGCCACGGGTTGTAGCTCCATATCTGAAGTTTGAAGGTGTCGGATTCGGCTTGTTCGCGCAGATTGAATTCCGACCCGTACGTGCGCCAGTCGCTTGGACCGATGGCAAATACCGGTTCTGCAGGCGGCGACAGCAGCGTGAGCTCGGCCAACGCGCTCTCGCCAGCCAACTTCAGGCCGGTGCGCTCGGGCACGGGGCCTGCGAGGTGCAATTCCTTGGTCACCGGGCTGCGCATGAGTGGCTTGGCATGTGCCCACATTTCAGAGCGCGAGCCGGCCAACGCCAGCATGGAGCTGGAGCCCTGCTTGTACACACGCACCAGACCCGCTGCTTCAAGTTCGCGATTGGCACGGCTGGCCGTCATTGGCGAGTAGCCAAGCTTTCGCGCTATGGCACGCGTCGTCATGTCGCCGCCGTCGTTGAGGAGCAGGGTGAGCAGAACCGCCTGCGTTGCCGGTCCCAGGCTGAGCACCTCGGAACGAGGTGCCGATGTTGTAGGCCGCTCGCGCAGGTCCAGCGCCAGGCTCGGCGCGTGGAGTTGGCTGTCGGGCACGACGAATTCCACGCGCTCGCTCAGCAGCCGCTTGCGTTCGTACGACGTGAGGTGCCCGGCTACATACAGCACCCGGCTTTGGGCCGCGTCACGCAGCCTGGACAGCATGCGGTGCAGGGTCTGCTGCGACTGCGCTGTCTTGGCGGCCGCCAGCACCACCTCGTGGCCATGAACCCGAAGCTGACCCAGTTCAAACGCGTCCTGCAGAAAGTAGGGCAGGGTCGGCAATTTCAAGGCGCGCACGTCCGAGACATCGCCGGGCAACAGATCGGCCAGATAGCGCTGTGCTCCATCGATCAGAAGGGACATGGCGTGGCTCCGTAACCATTGATTCAACTGTAACATCGAACCTGATACGGTGCAAAAACGTGTTACGTAAGCGCGCGGACCCCATGAAGAAAACCACCACGCCCCCCTGGAAAAAGCCCAACCCCAAAACCCGCAAGGGGCAGCCGCTCTCTGCGGCGCAGAAGGACGCAGCAAAACAGCGCGCCGAAGAAAACGGGCGCGCCTATCCCAATCTGGTCGACAACATGTGGGCGGCCAAGCTGCCGCGCGGGGACTAGCGGCGCGTCAGCGCGCCGCGTCCTTGGCCTGGCTCAGCGCCTGGTCGGCGCGCAGGAACAGCACGTTGTTGGATTCGCCCGTGCTGGTGGAAGCGGCACCGAGCAGCAGGCGCGTGCCCAGTGCAGCGGTGATCGGCTCGGCAGCCAGTTGAATCCGCGCCAGCGTATCCGCCGGATCATCCGTGCCCAGCACGGCAATGAACTCACCACTGCCGGTGACGCGGTTGATGCTGTCGCCGCGCTCCAGCTGCAGGCACTGCTCCAATGCCTGGTCGAGCTGGGTGAGCTGGCGGTCCAGAGTGCGCTCGCCGACGCGGCGGGCGACCTCGTCCAGATTCTGGAGTTCGAGAATCACCACGCTGTAGTCACCGCCACTGGTCGGAGCGGGCGCATCCTCGACGGTCACGGCCTGCTCGAGGATGGTGGCGACCTGCTGCTCGCGCTCGCGGCTGCGACTTTCCATCAGGTTCATGGTCAGCCGCGCGAGTGCTTCCAACGCTTCGCGCTGGGTCTGGCTGAGCTCACGTGGATTGAGGTCGACCACGCACACGCTGCCCACGGCGGCACCGGTGTCCGTGACCAGCGGCATGCCGGCATAGAAGCGTGCGCCGATCTCGTTGAGTACGGGGTTGTCGGCGAAGCGGCTGTCCTGCATCAGGTCGCCAATTTCCATCAACTGGCCGGGCTGGCGGATCGCATGGTCGCAAACGGCCACATTGCGTTCGGTCTGGTGTCCGTCCAGGCCGGTCCGGGCTTTGAACCACTGGGTGTCGCGGTCTATCAGGGTGACCAGCGCCATCGGCGTGCCGCACACGGCGGCGGCAACTTTGACGATGTCGTCGTAGGCCGGTTCGGGCAGGCTGCCTACGATGTGCAGGGCATCCAGCGCGCGCTGGCGCTCGGCTTCGTCAAGGCGGGGGGTAGTGCTCAAGGACATGCAGTTTCCTGACCTACGTATGGCTCAGGCCATAGCGTAGGTCAGGAGCGGTGCGCGCCGGGTTAAGCCCAGGTGGAGGCGGTGAACCGGCGATTCAGCTGCGCACACCGTGCGCTGCCGCATGGAGCCGCGGGATCAGTCCGGAACGTTGATCACCTGCGGGTCGCAGACGATGTACTTGCGTTCGCCGGGCTCGCTCTCGCCATCGGTAACCACCACGGCCACGTTGATCAGGGCGGGCCTGGACACGCTGTCGTACACCGTCGCCGAACGTCCGTCGGGAGCAACCTCAGGCAGTCCCATCTCCCCACCTCCGTTGTCGACAACGGTGAAGATCCGGATGCCCTTCGTACTCTTCGGGGTCAGGACAATGTTGATGTTCCCGGCCTTGTGGGTCAGCAGAATCTCCGGAGAGAACTTGTAGAAGTACTTGCCGTCGTCGGTGTTGCCGCCCTCGCCAACGTACATGACGGTGAGATCAAACGTATCTGTCGGAACTGCGTACATGCTTACATCCCCCTGTGATGTGCCAGCTGGCACGGAATCAATGAATCAATGGCGGTGCCGGCTGCAGCTGGGCCAGCAGCGGAGCCAGCCGCTGCCACAGGTCGCGGGCTTCGCGATCCGTGGCACGCTGCTCTTCGTTGCCCAGCCACAGCGCGGCCTGGCGCAGCTGCTCGGTGTGTGCACTCAGATGGGCGGCATCCAGCTCGGCGCGCAGTACGCTGGTTTCCGCACGCAGCAGGCGTTCGCGGCGCGAGGGTTTTTCGGTCGGCGGCATTTCGTCCAGATAGCCCTGGGCCTGCGCCAGACGCTGCGTGGCGGTGCCGGTCTGCCCGGCCGCATGCGCCAGGCGCGCGGCACCGAGTGCGGAGCGGATCTTCAGCCGGGGTAGCTCACGCACCTCGGCACCACTTTCCAGCAGCGCGCCGAGCAGGCGGTCGGCAATGACGAAGTGTGCGGTGGCATCGGGCAGGTTGCCCACGTCCAGCGCGAGTTCGCCGGCGGTGCGGTGGGTCACGCTGCGGTCGCGGGCCCAGTCGCTGCGATCGGGCTGTGCTTCGCCAATCTGGTCGAGCAGGCGGGTGGCGGCGACCAGCTCGGTGTGTGCCGCTTCGCGTTCGCCCAGGCTGGAGAGAATCTGCCCGCGCAGGGTGTGCAGCACGGCTTCACGGTGTTTCCATTCGGCATCCTGCGGCGCGCGTTCGCGCACCTGGGTGATCACGCTCACCGCTTCGTCGTAGGCGATGCGTGCCTGCGGCCACTGGCCCAGGCGGTCGTGTGCGCTCGCCACCCACGAAAGGCTGTCGGCGAGGTCCGCGCGCAGGCGCACGTCGTCGGGGTTGAGTGCCTGGGCGCGACGCTTGTGCTGCAGCGACTGCTGGAACAGCTGCAGCGACTGCGCGTTCTGCTCTGCACTGCGGGCCAGCGTGCCCAGGTTGTTGAGCGCGTACGACGCTTCCAGCCAGGCCTTGGAATTATCCGGCTGCAGCACGGTGGCGCGTTCGGTGGCGACGCGGTACGCATTCCAGTGCTGGAGTGCGCCGGCGGTGTCGTTGCGCAGGAAGGCGAGGTAGCCGTTCCAGTAGTGCGACTCACCGAGGTTCAACTGCGCGTCGGCCGACTTCGGTTGCTCCTGGGCCACCTGCTCCGCCAGGGCGAGCGACTCGGTGGCCAGCGGCGCGGCGTCATCCAGCACACCACGCGCCACACGAATGCGCGCCAGCTGGCGCAGCACGCGTGAGCGTTCCAGGCGGGTGTCGTGGCTGCGTGCGTCGGCACCGGCCAGGTCGTGTTGAATGCGGGTGCCCACTTCATCCAGCAGGTCCAACCGGCCGACCTGCTCGAGCCGGTCGGTGAGGTCGCCGAGCATGTATTCCACCAGGCCGGCGGCGCGCTCGCGGTCCTGTTCGGCCTGCAAGCGGGCATGGTGGGCGATGCCGAAACCGGCCATGGCCACCACCGCCAGCGCGGAAACCGTGCCGATCGCACCGCGCTTGATCCAGCGCTGGCGCTGCTCGCGGTGTGCCGACGCGGCCACCAGCGCATGGCAGGGACTGTCCAGCAGCTGCGGGCGACGCCGCAGCAGCTCGCGCGCTTCGTCCAGCAGGCGGCCGCCGGGAAGCAGCAGGTCGCGGCGTTGATCTTCCTGCTGCCAGCGCTGGGCGGCCAGGTGCAGGCGCTCGCGCAGGTGCAGGTCGTCGCGGTTGTCGGCCACCCATTGGGCGGCGCGCGGCCAGGCGCGCAGCAGGGTTTCGTGGGCGATCTGCACGGAAGGGGCGTTGTCTTCGGCGGTACCTGCCAGTAGACGGTTGCGGAGCAGCGCATCCACCAGCTCGCGCTCGGGCCCGGGCGCGAACGCCTGCAGCGGTGCCGCCACGCAGCTGATCTGCTCGCCGTCGGCGGAGTAACGCACCAGCTGTACCAGCACGTTGGGCAGGCTGTTGCGCGCGGCGGGCGAAACGGCCGCCATTACCTTTTCTGCGTGCTGGCGCAGCGCGCCTTCCAGCCCGCCGATGGCGGTGTAGGCGGCAAAGCCCAGCCGGCCACCGTCCTGGCGGTGTTCGTACAGCAGCTGCAGGGTGTGCTGCAGCAGCGGCAGGCCATGGCGCTGGGCCACGGCGGAGTCGCGCAGCACGTCATCGAGGCGTCCGTCCGGACCTTCTTCAAACGAGAGCGCGGCCAACTGCGCCGGGCGGCGGATGATCTCGGCAATCTCGGCCGGACCGGGCGGGGCCAGGTCGACGTGGCCGCTGGGCTGTTTCAGTGCCAGCAGTCCGGGCACGCTGGCCAGGGCGGGGTAGGCGCTGCTGCGGCAGGCCGCGACCACCGCGATGTGGCCGCTGCGTGCCAGTTGTTCGAGCAGTGCCGCATCCTGAGCGGCCTGCGCAGGGTCGCCGTCCTCGGCGAAGAAGTCGTCCAGCTGGTCGATCACCAGCACCAGCGCAGGTGCGCGATCGCCCTGGCGTGCACCCTGGGCACTGCGGATGCGGTCGGCCAGCTGCTGCAACGCGCGCTCGGGGGTGTGCTCCAGCGACTGCTGCCAGGTGTCGACGTCATGGCCTTCCAGCAGCGCCGGCTGCAGGGTGGTCACCAATGCGTCGGCAACGGCGGCAGCGAGTGTGCGGGTACCCGGGCCGCGGCCCGGCACACGGGCGATGGCGACCACGTCGAGTGCGCCGACACCGGGCGGTGCCAGGCGCGGAATCAGACCGGCGTTGAGCAGCGAACTCTTGCCGCTGCCGCTGGCTCCGACCAGCAGCACGAACGCGCACTGCTGCTGCCACTGCGCTTCCAGCGCCTGCACCAGGGTCTCGACCGCAGCGCTGCGGCCGAAGAACACGGCGGCGTCGTCGCTGTCGAAAGCGTCCAGGCCACGGAACGGACTGCCCGGCGTAGCGGGCGCGGCGGCTTGCGCGACCGGGCCGCGATAGCCGGCGGGCAGGGTCACCGGGGCGATCAGCCGGTAGCCGCGCTTGCGGATGGTTTCGATGTAGCGCGGGGCGACGGCGCTGTCGCCCAATGCCTTGCGTAGCTGGGCGATGGCCTTCTGCACCGGGTTGTCGCCCAGGCTGAGGTCGGCACCGCACTCCACCAGCAGGCGCTCGGGGGTAACCACGGTGCCGGCGTTGTAGGCCAGGAACTCCAGGGTTTCCATCGCGCGCGGCTCAACGCTCACCCGGCCGGCGTCGCTGGCCAGGGCGTTTTCCTTCGGATACACGATCCAGTCGCCGACGCGGAAGTGCTCGACAGCGGGGACCTGCGGAGTAGGTTCGTTCAACGCACTGCCCTTTTTGGCCGTCAGCGCACACAACCGGCGGCTGATGCGCAGATAGTAAGGCAATGTGAAGACCGTCGTGCTTCAAAGCAGGTCGCAGGCCACCCCGCGCGCAGGCCAGGCCGTATCCATGGCTGGCGGCTGCGCGCGCCAGGAGTGGCAACCCAGCCGGAACAGCGTGGGTTGCTCACGCCCAGTCGAACCCTGCACAGGCAGTTGCACCGAGAGCACCAGGTCCACCCGGGCTTCCTCGCCGGGCATATGGCCGTGGGTGTCGATGTGCAGGGTCAGGGTGTCTTCATAGCCGGCGGGCACGGTTGCCAGGCAGCTCACCCAGCCATTGGCACGGCCCAGCACGAACGGTGCGATCTGCAACGGCCCGTTGGCGTCGTTGCCCAGCACCGAAAAGGTCCAGGCCGGCGGGCAGGCGTGCGCGCGCAGCTCCAGCTGCATGGCGGCACTGGCGTCGCGCTGCTCGTAGCGGGCCTGGAAGGTATAGCGGTCGGCCATGCCGTAGGCGACGCTGCGCTGGGCATGACCGGGATGGTGTTCGAAGAAGCTCTGCAGGTCGCGCACGTTGCGCATGATGACCGGCGGGGCCGGCAGCCGCGGCTGCGGGGCCAGCGGCTGCAGTAGGTCGGGCCAGCACGGCAGCGGCGGGTGGCCGATGGCCACGAACAGCTGGCCGGGGACGTCGCTGCCGCTGCCATTGGCGCAGCGCACGAACACCTGGTTGTTCACCGACGGCAGGTGCGGGAAGTCCGGTGCCCGGTCCCAGCGCGGCTGACCGCTTTCGTCCGGCAGCGAGCGCCGGAACAGCGGCTCGCGGGCGTCAGGGCTGCACATGGCGGGCACCCTCGTGGAGGTGTTCGGCAACCGGGAGGATGTGCATGACGGGCCTCGTTGATGCGGTCGGAGTACGGGGTCCGATGCTGCTCAAAGGGGCCTGGAGATGCTTGCCGGAAACCTTCCGGAAGCTCAACGTGTTGATTTATAAGGAAAGTGAAAAGTGCTTCAGCGCTTGACGGCGAACACCCCGTCCAGCGCCAGCTCGGGCTTGAAGCCGGCCTTCTCCAGCCGCTTGGCGACCTCGCGCGGCACATCGCGGCCGCTGGTGAGCTTGTTCGGGGCCCCGGTGTAATGGAACATCCGGCCGCCCGGGCGGATCACCCGCGCCAGCTGGTCATAGAACACCTGCGAGTATAGTTCGCCGGCAATGCCGAAGCGGGGCGGGTCATGCAGGATGGCGTCGACCGACCGGTTCTCCAGTGTCTGGATCTGCTCGGAGACATCGCCCTGGGTCAGCGACAGCCGACCGCCGCTGCTGGCCGCGTCCGGGTCGGGCGACCACGGGTTGAGGGTGCGCAGCCACAGCACGTCGGGATTCTTCTCGAACGACTGGATGCGGGTGACCCCGGCCTCCAGGCAGCAGGCCGCGAAGTAGCCAAGGCCGCCGCACGTATCGAGCACGGTCTTACCCGCCGGGGCCACCAGGGCCACCTTGCGGCGCGCGTCCTCGAACGGCGAGACCTGCGCGCTGGGCAGCATCTTGATCCCGTCGATCTCGAAGGTGGGGGCGTCCCATTCGGTGGGTACCAGCTTGATCAGCGCCGAGCCGAACCGCGAGACCGGCAGGAACTCCTCGCCGTCCCAGTAATACAAGGTGCGGTCCTTGGTCTTGCCCGGGTAGTCGTAGCGCTGGCCCTGCCACTGCCAGTGGTCGGCGGCCAGGGTGGCGGTGCCGGTGCTGCGGCCGAGGTCGAGCGAGCCGGTCCATTCGCCGGCCCCGCTGTCGCGGGCACGCGCCAGGGCATCGGCGGAGGAACGGGTAAGCAGGGGACCGGTGTAGTGGGGCACGGGCAGTCGGGCAGGCTAGCGGGGTGGGTAGGGTACCCGAGCCGGTGATTTCCTACCGGCCAACGCGTCGCCGGACGACCCGAGCGGGTGGGCTGCGCTGATCGCGGGCGGCGGAGGCGGTTCGCACACTGGCTGCATGGAGATGCCCAACCCGTATCCGGCGTTCGACAACACCTGGGGCTTCAGTGCCTACCTGCGCGACCCGCGCAGCCGCCTGCTGGTGGAGCAGCCGGACGTGCTGCGTCGGGCCTTCCGCATTGCGCGCCACACCCGTCCGTTCGTGCTGCACGCCATCGTCGTGCTGCCGAGCCAGCTGCACGGCGTGTGGACCCTGCCACCGGGCGATGAAGAAGGCGAGTCCCGCTGGCGGCAGATCCAGGCGGTGTTCGACCGCCAGCTGCCCGGCCAGCCACCGCGCGCGCTGCTGCGTCGCGACCGCTGCGCGCGGCCGTTGTGGCAGGCCGACTTCCCGCAGCAGCGCATCGTGGATGCGGCGGCCCTGCAGCAGCACATCGCATGGGTGCACCACTGCCCGGTGCAGCAGGGGCACGTGCGCGAGCCCGCGCAGTGGCCGTACAGCTCCATCCACCGCCGTCGCCGCCATGGGGCGGGGGTGGAATGAACGTGGTTTACAGGGGATGGCATCACCGTTGGGCGCGCTCGTCGCGCTGGCGTCAGCTGCATATCCGCGGTTCGCCGCTGCGCTGCACCTCGGGTGGAGGTGCCTGTATCAGTCGCAGCCTGTTCTAAACACCGGGCCGGCACCGATCAGCACCAGCGTCATGTAGTCACTGTCCTTGGCTTTTCCTCGTAGCGATGCCCCGGGCTTGAGGTGGAACAAGCCGAAGCCGCCGCTGTTGCGGACCAGGGCGCGGTCGATCTGATCGGCGTCGCTGGGAAAGTAGCTGGCCACTTCGTCGCGGCGGGCTTCCTGAAGCGGTGCGGCCTCGCGTTGCCATTGGTCGTCGCGGTTGAAGGACACGTAGTACCGCCCCTGTTCCTGTTCAATGCGGAAGTCCGCGGCTTTGCGGGGGTGAGTGCTGTAGCAGCCCAGCATGGGGTCGGCGGAGTACACCGCGTCGCCGGCATTGCGCTTGCCGCAGCCGGTGAGCAGAAGTAGGGGGAGCAGGAGCAGACAGGGCAAGGCGCGCACGGCGGTTCTCCTGACGGCAGATGTTGCGTCATAGTGCCGCACCCTGCGCCTGAGCGGTGTGCAGACCGGGCGATGGTGTACGGTGGGAGCTGACCCGTTCACCCATACCCCCATGTCAGACCCCACGCCTTCGCCTGCCTCTTCCTCTGCCCCGTCCCGTATGCCGGGTAACCGTGCGCCCCTGCTGGGGATCGGCAGCTTCCTGGTGGCCCCGGCCATGTTCGCGGTGGCCTACGCGGTGGGCCAGGCCTCGCCCGAGGTGGGGCGCTGGCTGCTGGGCAATGCAGGCATCTCGCTGGGGGTATTGGGGGCTTCGATCGTCGGCGTGATTGTCGGCCTGGGTTCGCGCGTGCGAGGCGAACGCTGGCCGTGGTTGGGAACGGCCGGTGCAGTGTTCAGTTCGTTGCCGCTGGGACTGTTTCTGCTGGGGATGATCTTCAAGCTGTAGCCAGGCTCTCGCAGCCGATCGCGACAAAGAAGAAACAGGCAGAGGTCGAAATGGCCAAATGCCAGAGCGCCCACGGATGTCCCCCAACCGCGATCAAGTCATTGATAACAGTGGGGTTCGGTGGGATGTCGATGATTCGCGAGTCACATCAGTAGCACCGCCAGTCGCTTTCATGACGCGGTGCTCACTTTCGACCGAATGACGGAACAACACTTCGCGCTCCCAACCAACAAGGGCAAAGCGCATGAAGTGTTTGATGTACCTGCTACTGGCAAGTTCGTTCACGGCAAGTGCCAGCAATTCCGACTCCTACACAGACCGCTATGAGACGGACGCCGCTGGAAATCGCGTGGTAGTGCGTACGAGTGCTGCCGTCGATTCAAACGGTGTCGTCCGGTACGTGGAGCAGCGGCTGGATCCGGTGGACGAAACGACGTTCATCTACGATCCCAGCATCCAGAGTGAAGCCACCAACCGATATCACGAGGCGTTCTGCGCACAGCATGGAGGCGTCCCATCGCTTGATGGCGAAACCGTGCTGTCCGGTGCGGTCAGCGGGTGGGGATGTCGACCCACACAGGGGCCAAAGGATCATCTGGAACCCGGGGCACCTTCGGACGCATCCATCCTGAGCGAAGCCCCCGATTTCGTCAGCGCCCGGGCACCCAACGGTGTCGTCGCGGTCGGAAACTTCATTGCCTATGGGTACGTGACAGCCAAGAGCAGTCAAGCTGGGAGGCTTGCAACCAGCGTCACGGCGGACGGCGGGCGCTGCCGGATGTCGAAGAGCTGGTCGTACTCTGGTGCGTTCAACGACGCCCAGCAGGTGTGGGTGAACTGTTATGTGGATCGTCCCCGTGTCATCTCTACGCGGACCGAAGCCTGTATTCCCAAGCGATGCACGGCGAGCAACGGGGAAATGACGGTGCGTTGATCATCCGTCTACGTGGAGCCGGGCTCTGCCCGGCTGAATTTCACCGGGCCCGTACGTCACGCAGCCGGGCGAGCCCGGCTCTACATCTGGTGCACTTCGACGGTGATGTGCACCAGTTCTTCGTGGATGGCCAGGGCATCGCGCAGGGTGTCGGCGGACACCGCGTCGGTGCTGACCACACTGGCAACGACGGCGAACTTGCCGCGGCCGACCTGCCAGACGTGCAGGTCGGCCAGCTTCGCCGACCACGGCCCCTGTTCGATCACCTCGCGTACTTCGGCCACCACGGGCGCGTCCATCTGCGCGTCCAGCAGGATGCGGCCGGTATCGCGCAGCAGGCCGATGGCCCACACGGTGACCAAGACCGCGCCGACGATGCCCATCACCGGGTCCAACCACGCCGCGCCCCACAGCTTGCCGCCGATCAGGGCCACGATCGCCAGCACCGAGGTCGCGGCATCGGCCAACACGTGCAGATACGCCGAGCGCAGATTGAGGTCCTGATGGTGGCCGTGTGCGTGGCCGGCGTGGTCGTGGTGATCGTGATGCCCGTGGTCGTGATGTGCGTGGCCATGGCCGTGCGAATGACCGTGACCATGCGAATGACCGTGACCATGCGAATGCCCCGGGCTGTCATGCAGCCACCAGGCGCAGATCAGGTTGACCACAAGCCCGACCACGGCGATGGCAATGGCCTGGTTGTAGTGGATGCTGCTGGGTACGAACAGGCGCTCCACCGACTGCACCGCCATGAGCAGGGCCACACCGAGCAGGGCGATGGCGCTGGTGTAGCCGCCCAGGATCTCGATCTTCCAGGTACCGAAGGCGAAGCGACCGTCATGGGCGTAGCGGCGGGCGCAGGCATAGGCGAATGCGGCCATGCCCAGCGCCAGCGCGTGCGAACTCATGTGCCAGCCATCGGCCAGCACCGCCATGGAGTTGAACCACCAGCCGCCCACGATCTCCACGACCATCATCACCGCCGTCAGGTAAAGCGCGCGGCGGGTCCGGCGTTCGGCCAACGGATTGCCGTCGTCAAAGTGATGGCTGTGGCGGCGGGCGTCGGCGGCAGCGGCGAGGGACATGGCGGGGCACGGAGGGCGGGCGAGGGTGTGCAATGTATACCCCATGGGGGTATGCGTCCAGTGTATGCTCCGGCCCATGGCACACGTCAACCAACACCGAAAAGCACTTCTGTCCCGGGTCCGTCGGATGGCCGGGCAGGTGGCTGCACTGGAAACCGCCCTGCAGAACGAAGACGCCGATTGCAGCGACGTGCTGGTGCAGGCCTCGGCCGTACGCGGTGCCGCGCACGGGTTGCTGATGGCGCTGCTGGATGAGCACCTGCAGGCGCACGTGGTGTCGTCCGACGATCCGGCGGAGCGTGCGGAAGAAGCACAGGTGCTGGTGAAGCTGCTGCGGTCTTACGGGCGCTGATCAGAAGGTTTGGCTTGCTTGCCAGCTACGTCTGGGTCATGCCGATCGCGATGCGGTAGCTGAGGATCCGAAACGGCATGGGTGTGAATCACGCAGGTGCCAACGCGGCGCATAGGTGCGGTGGTCATTCAGCGGTGCAAACATCTCGCAGAGCGTGCCATTGCCGACAAGGATGCGCAGCCAGATGACGCGATCGGCTGCATCTGGCTTTGCGATCTATTGATCGTGGAAGCTGCCTCTGGCGTTGGTACACAAGGCGTTGCGAGCCAAGACGCTTGGCCGAGAAACGCGCGTCTTGATCGCGTTTCAATTCTTCGACGCAGTTCACACTTTTGATGATTTCAGAGATGAAGACTCGCCGCTCCCAACCAAGGAGGCGCAAGCCCATGAAGTCATTGGCGTATTTCCTGATCGCTACTTCATTCGTAGCAGCAGCTAGCGAAGAGCAGCCCTACTCTGATCGAATAGAAGTGGATTCTTCGGGAAACACGATTGTCGTTCGGACTAGTTCAGTGCCGGACCCCAACGGTGGCACTAGGAAGGTGGAGCAGCGGTTGGATCAAGTGGATGAAAAAACCTACGTTTACGATCCAAGCATTCAGACTGAGGCAACCACGAAGTATCACGAGGAGTTTTGTGCGGAGCATGGTTTGGAGCCGTCGCTTGACGGAGAATCCGTGATCTCTGGTGCAGTTAGTGGGTGGGGATGCCAGCGACCGCGTGCTCAACGAGAGTCGCACGATGAAACATCCGGTCTGCAAAGCGGGGCATCCGAAAAGTCCACCGACTATGTCTTCGCCATAGCTCCTTCCGGTTCGTTTCCTGTAGGCAATTTGCTGGTGCATGGGCGAGCACGTGCAACAAGTAGCGTCGCTGGACCTCTATCCGCGACTGCCTCCGCCGATAATGGGCGGTGCAGCTTCTCACAGACTTGGAACTACGGCGGTGCGTTCAATGACGATAGGCAGGTATGGGTGAATTGTTACGTGGGACAGCCTCGCTTCATCAACTCCAGAATGGAGGCTTGTGTCCCCAGGCAATGTGGACATGCGACGGGCACCATTTCTATCCGTTAGTCGATCGCGCAAGATTTCTCCAACTCAGCTAGGCCCGCGTAGTTAGCGGCCAAACTGGATGGGAATTGAAATCGCATAGGCAAGGCCCCGCCAGGCGTATGTCGTCGGCGGGGTCCTCGCATCAGAAGGCCGATGGCCTCAATGCCGATGCCGCCGCCATCCGTTCCACACGTGCGTGCCGGCCAGCAGCAGGCTGCCGATCACCGTCATCGGCGTCTCCGTGTCATGGCTGGGCCACTCCGCTGCGCCGGCCAAGAGAAACAACAGCCCAGCAACTGCCACCGCGCCCGCCCATAGCGGCACCGGATAACGCAGATGGGCCCGCCACAGCGCAATGCCGGTCGTGGGCGCGGCGATCGCCACGAACAGCACGTGGACCCACTCGGCTTCGGCCCAGACCCCCAGCAGTGGCAGGGCGGCAGCCAGCAGTGGCAGGGCCAGGCAGTGCAGCAGGCACAGCGCAGACAGGGCAATGGCTCCTGCGTCCAGCAGGGAGGCGTTGGGGTGCTTCATGGGTGGGGGACCCTTGGCTTTCGAGTGTTATACAGTAACATTTATTCTCCTTTCCAGCCGACCCTGCCATGAACGCTTCTTCTGCTGCTTCCGATCCGCGCCTGCCGGTGACCGTGTTGTCCGGCTTCCTGGGCGCGGGCAAGACCACCCTGCTCAATCAACTGCTGCGCAACCGCGATGGTCTGCGGGTGGCGGTGATCGTCAACGACATGAGCGAGATCAACGTGGACGCCCAGTTGGTCCGCGACGGCGGTGCGGCCCTGAGCCGCACCGAAGAGACCCTGGTGGAGTTCAGCAATGGCTGCATCTGCTGCACGCTGCGTGACGACCTGCTGCAGGAAGTGAAGCAGCTGGCGTCGGCCGGGCGCTACGACTACCTGCTGATTGAATCGACCGGCATTGCCGAGCCGATGCCGGTGGCCGCCACGTTCCAGGTGCGCGATGCGCAGGGCTTCAGCCTTGGCGACATCGCGCGGCTGGATACGCTGGTGACGGTGGTGGACGGGCAGAACTTCCTGCACGACTTCGCCGGCAGCGACCGCTTGGCCGACCGCGGGCAACAGGCCGGCGAGGACGATGCGCGTGGGGTGGTGGACCTGCTGGCCGAGCAGATCGAATTCGCCAACGTGATCGTGGTCAGCAAGTGCGACCTGATCGACGACGACACACTGCAGCAGACCCTGGCGGTGCTGCGCGCGATGAATCGCGATGCGCGCCTGGTGCTGTCACGGCACGGTGATGTGCCGATGCATGAAGTGTTCAACACGCTTCGTTTCGATTTCGTGCGCGCGCAGCTGGCCCCGGGCTGGATGCAGGCGCTGCGCGGCGAGCACACACCGGAGACGGAGGAGTACGACATCAGCAGCTTCGTCTACCGCGCACGTCGCCCGTTCCATCCGCAGCGTTTCGCACGCGCGCTGGAAACGGGATTGAACAGCGTGATCCGCAGCAAGGGCTTCTTCTGGTTGGCCAACCGCATGGACTGGGTGGGCGAGCTGTCGAGCGTGGGGGCGTCCACCCGCACCCAGGCGGCCGGGTTCTGGTATGCGGCCCGTGAGCGTGTGGATGCGGGACTGGAGGACACCGTGCCGCTGCTGCCGCCGCCGCAGATTCCCTACACCGATGCCGGCTGGGTGCGGCAGCAGACGTCCTGCTGGACCGCGGCCCTGCCGGCCGCGCATGAAGTGAGCGACCCGGGCGAGTACGCCGCGATGCGGCGGATGTGGCACCCGCTGTGGGGGGATCGCCGCCAGGAACTGGCGGTGATCGGGGTGGCGATGGACGAGCGTGCGGTGCGGGCGGAACTGGATGCGTGTCTGCTGAATGATGAAGAGATGCGCGCGGGGCCGATGGTGTGGCAGGTGCTGCCGGATGCGTTCCCGGTGTGGGCGCGGGGGGCGTAGAGCCACGCCTTGCGTGGCTAGGGGAACGACCTGTGCCGTAGAGCCACGCCATGCGTGGCTGGGGCGTTTTCCGGCGCGAAAAGCAGCCGGGCAAGACCCGGCTCTACGGCTTCCAACCTGCGGCGGTGGCCTCCAGGCGATGGGTGATGCCTACCGCCTCCAGGAGGGCGTCATCGTGCGACACCATCACCAGGGTGCCGGTGTAGCTGCGCAGCATTGTCTCCAGTGCGGCCAGCGACGGCAGGTCGAGGTGATTGCCGGGCTCGTCCAATAGCAGCAGCGGCGGCGGCTGCTCGGCATACAGCACCGCCGCCAGCGCTGCCTTCATCCGCTCGCCGCCGCTCAGGGTGTGCAGGGGGCGAAGAATGCGTTCGGCGTCCAGCCCCAGCAACGCCAGCCGTGTCCGAAGCACGCCCTCGCTCTCCATCGGATTCGCCCGCTGCAACAACGCCAAGGTAGAGCGGGGCTCTGCCCCGCTGCCTTCGGCAACAACCGCCCCACCCTCCTCAAACACGCTCTGCTCCAGCAACGCACAATCCACCGCGCGTCGCACCTCCCCGGAAAGCGGCGGCAAACGCCCGGCCATGACCCGCAGCAATGTCGACTTTCCGCTCCCATTACCGCCACACACCGCCACCCTCGCACCGCCCGGAATGCGCAGGTCGATCCTGTCCAACGGTGGTGCCAGCAACGGAAGCCGCACGTCGCGCAACTCCACCGCGACCTGCGGACGCATCCGCTCCAGCGCGGGTGTCAGCAGCGCCACCTGCACATCCGCCTCGACCTGCGCGGCGGCCGCGCGCACCCGCTCATCACTGTCAGCGCGGCGACGCAACAGCTGCGCCTGCAGCCGACCGGCACTGTGTTCGCTGCGCTGCTTCATGCCGCCCAGCAGGATGGGAGCCTGGTTGGCGGTGCGGGCGTCGCGCGTGGCCCGCGCCTGTCGATGGGCCTGCCGTTCGCGCTGTTCGCGCTCGGCCTGCTGCTGCTGACGGCGTTCGTGTTTGCGCAGGGCGAGCTCGGATTCGGCGGCGCGCTGTGCCTGCTGTTTCTGCTGCAGGTAGAGGTCGTAGTTGCCGCCATGACTGTGCAGCCCGTGCGGCGTGAGCTCGACGATGCGCTGCATCTGGCGCAGCAGGGTGCGGTCGTGGCTGATGACGATCAAGCCACCACGCCACTGCCCCAGTGCCTCGAGCAGGCGTTGACGGTGCGCGCTGTCCAGATGGTTGCTGGGCTCATCCAGCACGAGGGCGTCGGCGTCGGACAGCAGCGCACCGGCCACGGCGACCTGCATGGCCTGGCCGCCACTCAGTTGGCGCGCGGGGGCGTTGGGGTCCAGTGCCGGCAAACCGAGCTGCTGCCACAGCGCCTGCAACTGCGCACGCAGGGACCAGCGCTCGCCGACGCAGGCGAAATCGTCCGGGTCCACGCTGCCCGCTTCGATGCGCGCCAATGCATCCAGCACCGGAGCCACCCCGGCCAGATCGGCAATGCGTCCGGCTGGCGTGCCGCTGTGCTGCGCCAGCAGATGCACGCGCCCCTGGCGCTGGATCTGGCCGCCGGTGGGCGTGAGCTGGCCGGCGAGCAGGCGGCCGAGCACGCTTTTGCCAACGCCGTTGCGCCCCACCAGACCGGTGGGCGTGGCGTCGAAGGACGTGGAAAGATCTGAAAAGAGCACCCGACCTTCGGGCAGGGTGAACGTCACGCGGTCGAGCGTGAGAGAAAATGCGGTCATGCGACCTCCATGGATGCCGTAAATCCCAGCGAACCGCCACCTGCACGGGCAGGGCGGAAGGGAGTCAGGCCGTCATTGCGACGGCGGCATCAATGGCGCATGCGGGCATACCTCAGCACAGGGCGGCTGGCTGCCGCGGGGCCATTGTAACCCCGTAGCGCCCGGTGTCACATCGCGCTGTTGGGGTTCTGCATGTTTTCCTTGGCCTTGCCGTACTGCTTGAGCCGCTTCTCGTGGTAGGTGATGAACTCGCTGGAGGACAGCGGGCGCGAGAACAGCCAGCCCTGGCCGAACTCCACCTGCCGCGCCTGCAGATAGGCGAGCTGGGCGGAGGTTTCCACGCCTTCTGCCACGGTGAACAGGCCCAGTGTTTTGGCCATGTCGATGATGTGCGATGTGACCGGGCTGGTGGCGCTGTGCGTGCCAATGGCCTCGATGAACGACTTGTCGATCTTCAACGCATCCAGCGGCAGGGTCTGCAGGTATTGCAGGCTGGAGTAGCCGACGCCGAAGTCGTCGATGGCCACGCAATGGCCGGCGCGACGGGCCGCCGCCAGCGAACTGCGCGCGCCTTCGATGTCGATGAAGCCGCGCTCGGTAGCCTCCAGCCATATCTGCTGCGGGTGGATGCCGGTGCCCTGCAGTTTGGCCGACAGCACCTTGAGCGCGCGCCCGCTGCCCACGTCGCCTGCCGACAGGTTGATGGCGATGTGGGCGCTGCGATCACGTACCAGCAGATCACGCATGTCGTTGATGACCAGGTCGATGACATGGTCGGTGAGCGCGTCGATCAGTCCGGTCTCTTCGGCCACCGGTATGAACAGATCCGGCTTCACCTGGGTGCCATCGGCGCGGCACCACCGCACCAGCGATTCAGCGCCGACGCAGACGCCCGTGTCCAGTTCGATGATGGGCTGGTACTGCATGCTCAACTCACGCCGGCGCACGGCGCTGGCCAGCTCATTGCGCAGGCTGTGGCGTCGGCGTGACAGCCACAGCGCGCCGAGCGCGCCCAGCAGGGCACCGATCACCGCCAGCGGCAGCAGCGCCCAGGGCTGGCGGCCGAGGCTGTCGACGAAACCGGTGCGAGGGGACACCGCAATGGCCAGCCACTCATGGTCCTGGGCGGTGGCATACCAGCTGTGCGTGGTGTGCCCGGTGGCGGGTGTGCGCAGCAGCCGGGACAGCAGCTCCTGGTCGGGCAGGGCCTGCTGTGCCACCAGCCGTCCGTCCGGCGTGGCCACGGCCAGGCGCACGGTGGGGTCGGCAATGACATCGACGAAGCGGCTCGGGTCGATGAGCAGGTCGTGCTTGCCCAGCTGCATCGCGAGCATCGGGCTGCCGTCGCCGGCCTGGGGGCGCACCCCGAAGGTCAGCGCGGCCCCGTCGGCGGTGGTGTGGTCCGCGATAGGCTCGGGAATGTCGGATTCGGTCATGCCCCAGGAGGTGCAGCGCAGCTTGCCGCGCTCGAAATAGCCCACCTGTTCGGCCGTGCGGGTGCTGACGGCGAGGTTGCGCATCAGTTGCACATGCTCGGGTGAGCAGGGCGGCACCCGGGTCTGGTTGAGCTTGCGCAGTGCCTGCAACCCGCCCTCGTAGGCACGGTGCGCGCGCAGCAGGGTGCGTTCGGCCGTGGACGCCAGGGTGCTTTGCTCAACCTCCTGTTGGCGGAGCCAGCTGAAGTACGCCACCGTGATCACGGGCAGCGCGGCGCCGATGAGGGCACCAAGCACGATGGCGGCGATGGTCCTGGCGCGCTTCAAGCTGACCTCGGTCGAAGGGGTATGGGGATGCAGGGCAGCGCTATGACACCACCCGCGGCCGGCTTTTGGAACAGGACTTCCCGTAGATGGCTGTCGGAATTTGCCCAGTGTCGGTATCGGGCCGCAAGAGCGGGGTGAAGCCGTCACCCGACCCTCATGGGGCCGGCAGGATCATCGCGCCACCCTGTGTGTGGCCCCTGCGGGCCCAGAGCCGATGAAGCGTCCGCCGGTTGTCGTGATGGCCCTTGTTTCGCTGCTGGCGTGTGCGCCGGCGGCGGCGCGGACGGTCTACCGGTGCGTGCAGAACAACACCGTCAGCCTGGCCACCGCGCCGGAGCCGGGTTCCAAGTGCACCGCGCAGGAACTAGACGACAACGCGGTACAGACCCCCAATCTGTGGGGCAACATGGGGGTGTTCAGCGGCACCCTGTACGAGCGCGAACAGGACGGGCGGCTGGTGTACTCCACCCGCAACCTGCCGGGGTCGCGGGTGTTCCTGAAGTTCACCGTGAACACACCCCCGGGCGAACCGGCGCATCCGGGCCTGGGGAAGGTCGGACCGCCGCAGTTGAACCGGCATGCGAAGCAGTTCAAGGCGGCCGCGCGTGCCACCGGAGTCGAAGACGCCTGGCTGCGGGCGATCGCGCATGCCGAAAGCAACTTCGATGCGGGCGCGGTATCCCCCAAGGGCGCGCAGGGCGTGATGCAGCTGATGCCCGACACCGCCACCGAACTCGGCGTAACCGACCCGTTCTCGGCCGACCAGTCCATCACCGGCGGGGCGCGCTATCTGCAGGCGCTGCTGAAGCGCTACAAGGGCGACCGCACGCTGGCAGCGGCGGCCTACAACGCCGGCATCGGCGCGGTGACCCGCTACAAGGGCGTCCCGCCGTATGCGGAAACCCTGGCCTATGTGGAAAAGGTCAGCGCGCTGTATGTGCGCTACCGCGACGCGATGGGCGGTGCCCCGCAGACCCCGGCGCGGTAGGCGCTGCGCTCAGCTGCCGTCGAACAGCGGATACGTCTCGATGCGACCCACGCGGTTCACCGTGGCCTGTACATCCGCGCGCTGCGCCAGCGCCCGGTGGCGGGCGTGGAGGGTGGCGTTGGCGGGTAGCGGCGGGCCTTCGCGCAGTTCCTGCAGGTCGCGCAGGGCGCTGCCGCGCTCCATCGGGTCTTGCAGCTGGCTGATCAGCGAAGCCGCCGCGTCGTCCATGCGGTTGTCGATCAGCAGACCTTCGCGATAGAGCACGGGATTGACGTCGCGCTGTGCCAGCAAGGCCTGACGGGCCTGCTCGGCGGCGGCGGTGTCATTGAGCTGCAGAGCGGCGCGCAGGTTGACCAGCTGCAGTATGCCGTCGCCGTAGCTGCTGAGGTGGGTCAGGTCCTTGACCGCCTGTCGGGCCAGCGCCGGGCGGTGCAGGCCGACGTAGAGGGTGCCCAGGTTCAAGGCCTGGCTGACCGAATCCTGCGCGGGGTCGGCCATGCGCGCGGCCAGCTCGCGCGTGGCAACGGCCTCGTCGAAGCGACCCAGCCGCCGCAGCGCGATGGCGCGATGGTCCAGCAGCCAGGCAATGTGCTGGCCTTCCTCGCCCGGACTGGCGCTCAGCTTGCTGGCAATGTCTTCCAGTGGCTGGGTCATGCCCACCACATCCTCCAGTTCGCCTGCCACCAGCAATGCGTGGCTCAGCTCCGTGGCCATCTGGTTCACACCCGGCGACAGCATGGTATCCACGCGCAGCTGGTCGATGCGTCGGCGCGCGGCGGCCACCGGGTCATGGCGCGGGTCATCGCGACGCAGATAGGCATCGAAGCGCTTGTCACTGCGCAGGGTCACCAGGGTCAGCGGCGCATCAATCCGCTCCAGTGTGGCAACGACCTTGTCACCCTGGTTGGCCTCGACCTGCAGCGTGGCCAGCACGGTCCACAACTCCATGGGCTCGACGCCCTCGATCTTCCACTGGTGGTCGAACAGCGCCTGCAGCAAGGCCAGCCGGCGGACCGGCTCCTGCTTCAGACGCAGGTGCAGGTGATGCACGAAGTTGGCGTCGAGCTCCGGAGCCCCGTCGGTGTCGACGATGCCCTGGATCAGATTGTCGGTGCCCGCGTCGATCTCGTCCTTGAAGATCTGGTGCTGGCCCAGCACCAGGCGCGCGGCACCGTTGTGCGGGTCGACCTGCAGGGCAGTGTCCAGGCGCTGCAGGGCCACCTTTTCTTTGCCCTGGCGCGCGGCCACCTGGGCCCCCATCAACCATGCGGCACTGCGCACGCGCACGTCGAGGCTGGCCATGCGCGGGTCCGGCAGCAGGCGGTCGTAGGCGATGCCCGCGCCCAGCGTGTCACCCTCCATGGCTTGTTCGGCAGCGGACTTCAGTGCATCCAGCAAGGCGGGGTCGCCGGCGAGCGCGGGTTTTGCGACCTGGACAGTGCCGGCCGCTGTGGCCTGCAGCGGCAGAGTCGACGTGCCGAGTACGGCCAGCAGCAGTGCCAGCGCGTGGCGGGAACAGACGGGCATGCAGAGCTTCCTTGCGTATGTCATGCCCCGATTGAAACCGGAACCGGGCAATGGCACAAGCGCGGCGCCGGCTGGGCAGGCGCTGGCGAAGCCGTTATCGTCGAGGGCGGATCAGGACAAAGTTGCAGATGACGCGCACGCAATGGACGCTGGTGGGAGGCGTGGTGGTACTGGTCCTGGGCGCTCTGGCCTGGACCTTCCTGCGGCCTGACCCGTTACCCCAGCCGGATCCCGGCCCGGCCCCGACGGTGCTGGGCTGGACCCCGCAGATCGACCTGCGCGCGGGCGATGGCGTCGGTGGGCTGCAGGAGGGCGCGGGTGCCCAGGCGCGGTTTGCCGACCCGTATGGCGTGGCGGTGGGTGCCGATGGCGTGGTCTACGTCGCCGATGCGGGCGACAACAACCGCATCCGCCGGCTGTGGCCGGATGGCCGCGTGGAGACCCTGGCCGGGCATGGCGAAGGCTGGACCGACGGCCCGGCCGCACAGGCGCAGTTCAATACCCCGTCGCAGCTCGCCGTCGATGCGGCCGGCACGGTGTACGTGGCCGACACCGGCAACCACGTGATCCGCCGTATCGGCACAGACGGGACGGTGAGCACGCTGGCCGGCGATGGCCAGCCCGGCTTTGCCGACGGGATCGCTGCACAGGCGCGCTTCAACGGGCCGATGGGCGTGGCGGTGGACGCGCAGGGGCGCGTGTATGTGGCCGATACCTGGAATGACCGCATCCGTGTGATTGAGCCCGACGGTCAGGTGCGCACGCTGGCCGGTGGCGACGCGCCGGGCAACGTGGACGGTGCCGGCGTCGGCGCGCGCTTCGATACCCCGGTCTCGCTGGCGCTGGATGCACACGGCAACCTGCTGGTGGCCGATCTCTACAACAATGCGGTGCGTCGGCTGGCAGCGGACGGCACGGTGGACACGCTGGTGGCCGACGGCGGGCTGATCAGCGGGCCGATGGCGATCGCGGTCACCCACGATGACGTGCTGTATGTCAGCGACATCAACGGCAAGCTGGTGCAGGTGTCCGCGCACGGCCATGCAGTGGCGCTGGTCGGCGTGCCGCCACAGCCGCGCTTCTCGCGGCCCACCGGCGTGGCGCTGGACGCAGACGGCGGGCTGTACCTCGCCGATGCCGCGTCCTACCGCGTGCACCACCTGCATCCCGCGCAAGCGGACGCGCCTACCCCGCCTCCGGCGTTGATCGGCCCCGCCCCGGATGCGCCGCTGCCGGCCACCGGCGGCCGCTGGCCGCTCGACCCGCAGCTGGGCTGGCACGAGGTGGTGGGCACGCTGGGCGAGGTGCGCGGCAGCTTCAAGGGCGAGAGCCGGCATCACCTGCACGATGGCTTCGATATCCGAGGTGACGTGGGCCAGACCGTCCGGGCGGTGGCCGACGGCAAGGTAAGCACGCCGTTCGCCGCGTGGTCGGTGGGCGACCAGGCCGAAGGGCTGTCGCTGGATCGCATCCGCTACATCCATATGAAGGTGGGTCGCGATGCACAGGGGCGTGCCTTTGACGCGCGCTGGCCGCAGCTGCTGGACGAGGACGGCAAGCTGGAGCGTGTGCGCGTACGCCGCGGCACCCGCTTCGCCGCCGGCGACCCGCTGGGCAGCATCAACCGCATGGCGCATGTGCATCTGAGCGTGGGTGCCAGCGGTTTCGAACGCAACGCGGTGGCGCTGGGCTTCACCGGATACGCCGATGCCTATGCGCCGCGCATCACCGGTGTTGAAGTGCTGGATGATGCCGACCAGCCGATCAAGGCCGGTCCAGAGGGGCGTGTGCCGGTATCGCAGACGGGACCGGGCGTGCAGATCGTGGTGGAAGCGTGGGACCAGGTGGACCGAAACCTGCCGCGCCGCCGCCTGGGCCTGTATCAGGTGGGTTACCAGATCCTGGATGCGGCCGGACAACCGCTGCAGGGCTATGAGCAGCCGCGCTTCAACATCGTGTTCAACCGCATGCCGCGCGAGCGCAGCGCCACCGTGGTGGCGTATGCGCCGGACAGCGGCATCACCGTGCATGGCAGCGCGGTGACCCGGTTCCGCTACCTGGTGACCAACACGGTGCGCGATGGTCTCGTGGAGACAGGGCGCTGGTCGCCTGAGGCGCTACCGGCGGGGGAGTACATCATCCGCGCCAGTGCGCGTGATTACAGCGGCAATGAGGCGGTGGGGCCGCGTGATTTGAAGATCACAGTAGTCCCGTAGAGCCGGGCTCTGCCCGGCTTTACGCGGCGGCGCTCACCCGCACGCGCTCGGCCTGCATATCCGCCACCGGCCGCACTTCAATGCTGCCGTAACGCGACCATGGGAACTCGCGCGCGATCCGCATCGCGTCATCCGCATCACGCGCATTGATCAGATTGAACCCGGCCAGGAACTCACGCGTCTCGGCAAACGGACCGTCGGTGATGCGCTCCTGCGCCTGACGCACGCGCAGGGTGCGGGCCTGCTGCACCGGCTGCAGCTGCTGCGACATCACCAGGGTACCCTGGGCCTGCAGTTCGTCAGCGTGGGCGAGGCAGCCGCGCATGTGGGCGTCGTACTCCTCGGGCGGCAGCGCCTGGATGAGGTTCGGGTCGATGTTGATCAGCAGCAGGAATTGCATGGTCGGTCCACCGGCAGGGGGAAGGCGGCCATCATGCCGCAGCCCGCGCTACGGGGGTGTTGCAGTGCGCCAAATTCCTCCTGTTCAGGCTGAAACCGTCAAGACATGACGGGATCGCAAAAATTTTTGCCGGGGATGTCGATCCGCGCTCCACTGGCACGTCGTATGTCATGAAGGGCCCACCGACCGGGCCCGTGAACAGGACACGGCAATGAAAGTGATGGTGATCGTCAAAGCCAGCCCGGAGACCGAAGCCGGGGTGTTGCCCACCGAGGCCGAGCTGGCCGCGATGGGCAACTTCAACGAAGAACTGGTCAAGGCCGGGATCATGCTGGCCGGCGAAGGCCTGCAGCCCAGTCATCGCGGCCACCGGGTGGTCTACGGCGGGTCCGCTCCGAGGGTGCTGGATGGCCCGTTTGCCGAGACCCGCGAACTGATCGCCGGGTTCTGGCTGTGGCAGGTGCGCTCGATGGACGAGGCGCTGGAGTGGGCCAAGCGCGCGCCGTTTGCCCCCAACGACGTGGTCGAGCTGCGCGCGCTGTATGACATGGAGGACTTCGGTGAAGCCTTCACCCCGGAATTACGTGCGCAGGAACAGCGTCTGCGCGATCAGATTGAAAAGAACGACTGAACATTTTCGATGACACGCATGGCGTGTCACTACCTGGAGACCGCTGATGAAACTGATTCCCTTCCTGGGCTTCAATGGCCAGACCCACGAAGCCATGGCGTTCTACGCCAAGGTGCTGCGCGGCAACGTCACTTCGGAGACGAAGTACGGCGACATGCCCCCCAGCGACAACATGGACGGCTGCGGCGATGCCCCCGGTCCGCTGGACCCGAACCTGGTCGCGCACAGCCAGCTGGAAGTGGGCGAGGCGATCCTGATGGCCGCCGACGGCCCGCCGTCCGACGGTGCCGGCACCACCACCATCAACATCGACGTGGACAGCATTGAAGAAGCCGAACGCGTGTTCAAGGAATTGTCTGAAGGCGGCAAGGTCACCATGGCCATCGGCGAAACCTTCTGGGCGCACCGCTGGGGCATGCTCGAAGACAAGTACGGCAAGCCGTGGATGGTCAACTTCATGAAGTCGTTCCCGTAACGCCATTCCATTCCGCCACGGAAACTCACTGGTAGCGCCGGCCGTTGGCCGGCCCTCGCACACCTGGAACGTTCGATGAAACTGACCAACGAACAGATGATCTTCGTCAACCTGCCAGTCAAGGACCTCGACCGCAGCAAAGCCTTCTACACCGCGCTCGGCTACACCCTCAACCCGACCTTCTCCAACGACGACGGCGCGTGCATCGTGATCAGCGAGCACATCTTCGTCATGGTGCTGCGCAAGCCGTTCTTCGAGACCTTCATCAGCAAACCGATCGCGGACACCGAGGCCACGGCGGCGGTGATCAACGCACTGTCGGCGACCAGCCGGGACGCGGTGGACCAACAGCTGGAGAAGGCGCTGAAAGCCGGCGGCACCGAGCCGCAGCCACCGCGTGACTACGGCTTCATGTACCAGCGCAGCTTCCAGGATCCGGACGGGCACCTGTGGGAAGTGGCCCACATGGATATGGACGCCGCGCCGGGCTGAGTGGTTTCATTCCCGGCATGGATGCCACGCTGACACACCGACTGGATACTCTCTGGCGCATGGAAGCGCCGGCTCTGATCGCACGCCTGGCACGCATGCTGGGCGGCGACGTGGGGCGGGCCGAAGAACTGGTCCAGGACACCTGGTTGGCCGCGCTGGAGCGCTGGCCCGAGCAGGGCGTACCGGACAATCCCGGAGCGTGGCTGATGACCACCGCGCGCAACCGCGCCATCGACGTGCTGCGCCAGCACCAGCGGGTGGCGGGGCAGCATGCACAATGGGGCAGCGAACTGGAACCGCAGCCGTTGCCGTTGCCCGACGACAGCGAGGCGCTGGCCGACGATATCGGCGATGACCTGCTGCGGCTGATCTTTGTGGCCTGCCACCCGGTGCTGGGCGCGGATGCACGCGTCGCGCTGACCCTGCGCCTGCTCGGCGGGCTGACCACCGAGGAGATCGCGCGCGCCTTCCTGCAGCCGGAGCCGACCATCGCCCAGCGCATCGTGCGGGCCAAGCGCACCCTGGCCAGCAAGCAGGTGCCGTTCGAGGTGCCGCGCCAGGCGGCGCTGCCGGAGCGGCTGGCCTCGGTGCTGGAAGTGGTCTACCTGGTGTTCAACGAAGGCTATGCGGCCAGCAGCGGCGACGACTGGATGCGCCCGGCGCTGTGCGAGGAGGCGCTGCGCCTGGGCCGGATCCTGCAGCAGCGCCTGCCGGTGTGGCCGCAGGTGCACGGCCTGCTGGCGCTGATGGAACTGCAGGCCTCGCGGGCACGGGCACGGGTGGATGACGAAGGCAATCCGATCCTGCTGCCGGACCAGGACCGCAGCCGCTGGGACCACCTGCAGGTGGCGCGGGGGCAGGCGGCGTTGCGCCGCGCACTGGAACTGGGCGGGGCGGACGATCCGTATGTGCTGCAGGCGTCGATTGCCGATTGCCATGCCCGCGCGCGCCATGTGGACGACACCGACTGGGCGCGCATGGCCGCGTTGTATGCCCGGCTGGCACAGGTGAATCCCTCGCCGGTGGTCGAGCTCAACCGCGCGGTGGCGGTGTCGCGGGCCGAAGGCGCAGCCGCCGCTTGGCCGCTGGTGGAGTCGCTGGCGGCGGATGCCCGGTTGCAGCAGTACGCGCCGCTGGCGGCGGTGCAGGGCGACCTGTTGTCGCAGCTGGGGCGTCTGGACGAGGCGGCGGAGGCGTTCGCGCGGGCGGCTGAGTTGGCTACCAATGTGCGCGAAAAGGCCTTGCTGCTGGCCAAGGCCCGGCATCCCGCCTGACCCAGCGCCGAGCAGCCACGCAGGGCGTGGCTCTACGGAATCCGGGACTGCCGTAGAGCCACGCCCTGCGT
>NZ_JASCOZ010000190.1 GCF_029960115.1 Stenotrophomonas sp. PS02289
GCCGTTGGCCGGCCCATACGGTCCGTGGGCCGGCCAACGGCCGGCGCTACCGGGCTTTCAGAACCGACAAACTGCGGCGCAACATGCATGCGCCCGCCCACGGTGCTAGGATCAGGTTTCCTTGAATCGATCTAAATCACGCCATGGCTAAAGCGGGGGCGGTACGGTGGGTGGGGCTGGCGGTAGCAGCGATGCTGGCAGGTACGTCAGGCACAGCAGGCGCGGCTCCGGCCATGGTGGGGGAACGCGCCTATGCGGCGGTGGATCCCTTCATCGGCACGGGCGGGGAAGGGCATACCTATCCCGGCGCGACGGTGCCGTTCGGCATGGTGCAGCTGAGTCCGGACACCCGCATCCAGCCGCGCGAAAAGGCCTATGACTGGGCGGCGGGCTACCGCTACGACGACAGCAGCATTGTCGGCTTCTCGCACACGCACTTCTCCGGCAGCGGCCATTCCGACCTCGGCGACGTGCTGGTCATGCCGTACACGGGCACCCCGGGACTGGAGCGCGGCGACCCGGAAAAGCCGCGCAGCGGCTACGCCTCCCGCTTCCACCATGATCGTGAAGTGGCCGAGCCCGGCTACTACGCCGTCACCCTGGACGACTACAAGGTGCGCGCCGAGCTGACCGCCAGCCCGCGCACCGGCGTACACCGCTATACCTACCCGAAGGGTGAAGAGGCCAAGGTGCTGCTGGACCTGCGCACCAGCCTGTACGACTACCCGGGCAAGATCCTGTGGTCGCGCGTGCGCATCCGCGAGGACGGCACGGTCACCGGCTTCCGCGAGACCCGCGGCTGGGCCCCGGGCCGCCAGCTGTATTTCGCGATGCGCTTCTCGCGCCCGTTGAAGGGGCATGAGCTGCACAACACCGAAACCGACATTGCCTACAAGGGCTTCCCGCCGCCGAGCCACAACACGCCCGCGCAGCGTCCGCAGATCGAAGGCCGCCAACTGGTCGGCACCTTCGACTTCGGCAAGCTGGACGCGCCGCTGGTGGTGAGCGTGGCGATTTCTTCGGTGAGCGAGGCCGGAGCCGTCGCCAATCTGGACGCCGAAGCGAAGGACCAGAATTTTGACCGCGTGCGCGCACAGGCACGGACCCAATGGCAGCAGGCGCTGTCGGTGCTCGACGCGCAGGGCCCGGAACATGATCGCCGCAGCCTCTACACCGCGCTGTACCACAGCCTGCTCGGCCCGACGCTGTTCATGGATGCCGATGGCCAGTACCGCGGTTCCGACAACGCCGTACACAAAGCCGAAGGCTTCACCCACTATTCGACCTTCTCGCTGTGGGACACCTACCGTGCCCTGCATCCGCTGCTGACCCTGGTGCAGCCGGAACAGCGCAGCAGCGACTTCATCAACTCGCTGCTGGCGCATCAGCAGCACAGTGCCTATGGCATGCTGCCGGTGTGGTCGTTCCACGGCCAGGAGACCTGGTGCATGATCGGCTACCACGCGGTGCCGGTGATCGCCGATGCGTACGTGAAGGGCATCCGCGGCTTCGACGCCAACAAGGCGCTGGACGCCATGGTCGCCACCGCCAACTACGGTCCCTATGACGGCATCGCGCAGTACCGCGAGCTTGGCTGGGTGCCGATCGACGAAGAAGGCGAGGCCGCCAGCAAGACGCTGGAATACGCGTACGACGACTGGACCATCGCCCGCATGGCGCAGGCCATGGGACGCACCGATGTCGCAGCCACCTTCGACAAGCGCGCGGGCAACTGGCGCAACGCGTTTGATCCGGAAACCGGCTTCATGCGCGCACGCAAACGTGACGGCAGCTTCCGTACCCCGTTCGATCCCAGCGCGAGTGGCTATGGCACCGACTACACCGAAGGCAATGCCTGGCAGTATTCCTGGTACGTGCCGCATGACGTGGCCGGCCTGACCGCCTCGCACGGCGGTTCCGACAAGCTGCTGGCGCGGTTGGATGAGGTGTTTGAAGCCAAGGTCGACCCCTCGATCTTCGAACACATGGAAGACATCACCGGCCTGATCGGCTGGTATGCGCACGGCAACGAACCCAGCCACCATGTCGCCTACCTGTATGCCTACAGCGGCCAGCCGTGGCGCACGCAGTCGCGCCTGAAGCAGATCATGGATTCGCAGTACGCCGACCGTCCGGATGGCCTGGCCGGCAATGACGACCTGGGCCAGATGTCGGCGTGGTACGTGTTCACCGCGCTGGGCTTCTACCCGGTGGCACCGGGCAGCGCTGAGTACATCATCGGCCGTCCGTTCCTGCCCAAGGCCTCGCTCAATCTGCCCAACGGCAAGACCTTCACAGTCACCGCCGAGGGTGTGGGCAAGGGGCATGACTACGTCGGTTCGGTCACGCTCAACGGCAAGCCGCTGAACCGCACCTTCCTGCGTCATTCGGAAATCCTGGCCGGCGGCGAACTGCACTTCACCCTGCAGGCCGAACCGAACAAGGCGTGGCCGGGGCAGGGCGCGGAACAGCCGTACTCGATGTCGAAGTAACGTAGAACCGGGCTCTGCCCGGCTGCTTCACCTACCGCATCGCTGTCTTGGGCAGCAACGCTGTTGCCAATCCCAGCAGCGGCAGGAACGAGGTGAAGTGATACACCCACACGATGCCATGCGCGTCGGCCAGCTGACCCAGCCCGGCCGCGCCCATGCCGCCAATGCCGAACATCAAGCCAAACATCAGCCCTGACACCAAGCCCACACGCCCGGGCACCGCCTCCTGCGCATACACCACGAGCGCAGCAAAGGCCGACGACATCACCAGTCCGATGACCACCGCGAGCACCGCGGTCCAGAACAGATTGGCGTAGGGCAAGGCGAGCGCGAACGGTGCCACGCCCAGGAACGAGATCCAGATCACCGCCTTGCGCCCAATGCGGTCGCCGACCGGTCCGCCCATGAAGGTGCCCAGCGCCACCGAGGCCAGGAAGATGAAGAGATAGATCTGGCTCTGCTGCACGCTCAGCTGGAAGCGTTCGATCAGATAGAACGTGAAGTAGTTGGTGATCGAGGCGATGTAGACGAACTTGGCGAACATCAGCACCGCGATCACGCCGATGGCCTGAATTACCTTGTTGCGGCTCAGGCCCACGCCCTGCGAGCGCGACAGGCTGTTCAAGGTGGCGGTGCGATGGTGGGCGGACCAGCGTCCCAGCCGGAACAGCACCGCGATGCCCAGCGAAGCAACCAGCAGGAACCAGCCGATGGCACGCTGGCCGTGCGGGATGACCACGGCGGCCGCCAGCAGCGGACCAAGCGCCTGGCCACTGTTGCCGCCGACCTGGAACGTCGACTGCGCCGTGCCAAACCGCCCACCGGACGCCATCCGCGCCACCCGTGAGGCTTCGGGATGGAAGGTGGCCGAGCCGATCCCGATCACCGCCGCCGCGACCAGCAGCATTTCGTAACTGCCGGCCAGCGCCATCATCGCAATGCCCACAAACGTCGCGACCATGCCAGCGGGCAGCAGGTAAGGCAGCGGGTGTTTGTCGGTGTACATGCCGATCCACGGCTGCAGCAGCGAGGCGGTGATCTGATAGACCAGCCCCAGCAAGCCGATCTGGCCGAAGCTCAAGGCAAATTCCGCCTTGAACAGCGGATACACCGCCGGCAGCACCGCCTGGATCATGTCGTTGAGCAGATGCGCGACGGCAGCGGCTCCCACGATGCGGATGGCGAAACCTGACGGGGCAGGGGCGGTGGGGTCAGGCAGCTTGGCTGCGGCCGGGGGCGTGGATTCGGTGGACATGACAGCACTTCATGGTAACCCGCACATGGTGCCACGCTGCACACGCCAAGGCTTTGCACAATCAAACCTAAGGTCAATCCCACCCTCACGCCGGCTCTGGCAGGATGAACGGGCTTCCCCCCGCTGTTTCAAGCCCGCTGTTACAAGCGCTTCGTCCACTGCAGGAGACCACCATGGCTTCAACTGTCGTCGTGACCCGACCCTGGGTCATCCATCCGCTGCATGCGGCCTTCCTCGGCGGGGTCTTCCCGTTCTACCTGGCCACGCTGCTGGCGGATTACGCGTACTGGACCACCTATCAGATCCAGTGGGCCAACTTCGCCGCCTGGCTGCTGGTCGGTGCCATGGTGCTGACGACGCTGGCCCTGCTGGGTGGCATTGTGGGCCTGGTGCGCGGTAGCCGCCGATTCGCTTACGTGATCGTGCTCGCCATCACCTGGGTGCTGGGCTTCGTCAATTCGCTGCACCACGCCCGGGATGCCTGGGCGGTGATGCCCGGCGGACTGGTGATGTCGGTCATTCTGACCGTGCTGGCGCTGGTCGCCACCGTGCTTGGCCTGTGCTGCCTGCGCAACGCCGGAGGTGTGCGATGAGCCGCGCCCTCAAGATTGTGAGCCTGTCTGCGTTGAGCGTGGCGCTTGCTGCCTGCAGCGGGCAGAAGGCCCCGGACATGGCCCAGTACGGCAACGCCCCGGAACTGCCGTCGCCCCATCGCGGCGTGATGCCGGACATGACCATCGCCCAGCCGGCTGCCTGGGGTGACCAGGTCCCGACCGTGCCGAAGGGGTATTCCATCCGCGCCATCGCCACCGACCTGGCCATTCCGCGCCAGACCCTGGTGCTGCCCAATGGCGACATCCTGATTGCGGAAGGTCGCGGCGGCAGCGCCAAACCGCTCAAGCCCAAGGATGTGATTGCGAGCAAGATCAAGGCCAAGGGCAACACCCAGGTCAAGAGCGGCAATCGGCTCACGCTGCTGCGTGACGCCGATGGTGACGGCGTGTACGAACTGAAGACGGTGTTCGCCGACAAGCTCAACGCGCCTTACGGCCTGGCCATGATCGGCAACGCGATCTATGTGGCCAACCAGGATGCCCTGGTCCGCTTCGACTACACCGAGGGTGAGACCAAGGCCAGCGCCGCACCGGTCAAGGTCACCGACCTGCCTTCGGCGATCAACCACCACTGGACCAAGTCGCTGGCCGCCAGTGCCGATGGCCGTCATCTGTACGTGGGCATCGGCTCCAACAGCAATGTCAGCGAACGTGGCATGGACGTCGAGATCGACCGTGCCGTGGTCTGGGAGATCGATGCGCAGACCGGCGCGCACCGCACCTACGCCAGCGGTATCCGCAACCCGACCGCGCTGGCGGTGCAGCCGGGCACCGGCACGCTGTATGCGGTGGTCAACGAACGCGATGAGATCGGCCCGAACCTGGTGCCGGATTACCTCACCTCGGTGAAGGAGGGTGGCTTCTACGGTTGGCCGTACAGCTACTGGGGCAAGCACGTTGACACGCGGGTGATGCCGCAGAAGCCGGAACTGGTCGCCACCGCATTGACCCCGGACTACGCGCTGGGTTCGCATGTGGCCGCCCTGGGCGTCGCGTTCTCGTCGCCGGTGATGGGCAGCGGGTTTGCCGACGGCGTGTTCGTCGGCGAGCACGGCAGTTGGAACCGTAACCCGCCGGTGGGCTACAAGGTGGTGTTCGTGCCCTTCAGCAACGGCAAGCCGTCCGGTGAGCCGATCGATTTTGCGACCGGCTTCCGGGGTGAGGATGGGAAGACCCGCGGTCGCCCGGTCGGCGTGACCGTTGACCCCAAGGGCGCGCTGATCGTGGCCGATGACCTTGCAAACACTGTGTGGCGGATTACGCCGGATGTACCGGCCCCGGTTGCTCCGGCGGCCCCGGCGGCGCCGGTTGCCGAGCCTGCCGCACCGGCGACAGGCGGCTGATAGCGCTTGGGTCACTCCCGGGGGTCAGAACGAGTTCTGGCCCCCGGCTGATGCGGTGGTGAAGGACTGCGCACGGCAGTCGTCGTAGATCGCCTGCTTGTCCCATACCTTCAGGATGGGCGGTTGGGCCATGCGTGAGATCAGGTTCTGTGAGGCGGTGCGGTCGCCCGCAGCACAGGCGAAATAGGCATAAGCCTGAAGGTTCCATTCGGAGGGGTAGCGCTCAAGCATGTCGTCGAATCCGCGCTGCATTCTGGGCCAATTGGCCTTGCTGTCCTCGAACAACGTTGTGCCGTACTGGAACTGGGATGCAGCCCAGTACATCCTGGCGTACAGCATGGCGCGGTCCTTCGCGCGAACCCGCTTCTGGGAGAGTATGACCAGCGCGTCGAGCGCTTCTGCGTTGCCGCCCCATTTGGGCACGTAGTTGCTCACGCCCTGAAAATGTATCTCAAGGTAGTCGGGATGTCGACGCGTCGCTTCGTCGAAAAGTGCAACATATTCGGTGTCACTAGCACCGCCTTTGCGCGCAACTTCCAGCGCGAGTGAATACCACTCGGGATCCTTCCGCCCGACCTTCCGGATGTGGTTCAGATACTCGCCTGCAAAACTGTTCTGCGCCTTGAAGGCGGCCCATCGCTCTTTGTCTACCTTGTAGGCGTAGCCACTGGTGCCGCGATAGGCCCACGCAAGATTTACGCGCAGCTGTGCGCCCGCGAGCAGGGCAGTCGGGGAGGAAGGATATTGCTTCAGCCATCCGGTCATCCAGCGACCACGCGCATCCCAGGTGTCGCCGTCCTGGTCGCGGGTATCGAACTTGTCGGAGATGCCACCATAAAACTGGCTCAGCTTCCATACGCCACTTTCAGTGCGCGATTTGTTCTGGCGAAAGTCCTTCGCCATGGCCTCGAGCCCGGCGTAATCGTTGGCGTCCATCAGTCGGGCCACTTCCGCGACAATCGCAGCGCGCTCCTTCAATTCGTCGGCCCGTACATCCGCCACTGTCATGCTGCAGGCAATCGCCGCGCAGGCCAGCCATGATGTGAGTGTCCTCACTGTTGCGCTCCCCCTGAGTTTCCCTGTGAGGCGATCAGTATAAGGGCAGCAGCAGTTGCTTCGATGGTCAGCGCATCGCCGTCAGCGGCCGTCGCTGTGTCCCGGCTTCGTCAAAGTTGTCAGCCGCCAACCAAGCAGAGAACGCCTCATCCAGCTTCGGCCACTCGCTGTCGATCACCGAGAACCATGCGGTGTCGCGATTGCGGCCCTTGTAGACCAGCGCCTGGCGGAAGATACCCTCGAACTGGAACCCCAAGCGTTCCGCCGCCTTGCGTGAGCCGGCATTGAGGCTGTCGCATTTCCATTCGTAACGGCGATAACCCAGCACGTCGAACACATAGTGCATCAGCAGGAACTGGGCTTCGGTTGCCGCCGGCGTACGTTGCAGCAGTGGCGAGAACATCACGTGGCCGACTTCGATGACGCCATTGGCCGGGTCCTGACGCATCAGCGCCAGGGTTCCGGTGGCCTGTCCGCTCTGCAGGTCGACCACGGCGTAGTGACGCGGGTCGTCGCTGCGGGCGGCAGTGGACAGGTATTGGTAAAACGCGGCGTCGGAATCGAACGGCCCGCTGGCCATGTAGGTCCAGTCGCGCGGCTCCACCGCCAGGGCATACGCCTTGGCCAACGTCGGACCGTGCACGGCCGGGTCCAGCGGCTCCAGTCGACAGAAGCGGCCACGTAAGGTGATCGCGTTCGGGCGTTGACGCGCGCGCCAGCCGGGCAGGGGCATGCCGATGGGCTGACCGTACGGGTTGGTCCAGGCAGGGGGCATGGGTGCCTCGGCGTGAAAGGCGATGGGGGCGGTCGCCTTTCTATCATGCCGTTGCCCGCTCTGGTAGAGCCGGGCTCTGCCCGGCTGCGGTTGGCGCACAAGCGAAGAGCAGCCGGGCAGAGC
>NZ_JASCOZ010000191.1 GCF_029960115.1 Stenotrophomonas sp. PS02289
CGCCCTGCGTGGCTGCGCGGAGTTGGGAGGACTGCAGCCACGCAGGGCGTGGCTCTACCGTCCGACCGGCAGCGCGATGGCGTCTTCTTCGACGCACGCCACCAGTTGCTCTCCCGGCTGGATGACCGGCGCAATGCCGGCAGTGAACTGCGAGAACGCCGGCAGCACGGTCAACCGCTCGCGCAGCCAGAACGCCGGCCAGCGCCGCTGCATGCCGGGCAGCCGTGCGAGCGGGTGCAGGTGGCCACACAGCACATGTAGTGACGGATGGGCCTGCGGATCATGCCGCAGCAGGAACGGCCCGTCGCTCAGTTGAGCGCCCAGCAGCGCCACGCCCAGATCGGCTTTCGGCAATACCCGGTCGTGATTGCCGGACAACGCGCCGATCCGCAGTGACGCATGCTGTTCCCGCCATGCCTGCCATTGCCGGTACCAGGCCGCGCGATGCGCCGGTCCATGCAGCACGTCGCCCAGGATGTAGAGGGTGTCCACGGGGCGCGCCGCGATCAGCCGGGTGAGCCGTCCGATGTCTTCGCCGGTGCCGCCCGCCGGCAAGCCAATGCCGGCGCGCCGGAAGACGTCGGCTTTGCCCAGGTGCAGATCCGCGATCATCAACGTCTTCCGTGCCGGCCAATACAGCGCCCGCATGCCCAGCAGCTGCATGGGATGACCGGCCATTGTCACGGTCAGCTCAGCGCACATGACGTTTCTCCAGTTGCTCTGCGGCGCGCCGTACGCGGGTTTTCCAGTCTTCGTTGCTGACCTGTCCGCGCAGGCGCTCAGCCCATAACGGGAACGATAGCGGTCCCAGTGTTGTCGGATGGTGCAGGTCGAGGCTGCGCGCCTGGCAGCGCTGCAGTGCGTGTGCCAGACTGGTCACATCCAGCTGCGCGGTCAGTACCTCGCGCTCTGCAAGACCCAGCAGAATGTGCCCGGGGTCATGTTCGCGCAGGACGTCGTACAGCAGTCCCGCCGAGGCCTGCAGCTGGCGCAGGCTGCGCGGGGTACGGCCGGGCAGGGCGGGAATGAGCAGTCCGGAGACCCGGGCGATATCGCGGAACTGGCGGCGGGCCAGTTCGCCCAGATTGACACTGGTATGCAGGTCTTCCAGCAATCCGTCCGGTTGCAGCGCGGTGCGCAGCATGTTTTCGTCCACGGCGACTGACACGGCTGGCGCAAGTACGAAGCCATGGTCGGTGGCGGCGTAACCCACGGTATTGGCCTGCTGTCGGGTCCAGCGCAGCGCCATCAGCGCGGCCATGCCCTCGTGCACCTGTCGGCCCGCAAACGGGTAGACGAACACGAACTGACCTTCGCGCCGACGCACCACTTCCACCAGCAGCCGCTGCGGCGAGGGCAGCGCCGACAGTCGTGCCTGCAGCTGCAGCAGGGGCGACAGCCAGCGCATCTCCGGGCTCTGCGGAGCGGCGGCGATCACCGCTTCGGTGGCTTCGCCCAAGGCCTCCGACAGGGGCAGGCGGCCGCCCTGCCAGCGCGGTACCACGCCCTCGCCAGCACGTGCCACGCGCACATAGGCGGTGAGCTGTTCCAGGCGCACCAGCTCGAGCAGGCGGCCGGCAAACTGGAACCGGTCGCCCGGGCGCAGCCGGCTGACGAACTGTTCTTCCACGGCACCCAGTCGACCGCCGCGAAGAAACTGCACCTGCACGCTGCTGTCGCTGCTGATGGTGCCGATGGACAGCCGGTGGCGTAGTGCCACGCGTCGATCATGCACCCGATAGACGCCATCCTCGTCGAGGACCACTTTGTGGAAGTCCGGATACTGGGCCAGCGCCTGCCCGCCCTGCACGATGAAGTCGAGCACGCCCCGCCAGTGCGCCTCGTCCAGTGCGGCGAATGCGTGGGTGCGGCGCACCTGCGCCAGCAACGCGTCGGCGCGGAAGCCGCCGCCGAGCGCGCAGCTCACGCAATGCTGCGCCAGGACGTCCAGGGACAGCTGCAGCGGACGGCGCGCTTCGATCACACCGTGGGCGAGCGCGCGCCGCGCGGCGGCGTACTCTGCAACTTCCAGCGCGTGGGTGGGCACGCACACGATGTGGCCGGATTCACCCGGCCGATGGCGGGCACGACCGGCACGCTGCACCAGGCGCGCGATGCCCTTCGGGCTGCCCAGCTGCAGCACCTGGTCCACGGCGGGAAAGTCTACGCCCAGGTCCAGGCTGGAGGTGGCCACCACGCAGCGCAGCCGTCCCTCGCGCAGTCCCTGCTCCACAGCACGTCGCAGCTCAGGATCCAGCGAGCCGTGGTGCAGTGCCAGGGTGTCTAGCGGCTCCAGCCATACCGCAGCCAGTGCCTGGTGCCACAACTCGGCCTGCGCGCGGGTATTGGTGAACAGCAGGCTGGAGCGCACGCCGAACAGCTTCTGCTGCACGCGCTGCAGTTGACCCAGGCCCAGGTGGCCGGCCCAGGGAAAGCGTTCGTGCTGCGGTGGCAGCAGCGTTTCCAGTTGCACAGGACGCGGCCGCGCACCGCCGACCAGCGGGGCGTCGGGTTGGTCGGGCAGCAGCACCTGCCGTGCCTGCTGCAGATTGCCCAGCGTGGCCGACAGGCCCCATACCTGCATCGCGGGGAGCGCGTCGCGCAGCCGCTGCAGATTCAACTGCAGCAACACCCCGCGCTTGTTGCCCAGCAGTTCATGCCACTCGTCCACCACCACACAACGCAGGTCGCGCAGGCGCGCCATCGTATCGGGGTAACTGAGCAGCAGTGCCAGCGACTCCGGCGTTGTGACCAGTACATCCACGCGGCCCTCCCGGGCCAGTCGTTTGTCACGCGCGCTGGCATCGCCGGTACGCAGTCCTACCTGCCAGTCCAGACCCAGTTCGGCCAGGGGTTCGCGCAGCGCACGTGCGGTATCCGCCGCCAAGGCCCGCAGCGGGGTGATCCACAGCACCCGCAGCGCCGCCACGGGCTTGCGGGCACGTGCACCTGCCGTAGGTGCTGCCGGTAGCTCCCGACCGTCGGTCGGGAGGCTCATCAATCCCTGCAACAACGGTCCGCCAAACATGGCCAGCGTCTTGCCGCTGCCGGTAGGCGTATGCAGCAGGCCGGAGCGGCCCGCCAGGTAATGCCGCCACATCGTTTGCTGGAACGGCAGCGGTGACCAGCCACGCTGGGTGAACCATGCGCGCAGCCGCGCCATCGCCTCGCGGCGCGTCATCGGGCCAGTGCCTGCAGCTGGGCCAGGGTATCGGCTTCGCGCGCGGGCTTGTCATGACGCCAACGCAGAATGCGTGGAAAGCGCACGGCAATGCCCGACTTGTGCCGCGCACTGCGATTGACTGCCTCGAAGCCCAGTTCGAACACCTGTTCGCCAGGCACGCTGCGCACCGGACCAAAGCGCTCCAGGGTATGCGCGCGGATCCAGCGGTCGAGTGCGGCAATCTCCTTGTCGTCCAGCCCGGAGTACGCCTTGGCGACCGGTACCAGGCGGTCGCCGTCCCACACCGCAAAGGTGTAGTCGGTGTACAGCGTGCTGCGTCGCCCGTGACCGGCCTGGGCATAGATCAGCACGGCGTCCACGGTGAGCGGCTCGATCTTCCACTTCCACCAGTCGCCGCGCCGACGACCGCTCTGGTACGTCGAGCTGCCACGCTTGAGCATCAGCCCTTCCACCCCCCGTGCGCGTGCCTGCGCGCGCTGCGCGGCCGCGTCGTTCCAGTCGGCGGCACCCACCTCGGGCGAGAGCTGGATGCGTGGATCATCCAGCGCGGCCAGTACCGCCGCCAGTTGCTGCCGACGCCAGACCAGCGGCTGCGCGCGCAGATCCTGGCCCTGCTGTTCCAGCAGGTCGTAGGCCAGCAGCCGCACCGGGGTGTCGCGCAACGTCTTTGGACCCGGCTTGCGACGCTGGATGCGGGTCTGCAACGCGGTGAAGGGCAGCGGCTGCTGGTCCGCGTCGCGCCAGGCCAGCAGTTCGCCGTCGATCACCGTGCCGTCGGGCAATGCCTGTGCGGCCTGCTCGATCTCGGGAAATCGACCATCCAGCCGCTCTTCGCCGCGCGACCACAAGGCAGGTTCGCCCTGGCGCTTCAGAAGTTGCAGGCGGATGCCATCCCATTTCCACTCCAGCACCCAGTCTTCCACGGCACCTAAACTGTCAGCCGCAGCCTCCAGCGGGGACGCCAGGTAGAACGGGTAGGGCTGCTGGCGGTCCTGCGGCAGCTCTTCGGTCGACAGCAGTGTGGCGAGCAGGTCGGGAGACGGCACCCACTCCCCCAGCATGCGCTGGGCAATGCGCGCGATATCCAGTCCGGACAATTCGGCCAGCGCCTGCTGCACCAGTCGCTGCGATACCCCGACCCGCAATGCACCGGTCAACAGTTTGTTGAACACAAAGCGCTCACTGGCCGGCAGCTGCTGCCAGCCCGCCATCACCGCCGTGCGACGGACTTCTTCTGGCTGATTGGCCACCGTCAGAAGATGGGTTTCGATCCATTCGGCCAGCGGCCGCGCAGGTGCCGGCTGCGCAGGATCATCCAGCAGCAGGGTCAGTGTCTCGGCAAGGTCGCCCACCTGGTCGTAGCTGTCGTTGACCAGCCACGCCGGCAGTCCCGATGCCTCAGCGATCCAGGCGCGCAGCTCGGTGCTGCTGGCGATCTTCTGCCGCGCACCGCCCACCTTGCCTCCACTCAGCAGATACAGCGCCCATGCTGCGTCATGCGGGCGCGCGTGTGCGAAGTAGTCGACCAGCGCCGCACGCTTGTCCAGCGTGGCGGTACTGCGATCCAGCCGCTGGTAGAGCGCGGCGAAGGCCTTCATTCCTCGTTCCCGAAATCGGTACGGAAGGTTTCCGCGGCCACCCCGCGCTCGCGCAGAAACGGCACCAGTGCATCGGTGTTGCCGTGGGTGGCGATCACCCGCGAGGCACCGGTCTGCGCGATGGTCTGCAGCAGCGCGGGCCAATCGGCGTGGTCGGAGACCACGAAGCCGCGGTCCACGTTGCGGCGGCGACGATTGCCGCGCAGCTGCATCCACCCGGAGGCAAAACCCAGCTGGTGCCGGCCGAAGCGGCGCATCCAGGACGTGCCGGCGGCGGACGGTGGTGCCAGGATCAGGCGACCGGCGGCCTCCGGTGTGCGGCCCTGTTCGGCCACGGTGTCGGTGGCCAGCATCGTGATGCCCGCGCGGCGATACACCTCCACACCGTTGGCGATGGCCCCATGCAACCATGCGGACTGGTCGTCCAGCGGCTGCAGTTCGGCCAGCACACGCTGCGCCTTGCCCAGCGCGTAGCACAGCAGGATGGCCGCTTCGCCACGCTGCGCGCACTCCTTGCGCCAGTCCACGATCTGCGCCGCGACGTCGGCGGCGTCCTGCCAGCGATAGATCGGCAGCGCGAAGGTGGCTTCGGTGATGAAGGTGTCGCAGCGCACCACCTCGAAAGGTGCACAGGTGGGGTCTGCTTGGCGCTTGTAGTCGCCCGAGGCGACCCACACCTGGTGACCGTCGTCGATGCGCACCTGCGCAGAACCGAGCACGTGTCCGGCCGGATGCAGCGAGACCTGCACCTGCCCCAGCGTGAAGCGCGCGCCGTAGTCGTGCGCCTGCAAAGGGACCTCGCCCAGCCGCCAGCGCAGAATCGGCACGCTGTCGGCGCTGCAGTGATAGAAGCCCATGCCACTGCGTGCGTGATCGCCGTGGCCATGGGTGATCACCGCGCGCGGCACGGGCCGCCACGGGTCGATATGGAAGTCGCCGGCCGGGCAGTAGAGACCTTCCGGGCGCAGCACCACCAGATCTTCGCGGGTACCCACTGCATTCATGCCGGTACTCTGGCGTTGCTGCCGTGCACAACGTGAGAACCCGTCTCGACGTGCACATCATCGGGCGTGCACGGCTGAACAGCCTGCGCACGCGCCATGCGGCAGAATCGGACGCAACCGCCAGGAGGCCGCACGACGATGAACGATCCGTCCGCTTTCGATACCCATCACGTCGACAATCAACCACCACCGTTCGCGCCGCGGAATCTGTGGGCCGACGACGTGGTGCTGGCCGACGCCGTGCAGCGCGAAGGCGGTGGTGCGTTTGTGGAGGCGCTGCAGCAGTACGCCGGGTTGGCAGGGGACGTGCTCTACCGTCTGGGCTTTGACGCCAACCGCGACCGTCCGCGACTGCGCACGCATGACGCCCAGGGACACCGGATCGATCTCGTCGAGTTTCATCCGGCCTACCATCAGCTGATGGAGACGGCCAAGCGGCACGGGGTGGCGGGACTGTCCTGGCAGGACGGCCGCCCGGGCGCGCATGTCGCGCGCGCGGCGCTGAGCTTTCTGCATCACCAGGCCGAGGCCGGTACCAGCTGTCCGTTGACCATGACCCACGCGGCGGTGGCGGTGTTGCGCCAGTATCCGGCGTTTTCCGAATGGGCAGGCAAGGCGGCCGCCCCCACCTACGACCCGCGCGATGTGCCCATCGGCGACAAGAGCGGTATCACCCTGGGCATGGGCATGACCGAAAAACAGGGCGGCTCGGATGTGCGCAGCAATGCCACCCGCGCCGAACTGCAGGCCGATGGCAGCTACACGCTGGTCGGGCACAAGTGGTTCTTCTCCGCGCCTATGTCCGACGGCTTCCTGGTGCTGGCGCAGGCCACCGGTGGGTTGACCTGCTTCCTGATGCCGCGCCGGCTGCCCGATGGCAACCGCAACGCGTTCCGGCTGATGCGCTTGAAGGACAAGCTCGGCGACTGGTCAAACGCGTCCAGCGAGGTGGAGTTCTGTCATGCCCGGGCGCAGCGGGTGGGTGAAGAAGGGCGCGGCGTGGCGACCATCATCGGCATGGTGATGATGACGCGGCTGGACTGCATGCTCTGTGCTGCTGCCGAGATGCGCATGGCGCTGGCGCAGGCGCTGCATCACACCCGTCATCGGCGCACGTTCGGCCAGCGCTTGTGTGAGCACCCGCTGATGGCCAACGTGCTGGCCGATCTGGCGATCGAGTCCGAAGCGGCCACCAGCTTTGCCATGCGCGTGGCACGCGCGGTCGACCAGGCCGCGCACGATCCGCAGCAGGCCGCGTTCGCGCGCATTGCCACTGCGGTGGGCAAGTACTGGGTGTGCAAGCGTGCGGCGGTATTCGTCAATGAGGCACAGGAGTGCCTGGGCGGTGCGGGGTACGTGGAGGAGTCGATGCTGCCACGTCTGTATCGGCAGGCACCGCTCAATTCAATCTGGGAAGGTAGCGGCAACATCCAGTGCCTGGATGTCCTGCGTGCTCTGGCACGCGAGCCGGCGGTGCTCGCCGCGGTGGAGGCAGAGCTGGACAGCGCGCACGGACGCGATGCCCGCTACGACACCTCCCTGCAGTGGTTGCGCACGCAGTTGGCACAGGTGCCGGCGGAGGCGCAGGCGCGGGTGATTACCGAACGTCTGGCGTTGCAGTTGCAGGCGGCGGTGTTGTTGCGTGCGCAAAGCCCGATCGCTGCCGCCTTTGTGCGCTCGCGCCTGGGCGGTGAGCACGGCATGGCATTTGGCACGCTGCCGGAGGACATCGACTACACCGCGATCCTGCAGCGGGCCCTGCCGTAGCGCCACGCCCTGCGTGGCTGAAAACCGCAAAGCCACGCAGGGCGTGGCTCTACGG
>NZ_JASCOZ010000192.1 GCF_029960115.1 Stenotrophomonas sp. PS02289
GGCCCTGGCGATCCGTGGGCCGGCCAACGGCCGGCGCTACCGGTTCCCCTTTCATCCCCCCGGATGCGTCAGAGCACCAGCGAGCCTTCCACGTCCTGCACCTTGCGCCGGGCCAGGGCCAGATTGGCCTTGTCACGGTTCAGTACCAGGTAGAGGAACAGCCCCTGCTTGTTCGCGACGGGGCGCATGATGTGGTACGCCCGGCCCAGCGTGATCAGCATGTCTTCGATGGTGTCGTTGAGGTTGAGCGAGGCAGCGGTCTTCATCTTGGCGCGGATCACTTCGGTATTGCCTGCCGCAGCCACTTCCATGTCCATGCCCGAGCCGGCTTCTCCCAGCAGCATGCCGCTCTCATAGTCGACCAGCGCCACAGCTTGCGCGCCATCGATGGTCATCAACGCGCTCAAGGTTTCGTTCAGTCCCGCCATGTTGCACCCCCTGTTTTGATCGAGCCCCGATTACTCCTGCGGATCGGCTCGTGATCCGCTGAGTTCGGCCATGATGTTGCGGCCACAGTATTTGGCGCTCCACAGCACCTTGCCGACGACACAGCGCGTGTCGCAGGCGGTCATCAGCAGCAGCGGGGCCGGCGTGCACGGCAGTGCCAGCATCAGCACCTTGCCCTCACCGGCCTCGAGCATCAGCGTCTCCAGCTCACCCAGCGCCAGTTCGCGTCCGACCGCGGCGGCCAGTGCCAGCATGGCGCTGGTCATCGCGGCGAGGCGCTCTCCGTTGCCATGCGTGCCGGCCGCAGGCAGCAGCGCAAAGCCGTCCACCGTTGCCAGCACCACGCTGCGCACGCCGTCGATCTCGTCCACGAAGCGATCCAGGTGCGCCGCCAGCCGCGCACGCAGCACCGGGTCCATGCGGCGGGCGTCGTGTCCGTCAGCCATGCGCCAGCACCAGTTCGCCGGTTTCCATCTCGCTCATCAGTACATCCATCAGCCACAAACCCTGGTCCCGGTCGCGCGCATCCACGGGCATCACCGGCAGCACCCGCGCGTCCCAACCGGCCAGCGCGCTGCACGCGTCGAGGTCGAACTGCGGTGCCAGGTCCAGACGGGTGATGCCCACCACGGCCGGCACCTGGCTGGCGTGCTGCTTCAGCACCGCCAGATAGGCGTCCAGTTCGGTCACTGCCGCGCTGCGGGTGGCATCCAGCAGCAGCACCACACCACTGGCTCCCTGCAGCAGGATCGGCCAGAGGAAATCAAAGCGCTGCTGCCCGGGGGTGCCGTACAGGCGCAGGCGGTCGCCATTGGGCAGGTCGATGTCCGCGTAGTCCATCGCCACCGTGGTGGAGGCTTTGTCCGCGCCCTGACGGTCGCTGTTGGGGACGTCGGTGTCCACCACCGCACCGGCGGCGATGGCCCGCACCAGGGTGGATTTGCCGCAGCCCATGGTGCCCAGCACCACGATCTTGTGTTCACGCATGCTCACGCCCCGCTGCGCTGACGCACGCTGCGCCACATGCGCGCCAGCAGGGTGCCGCCACCCGCTGCCGGGGTACCGCGAAGGGGCGCGGCGTCCTGTGGGACCGCCTCCAATGCGGCATAACCACACAGGTAGGCCGGGTGCACGAAGCTGCGCACGGCATCGCCGGAGACGTCCAGCAGCGCCGCACATTCGTCCACGCTGCAGGCGCGCTTGAGCAGCAGCGAACACAGCCGGAAGCTGTCGTGCTGGCGGCCCAGCACGCGGAAATCCGGCCAGCGCAGCAGTTTTACCCGCGCGTGGCGCAGCAGACGCGCGTCCAGGTCCTGCCAGTGGTTGGGGCGCTGGCCCCATTGCCATAACAGCGGACGCAGCGGCTGGCGAGTGCGCTCGCCGGCCAGTTCCTGGTAGCGCCGTGCAGAAATGCCATGCAGCGACAGCGACTCGAACGCGTCGGAGAGATCCTGCGCGAGGTGCTCGGCCGGTACGCCGGCGGCCACCACCATCTGGTCCTGCACGAAGTCGATCATCACCTGCGCGGTGCCGTCCAGGGCCAGCACGGCGTGCCCCTGGCGGGTATTGAGGCTTTCCCGCAGCGCGCGGGTAATGGCCTTGGCCCCCCGTGCAGTACAGGGTTCATCGATGCTCGCCACCGGCGCGCTGTCCACCATGTGCCGCAGCGCATGCTCGATGGCCGCATCATCCAGCACCCGCCCGTTGTCATGCTCGCCCTCACGCAACTGGCCCAGCTGGTCTTCGATCCAGAACTGGATGCGAGGTCGCTCGCGCACCATGCGCAGCGCCGCGTTGCGCAACGCAGGGGTATCCCTGATCACCAGCAGGTCGCACTCGTCCAGATCACGGCAGGTACTGACCGCGTCAGCCGTCAACGCCGCAGCCGAACGCAGCCGCTGCAGCAGCGCACGCTCTCCCTGCATGTCCGATCCCACCACCAGCACCCTGGCCATCCGCCTTCCCCTGCCTTGTGAAAAATCACATCCCGTGCGGAATAGAGCGTGGTTAGCCTATGCCATGGGCTCCATGACCATAGGTGATGGATTTCTCATTTTTCGCAGGTAAATCTGGCCAAAAATCGGTTTGCGGATAGGCCGCAGGCAGGCAAGTTTCATGCCGTTCTCACGAATTCGACGCCCGTGTCCGCTCACTTCACAGATCGACGGAGTTCACACTTTTGAGTCCGCGACAAAAAAGAACCCGCGCCGAAGCGCGGGTTCGTCAGGGTCCTGCCGGCAGGCCGGATCAGCCCTTCAGTGCATCCAGTGCGGCGTTGAAGGTGGCACTCGGACGCATTGCCTTGGAGACCTTCGCCAGATCCGGACGGTAGTAGCCGCCGATGTCCACGGCCTTGCCCTGCACCGCCGCGAGCTCGGCCACGATGGCCTGTTCGTTGTCGGTGAGCGCCTTGGCCAGCGGGGCGAACTTCGCCTTCAGCTTGGCATCTTCATCCTGCGCGGCCAGGGCCTGGGCCCAGTACAGCGCGATGTAGAAGTGGCTGCCACGGTTGTCGATGCCGCCCAGCTTGCGCGACGGCGACTTGTCGTTGTCCAGGAACTGGCCGTTGGCCTGGTCCAGGGTCTTGGCCAGCACGGCGGCATCGGCATTGTTGTAGCGCTCGCCCAGGTGTTCCAGCGAGGCGGCCAGGGCCAGGAATTCACCCAGCGAATCCCAGCGCAGGTAGTCCTCTTCGACGAACTGCTGCACGTGCTTGGGAGCCGAACCACCGGCACCGGTCTCAAACAGGCCACCACCGGCCATCAGCGGCACGATGGAGAGCATCTTGGCGCTGGTGCCCAGCTCCATGATCGGGAACAGGTCGGTCAGGTAGTCGCGCAGCACGTTGCCGGTCACCGAGATGGTGTCCTCACCCTTGCGGATGCGGTCCAGCGAGAAGGTGGTGGCTTCGACCGGGGCCAGGATGCGGATGTCCAGGCCGGCGGTGTCGTGGTCCTTCAGGTAGGTGTTGACCTTGGCGATCACCTGGGCGTCGTGGGCGCGCTTCTCGTCCAGCCAGAACACAGCCGGGGTGCTGCTCAGGCGGGCACGGTTCACGGCCAGCTTGACCCAGTCCTGGATCGGCGCGTCCTTGGTCTGGCACATGCGCCAGATGTCACCGGTCTGCACGGCGTGTTCGAAGATCACGCTGCCGGCATCGTCGGTGACGCGCACGGTGCCGTCGGCCGGAATCTGGAAGGTCTTGTCGTGCGAGCCGTACTCTTCGGCCTTCTGCGCCATCAGGCCGACGTTCGGCACCGAGCCCATGGTGGCCGGGTCGAACGCGCCGTGGGCGATGCAGTCGTCGATGACCGCCTGGTACACGCCCGCGTAGCAGCGGTCGGGAATGACCGCCTTGGCGTCCTGCAGCTTGCCTTCGGCATTCCACATGCCGCCGGAGTCGCGGATCATGGCCGGCATCGAGGCGTCGACGATGACGTCGCTGGGCACGTGCAGGTTGGTGATGCCCTTGTCGGAGTTGACCATGGCCAGGCCCGGGCGCTTGCCGTACTCGGCAGCCAGGTCGGCCTTGATCGCTTCCTGGGTGGCTTCCGGCAGCTGCGGCAGGCGCGCATACAGGTCACCGATGCCGTTGTTGGCGTCGAAACCGGCCTGCTTGAGCACGTCAGCGTGCTTGGCCAGCACGTCCTTGTAGAACTCTTCCACCACCACGCCGAACATGATCGGGTCGGAGACCTTCATCATGGTCGCCTTCAGGTGCAGCGAGAACAGCACGCCCTTGGCCTTGGCGTCGGCGATCTGGGCCTGCACGAAGGCGGCCAGCGCGCTGCGGCTCATCACCGCGGCGTCGACGATTTCACCGGCCTTGACCGCGGTCTTTTCCTTCAGCACGACGCTGCTGCCGTCGGCCTTGACCAGTTCGATCTTGAGGTTGCCGGCGTTGGCGAGGGTGGCGGACTTTTCGCTGCCGTAGAAGTCACCGCCGTCCATGTGCGAGACATGCGACTTCGATTCCTTGCTCCACTTGCCCATGCGGTGCGGGTGCTTGCGGGCGTAGTTCTTCACCGACAGCGGGGCGCGACGGTCCGAATTGCCTTCGCGCAGCACCGGGTTCACGGCGCTGCCCTTGACCTTGTCGTAGCGCGACTTGATGTCGCGCGAGACGTCGTCGGTGGGGGCATCCGGGTAGTTCGGCAGGGCATAGCCCTGGTCCTGCAGTTCCTTGATGGCAGCCTTGAGCTGCGGCACCGAGGCACTGATGTTGGGCAGCTTGATGATGTTGGCGTCCGGCGTGGTCGCCAGCTGGCCCAGCTCAGCCAGGTCATCGGCCTGCTTCTGTTCGTCTTTCAGGTAATCCGGGAACAGCGCCAGGATACGACCCGACAGCGAAATATCGCGGGTCTCGACCGCGATGCCGGCGGTAGCGGTATAGGCCTCGACGATGGGCAGCAGCGACGCGGTCGCCAGGAAGGGGGCCTCATCGGTGAGGGTGTAGAGAATCTTGGGCGTGTTCGACATGGGGAACGGATACTCTGCGGGGAAACCCCCGCATTGTCGCGGTTTAGGCGGCGGGTAGCAAAGCCGGACCATACGCGGCGGTATTGGTCGCCGCAGGTCCGGTCGATCACCACGCCCCGTCATCCCAGCGTTCGTCGTCTCCCACCGCAGCCGCCTCCAGCGGGGTGATGCGCGCGGCAGGATGCGGCACCTGCTGCTCGGCCACTTCCAGGTCGAAGCGGATCTGCAGGTTCATCCAGAACCACGGCGAGGTGTTGAAGTAGCGCGCCAGTCGCAGGGCGGTGTCGGCGGTGATCGCACTGCGATGCGAAACGATGTTGAAGATGCGGCTGTGCGACACCTGCAGGGCACCGGCCAGCACGCGGCCGTTGATGCAATGCGGGGCCATGAAGTCCTCGGCCAGAATCTGTCCGGGGTGAAGCGGGGGCAGTGGTTCGCTTTCGCGCCATTGCGTCTGCATGGCAGACCTCCTTGAGCAGTTCGACCCCTGCCGGAATGGCAGGGGGGACCTACCCTGCAGGAAACGCGCAGCGATGACCATGTGGTGAAGGGCAAGCAGGGTCATTGCTGCAGTGCCAGTTGCGCAGATTGTGCGACGTAATTGGCGCGCGACACCGCAAGCATGTGCAGGATGCGTCGCTTGGTGGCGCGAATGGCACGGTTTGAGGATTGGCAGGAAGTGTGACGTTCGTGTGGTTTTTCAGCGGTGCGCTACGTACAAAACAGGCCGAGTGCGACACCGGACAAAAAAGACGCAGCCTCGCGGCTGCGTCCATCGTGAGCCCGTACCGGGAGAGAGTCGGTGTAGGCTTACTTGACCTCGAACTCCTGCGGCGTTCCGGCCGCTCTACCATCTACCGTGACCTCCGCGCGGTACTTGCCCGCCGGCCAGCCATTGGCATTCGTGAAGCTGATGTTGGTGGTTTCCGCACCCGTGGTGTTCAGTGCCTGGCTCTGCTCACCGGCCACCTGGCCGTCCTGATAGGTCAGCTTTGCGCCCACGTTGGTGTTGTTGGCGGTCCCATCAGTGCGGATCGAAACAATGATCACGTCCTTCGGCGCAAACAGCGCCGCCGGAGCGACCGACTTGTCTGCCGCCGCGGTCTTGCCCACGGTGACCGCAGAAACGTTCACTGCAGCCGCCTGGGTCATCGGCTGCGGAGCCGCCGGTTCGGTCACCGGAGCCGGAGCCGTGGCCGCCGGTTGCGCGGTGGTATCCACCGACTCTTCTTTCTTCTTGCAGCCGGTCACGGCCACGGTGGCCAGAAGAGCTGCAAGTACGGCGGTACTGATCGATGTCTTCTTCATGGAATTCCTCCCAGGGAATGGTTGGGCCAGACCGTCGGTTCAGGTCTTCGGCGGCAGTTTCAGGACCTGTCCCGGGAAGATCTTGTCCGGGTCGTCCAACACATCTTTGTTGGCGTCGAAAATCTTCTTCCAGGCGTTGGCATCGCCCAGTTCCTGCTTGGCGATCTTCGACAGCGAATCGCCCTTCTGCACGGTGTAGGTGCCACCACCTACCTTTTCGGCCGTGGTATCCACCGAAGCGGACACGCCGGAAAAATCCGCCTTCTCCACCTTCTCTGCGGTGGTATCCACCTTGGCGGACACGCCGGAGAAATCGGCCTTTTTGTCGGTACTCATCCGAACGCTCCCTTCCACAAGTGGGGACATGGAACGCACGGTGTCACAGGGGTTGTTAATGGGGGATGGCGTGGGTGTGAAGGGTTCGGGCGAGTTTCTGAACAGGGGCCCGGCCCACCGGGCCGCGCTGTAAAATGGGCGCATGAATACCCCCCAGGACTCCAGCCTCGGTCGCGAGGTCGCTTACCCTTCGCAGTACGACCCCAGCCTGCTCTTCCCCATCCCCCGCCGTGCCGCGCGTGACGAGATCGGGGTGGATGACGCCCACCTGCCCTTCGTCGGCCATGACCGCTGGCAGGCCTATGAGCTGAGCTGGCTGGACCGGCGCGGCAAGCCCCGGGTCGCGGTGGCCACGATCAGCGTGCCCTGCACCTCGCCCAACCTGATCGAGTCCAAGTCGTTCAAGCTGTACCTCAACTCGCTCAACAGCACCCGCTTCGACGACGACGAGGCCGCCCGCCAGCGCATCGCGGGCGATCTGTCGGCCTGCGCCGGGGCGGTGGTCAACGTGGTGTTCGGGGTGCCGCCGCTGGTGGAGGCCGCCGAGGGCGAGTCACTGGACGACCTGGAAGTGACCATTGACCGCTATGGCCCGCCCGCGCCGGAACTGCTGTCGGCCAACGATGGCCAGGTGGTCACCGAGACGTTGAGCTCGGCCCTGCTCAAGTCCAACTGCCCGGTCACCGGCCAGCCGGACTGGGCGCATGTGAGCGTGCGTTACCACGGCCCGCGCATCGACCGCGAAGGCCTGCTGCGGTATCTGGTGAGCTACCGCGAGCATGCCGAGTTCCACGAACAATGCGTGGAACGCATTTTCAGCGAGGTGTCGCAGCGCTGCCGGCCGCAGTGGCTGGAGGTGGAGGCGCGGTATACCCGGCGCGGTGGGTTGGACATCAACCCGTGGCGGGCGAGTCCGGGCATCGAGCAGCCGGCGCGTACCGTGCGCGAGATCCGCCAGTAGACGGTAGCGCCGGCCGTTGGCCGGCCTTCCGTGTCTTTCCAACGTTCATGAGGGCCGGCCAACGGC
>NZ_JASCOZ010000193.1 GCF_029960115.1 Stenotrophomonas sp. PS02289
CCCCGCCGCCCCGGCCGCGAAGACGAAGAACCCGGGACCCGTCGAGCCGGGCTGGCCCGGCTCCTCTGGATCCCTACGGATCCCCCAGCCGGGCAAGCCCGGCTCTACGGAACCCCCACAAAAGCCCGCCTTCCGGCGGGCTTTTGCACATCCAGCGGTAGAATTCCGCCACCGGCGCCCACCGCGCCACGCATCACCCAATGGACTGCCCATGCCCCGCGCGTCGCTGCCTCGCCTAGCCTTTCCCCTGCTGCTCACCCTGACCCTTGCCGCGTGCGGCCAGAAACCAGACACCGACAGCACGGCTGCGGAAGCCACGCAGCACCCCAGCGCCCAGGCCGCCATCACCGTCGACCCCGCAACCGCACCGCTGCTCAGCGCCCTGCAGAAGCAGCTCGACCGCCACCGCCGCATCATCGTGCTGCTCGCCGACGAGGCCGAGCAGTCGCCCGCCGATCGCAACACCTCCACCCGCGTCGGCCAGCAGCTCTTCCATGAAGGGCTCGAACAACGCGAAGCCATCGCCGGCCTGTTCGACACGCTGTTGAAGGGCACCACGCCACAGCGCTTCGCCACCCTGGGCACGGTGCTGGACTACATCGAGTCCGCACCGGAGTTGTACGACGCCGACAGGCTGGCCTTCCGCGAGGTACTGCGCGACCTGCACGCGCGCATTGGCACCGATTCCTCATTGCCGGCGGTGAAGCTGCACCAGCGCATCGGCGAAGACCTGGACGCACTCGACGAGATCGAGCGCAACTACAACCAGGAACTCACCCGGATCTTCAGCCGCTTCGAGCGCACCCGTGCGATCACCCTCAAGCGCGAAAAGTGGGACGACTACGTCGCGCACCTGCGCACCCTGATCACCCGCGAAGCGATCCTGCGCGACTATGGAGTGATCGAGCCGTACCCGATGTCGATGAAGGACAGCGAGCGCGAGATCTTCGGCCGCGACCTGCCGGCCAAGACCGTGGTGCTCACCTTCGATGACGGTCCGCACAAGGCCTATACCGATGAGGTGGTCGCCATCCTGCAGCGCTACGACGTGCCGGGCGTGTTCTTCGAAGTGGGCCGCAACCTGGGCCAGGTGCAGGCCGATGGCAAGGTCAAGCTGGGCCCGATGGCCGGCATCAGCCGCAACCTGATGGAACAGGGCTACGCCGTCGGCAACCACAGCCTGACCCATGCCCAGCTGTCGCGCACGACGGGTGACGCCCTGCGCGAACAGGTGCTGGCCACCGACACCCTGCTGAAGGATGTCGACAGCCGCCGTGCGCCGCTGTTCCGCTTCCCCTACGGTGCCCGCAACGCGGAAGGGATGCAGGTCCTCAACGAGGCCGGCCTGAAATCCATCATGTGGAACATCGACTCGATGGACTGGGCCGACCCGGTGCCCGAATCCATCGTGCAGCGCGTGGTGGAGCAGGTGCAGAAGGAGCAGCGCGGCATCATCCTGTTCCACGACATCCACGACCGCGCGGTGAAGGCGCTGCCGCAGATCCTGGACCGCCTGATCGCCGACGGCTATCAGTTCGCCGGCTGGAACGGCCGCGAGTTCACCGTGGCACGGGCACGCAAAGGCACGACCAGCGACGCCACGGTAACCACCGGCTACGAGAAATCTTGGGCGATCGTCATCGGCATCGACGACTACGCGAAATGGCCGAAGCTGGAATACGCCAGTCACGACGCACAGGCGGTGGCCGACACGCTGACCGGACAGTTTGGCTTCCCGTCTTCGCAGGTGATCGTACTGAAGAACGAGCAGGCCACCCGCAACAACATCCTGGCCGCCTTCCACGATCGCCTGGCCGACGACCGCACCGCACGCAACGACCGCGTGTTTGTGTTCTTCGCCGGGCATGGAGCCACGCGCCGGCTGGCCTCGGGTCGTGACCTCGGTTACATCATCCCGGTGGATTCGGACCCGAATGCGTTCGCCACCGATGCCATCGCGATGACCGACCTGCAGAACATCGCCGAAAGCATGCAGGCCAAGCACGTGATGTTCGTGATGGACGCCTGTTACAGCGGCCTCGGCCTGACCCGCGGCGGCCCCTCCTCGTCCGCGTTCCTGCGCGAGAATGCGCGCCGCAGTGCACGGCAGATGCTCACCGCCGGCGGAGCCGATCAGCAAGTCGCCGACGCCGGCCCGAATGGCCACTCGGTGTTCACCTGGGTGCTGCTGCAGGCGCTGGCCGGCAAGGGCGACCTCAATGGCGATGGACTGATCACCGGTACCGAGCTGGCCGCTTACGTGGCCCCGGCCGTCTCCGCCGTGTCCCAGCAGACCCCGGCGTTCGGCAGCCTGCCTGGCTCGCAGGGCGGCGAGTTCGTGTTCCAGGTGCCGGACAGCCAGGAATACCTCAACGCCGACACCGACCAGCTGACCGCCGATGCGATCGCGCTGAACACCAAGGTCGACGCCGCCCAAGGTGCGAAGACCGACAAGGCGCCGGTGACGGTGGCGGACCTGCAGGGCGGACAGGCCAAGCTGGTGGTGCCCACCGCCGGCCCTGCGTCTGATCGCCAGCGCGCACAGCAGGCCAACGACCGCGGCCTGCAGCTTTATCGCGAGAAGCGCTATGACGAGGCGGTCGCGCAGTTCACCGAGGCGCTCAAGCTGCGCCCGGACTTCGCCCAGGCCGCCAACAACCTCGGTTTCGTCTACTACCGTCAGCAGCGTTACGCTGAAGCGGCGCGCTGGCTGGAAAACACCCTGAAGATCGACCCGTCGCGTGCGGTGGCCCACCTCAACCTGGGCGATGCGTACTTCCACGCCGGCGACAAGGCCAAGGCCAGGCAGGCCTACACCACCTATCTGGCCCTGCAGCCGCAGGGCAGCGGGGCCGCGCAGGCCCGCGCGCAACTGGAGAAGCTGTAAGCCATGACCACTGTCACTGAGACCATCGTTGCCATCGCCACGGCGCCGGGTGCCGGCGGTGTGGGCATGCTGCGCGTCTCAGGGCCGAAGGCCGCGTCCATCGCGCAGGCACTGGGCTGCCCTTCGCTGCAACCGCGCCACGCGCACTACGCACGTTTCCGCGATGCGGCCGGCGAGGTGCTCGACGATGGCATCGCGCTCTACTTCCCGGGTCCGCGCAGTTTCACCGGTGAAGACGTGGTGGAACTGCAGGGGCATGGCAGCCCGGTGGTGCTGCAGCAACTGGTAGCCCGTTGCATCGCACTCGGTGCCCGCCAGGCACGGCCCGGCGAGTTCAGCGAACGCGCGTTCCTCAACGGCAAGCTCGACCTGGCCCAGGCCGAAGCCATCGCCGACCTGATCGCTGCCAGCGACAGCCGCGCCGCACGCGCCGCGCGCCGTTCCCTCGATGGCGTGTTCTCGCGCCGCGTCGAGGACGCCGCCGAACAGCTGGTGCGGCTGCGCATCCACGTGGAAGCGGCCATCGACTTCGCCGACGAACCGTTGGATACGCTCGGTGGCGAGCAGGTGCGTTCCGGCCTGGCCGACGCGTTGCGCGCGATGGTGCAGCTGCAGGCAGACGCCGAACGCGGTCGTCGCCTGCGCGACGGCCTTCACGCCGTGCTGGTCGGACCGCCGAACGCCGGCAAGAGCTCGCTGCTCAATGCGCTGGCTGGCAGCGAACGCGCCATCGTCACCGACATCGCCGGCACCACCCGCGACACCCTGCGTGAAACCATCCGCATCGATGGGCTGGAGCTGACCCTGGTCGACACCGCGGGCCTGCGCGAAGGCGGCGATGCGATCGAGCGCGAAGGCATGCGCCGCGCCCGCGCTGAGATGCAGCGCACCGACCTGGCCATCGTGGTCGTCGACGCACGCGACCCGCAGGCCGGCCGCGAGGCGATTGGCGACGCCATCCTCGACGTGCCGCAGCAGCTGTGGATCCACAACAAGAGCGACCTGCTGGCCGAGATCCCGCCCACCGCCGATCCCAGCGTGGTGCATGTCTCTGCCGCGACCGGCCTGGGCCTGGAGCAGCTGCACACGCGCCTGCGCGAACTCGCCAGCGGCGGGGCAGGGGACAGCGTGGAAGGCGAGTTCTCCGCCCGCGCCCGTCATGTGGAAGCGATCACCCTGGCCATCGGCCACGCCGAGCGCGCCGAGTCGGAGCTGGTGCATGAGCATCTGGAGCTGGCGGCGGAAGAGCTGCGGCTGGCGCATGAGGCGCTCGGCGAGATCACCGGGCGGATGAGTGCGGATGATCTGCTGGGGCGGATTTTTTCAAGCTTTTGTATTGGGAAGTAGCGCGGACATGCGCAAACCTCGTCACCTTTGAACGCAGCAGTTCCGCACTGAAAAGCGATGAGTTCAACGACGGGGTACGGCGGTACTCTCGCCCAAGCAAGAGGAGCATGGAATGGAAAGGCGTACACACATCCGAAACAGTACCGCTGAGTTCCTGATCTTCACCGATCGGGCGGGTGAGTCGAGCATTGAAGCCCGCTACGAGGATGAGTCCGTCTGGCTCTCACAGAAGTTGATGGCCGAGCTTTTCGCAGTTGATGTCAGGACCGTCAATGAGCACCTCAAGAACATCTTTGCGACCCAGGAACTGGAACCTGAACGAACTATCCGGAAATTCCGGATAGTTCAGCAGGAAGGCACGCGAGAGGTGACTCGCTCGGTTGATTACTACCATCTCGATGCGATCATCTCCGTGGGTTACAGGGTCAACTCGATCCGGGCAACTCAGTTTCGACAATGGGCTACCCGCGTCCTTCATGACTTCGCAGTGAAAGGCTACGTGCTTGATCGAAAGCGGATGGAGAACGGGAGCGCGATTGGAGAAGATTACTTCGAAAGGTTGCTCGCAGAAGTACGCGAGATTCGCCTCAGCGAACGGCGCTTCTATCAGAAGATTACCGACGTCTATGCGACCAGTGTGGACTACAACAAGGATGCTCCCACCACGAAGCAGTTCTTCGCCAAGATCCAGAACAAGCTCCACTACGCCATACACGGAAGCACCGCAGCGGAGCTGATCAGCAGCCGTGCGGACAGCACCAGGCCGAGCATGGGTTTGACGACCTGGTCCGGTGCGCCGGCGGGTAAGATCCTTAAGACTGACGTAGCGGTTGCCAAGAATTACCTGACCAAGGACGAACTCGATTCACTAGGACGCGTAGTCAACGCATACCTTGAACTCGCCGAAGAGCGCGCACGTCGGAAGATTCCAATGACCATGGAGGACTGGGCCAAAAGACTTGATGCATTTCTGGAGTTCGATGACCGGGCCGTTCTCAAGGACCAGGGAAAGATCTCGGCCAAGGTGGCACAGGCACACGCTGAAAGTGAGTTCGAAAGGTATCGGATCGTCCAGGATCGACTGTTTGAAAGTGACTTCGACAAGGAACTGAAGCGCGTCGAATCGGGCGATGTGACGCGGGCGAAACAACCCAAATAAACGTGGAATTCATCACGTTTCTTCCCGCTGTAACACACCATCGGCACACTGCCGCACGTCTTTTCCGGCCCTTGCCGCATTGGCGGGGCTGTACCAACAGGGGTTAGCTGTGTCGAAGTCGTTGTGGGGTTGTGCGTTGCTGTTGTCGCTGGCCGTGGCACCATCTGTGGCCATGAGCGCCGAATCCTCCACCCCCGTGCCGCGCGCCAAGGCGGCGGTCTATGGTCACCGCGGTGCCAGCGCGCTGCTGCCCGAGCACACTCTGGCCGCCTATGCGCAGGCCATTGCGGATGGGGCCGACTACATCGAACCCGACCTGGTGATGAGCAAGGACGGCGTGCTGGTGTCCCGACACGAGAACGAGATCAGTGGCACCACCGATGTGGGCAGCCGCCCGGAGTTCGCCAGCCGCAAGACCGTGAAGACCATCGATGGCGAGCGGGTGGAGGGCTGGTTCACCGAAGACTTCACCCTCGAAGAGCTGAAGACGCTGTACGTGCGCGAGCGACTGCCGCAGGTGCGCAGTACCGCATTCGACGGCCAGTTCCGGATTGCCACCCTGGACGAGATCATCGAGTTCCTGGTCCAGCAGGCCGGTCGCGCCGGCAAGGGCATCGGTCTGGTGCCGGAGATCAAGCACGGCACCTACTTCCGCAGCATCGGTCTGCCGATGGAAGACAAACTGGTGGCCACGCTGCAGGCCAATGCGTACACCAACGTCGCGCCGATCACGATCCAGTCCTTCGAAGTGGGCAACCTGCGCCAGCTTCGCGCGAAGCTGGGCCGCACCAGCAACATCCGTCTGCTGCAGTTGATTGGGGCCGCGAATGAGCAGCCAGGTGATGTGCTCGCGGCCAAAGGCACGCAGCGCTACGCCGACATGATCACGCCGGCCGGCTTGGAACAGGTCGCCACGTACGCCGACGGCATCGGGCCGAGCCTGCGCATGGTGATTCCGCTGGATGCCGCCGGGCGCCTCGGTGCGCCGACCACGCTGGTGCGCGATGCGCAGGCGGCGGGATTGATGGTGGTGCCGTATACGTTCCGGCCGGAGAATTCTTTCATGGCGGCGGAATTCCGCCAGGGCGCACCGAACGCGCGCAATCCGGAAGGGTCGGTGGCTGAAATGCGTGCGTATCTGGCGACCGGGATCGATGCGTTCTTCACCGATGACCCGGCGCTGGGGCGTCGCGCCGTTGATGGTGACGGGGCGGCATCCGCCGCGAATTGATGCGTGGGCCGGCCAACGGCCGTCGCTACCGGGACCCCGTCAGCGCTCGTCGGGACGCCGGAACGGCAACACCACATAATCCTGCCCCTCGCGCGGTTGCCACAGCACCGGTACGCGGGTCGGTGAGGGCGGCTCGAGGTCGTCGTCGCGACGCGCTTCAAACGCGTCCGCATCGTCTTCCTCATCCTCCCAGCTGTAACGCTTGCGCGGGGCCATCGGGTCAGAGAGACGGAACAGCAGGGCACTGATGATGCCGGCAAAGGCACCGCCCATGTGCGACTGCCAGGACACGCCCGGCTCGTGCGGCAGGATGGTGATCAGCATGCTGCCGTAGAACAGGAAGGCGATCAGGCCGGTGGCGATCGCCGGGCGGTCGCGCCGCAGCAGGCCCAGCACGAACACCAGGAACATCAGCCCATGGGTGATGCCGCTCGCGCCCAGGTGGCGGCTGCCGATGTCGCCGAGCAGCCAGGCTCCCAGGCCGGAGCCGATCCACAACAGCGGAAACGCCCGCAATGTGGCCTTGGGATACACGCTGCCGGCCAGGGTGCCCAGAATCAACAGCGCGAAGGAATTCGCCGCCAGATGCTGCAGCGAGCCGTGCAGCAGCGGCGCGCCGAGAATGCCGAGCAGGCCAGCCTTCTCCAGCGGCGCCACGGCCCAGGGCCGCCAGTCGAAGTAGTCCTGGGCGGTGAACACCGCGACCAGCACCAGCACGAAGGCCAGGCTCAGGTTGAACGCCCGCATCACGCGACCGCGGTCGGTGCGGGGGGAAACCGGCGTCTCGCCGGACGGCTGGGGCAGGTTGGCGTTCATACCTTCATGGGTTGCGTCGCCCCAGGCTGAACACAAGGGCAACGCCACGGGAGACTGTGGGCCCGCCGGCGGGGCAAAACCCCCGGCAGCCCGGGTGGGTTACCCCGCGGCCTGCTTGGGCGGGG
>NZ_JASCOZ010000194.1 GCF_029960115.1 Stenotrophomonas sp. PS02289
GCCGTTGGCCGGCCCAGGCGGTAACGAGGGCCGGCCAACGGCCGGCGCTAGCGGGGATACGCGCTAATGCGGCAACGAGTACCTGAACTCACGCAGGCGTTGGGCGTGCAGCTCAAGGCCTTCAAGACGAAGGTAGTGGTGGAGCTTACCCGCGCGCACCTTGGCGGTGTCCCGCTCAAGCTCTTCCAGCATTGTGGCCGCTGCCCGATCGTAGTCCGCAGCGGATACGCTCTGACCGGGCACACCGACTCCGATGATTCGCGCACTTTCGGTTGCGCCATAGGCAACGCAGTTGGCCATGGCATTCGCGCTGGGCTTCGCCCCTGCGCGTAGCAGCGTGTGTGCGAGCTCTGGCGGAAGATTGCCGTGAACCTCGTCCAGCGCGTCTTCCACAACCGGCGCACCTGCCTGGATCAGCGCCATCGCCGCTGCGTAGGCACCGCGCGCCAATGCGAAGGAGGTCGGGCCGTGACTGCCGCTCACCACGCCATCGAACACTACGCGTGCTGCGGCCAAGCGACCCACGAGCTCCGCATCGTCAGATCCGACCGCATCGCGAATCGAGAGGCGCACCAAGGCCGGATGCGCGGACAAAGTTCCATTGGCGAGTGGCGTTTTCCAGTCAACCATGGCACGGCGATAGAACGCCGTGAGCTTGTCGGCCAGCGCCTTCTGCATTCCATGTTCTTCTTGCCGCTCACTGAGATACTCCAGGAACTCATCACTGACGGAATAGTCTCCAGGCGACGCCAGCGGGTCGGTCTCGAGATGAAGTTCTTTAAAGGCGCTGACCAGATCATCTGCGATAGTGGCCACAGCATCTTGGTGCAGATTACCGCGCCAAGCCGGCGGCAACCCCTGCTTCCAGGCCAACACCCGACCGAAGTCAGCCGCATCCGGGTCGGTCACCACGTAGATTCGATCGCAGTACTCGAATCCTCCGATCGGGACCACGCCGAGCTTCCCGTTCCACTCTTCGCCGCGATGCTCATGCGCTTCCTGCGCCAGCGCCCGCTCATGCTCGATCCATTCGATCAGATCGCGATAGCCGTCACTGCCTTCATAGAAGAGTTCATTCCAGGAGATCGCCTCTTCATTTCCATCCATGGGCATCGTCAGGTCATATGCCAGACGTCCGCCGGCGGTGAGCTTCCAGAGCGCCAACAGGTCATGATGGATTTCCCCACCACACAGCCCTTGAAGGAAGGCCAGTTTCTCGTCGCTCAGCGGCGGCTGTGCATCGTAGATGACGCGGTCGGCGAATATTTCTATGCGCTGGGCCCGCAGCTCGGCGATTTCATCTGCGGAGAAATCATTGCTCGACATCATGTGTACCTTTCAGAAGAATGAGGGATGGCCGGCTCGTCGTTACCGGCTTCTCTATCAAGCGCAAGCGCAGCGAGGAATGCCGCTTCACCTTGGACTCCCCACCAAGGCACTCTCACGGTTCCGCCCATGTCCCGGAAGTGATTGAGCAGCGCCATCAGCGCTGAGATCTGATCGAATCCCCATTCCGGCCCCATGCGGTAGTCCAGAATGAGCCCGCCTTGGTGCACGAATACGCCCAAGTCCGGAATGTGTGCGCCTTCTACGCAGATCCCTCCCAGGAGCAGATGGAATGGATCAGCAGTCTCGCCAATGACAAGGTCAGCGCACTCCGGGCCGGTAAAGGCGATGTCTTCTTCCGTGTCTCGCCTCCAGAGTGTTGCACCCCCTGCGGAAGCCACAACCCCACCGCGGGCGAACAGCAACGCGAATGCCTTCGGGATGAGTGCGGGATCGCAGAAGTCAATCTCGACCTCAGGAAGAGATCCGTCGTCCTTGCTGAAGTTTGGAAGCAGGCTTGACAGGGGGTGCGCTACGGGACGACCGGTCATTTTGTCCGCCGCGGTGTGCCGAAGACCTTGTCGTAGACGCTCTTGAGCCACTGCCTCGCTTCGTCCTCGGTTTCGAACTCCTCCGAAGTGAGCTTGTGGATCTCTTCGACAGAAATGCGGGGTGACTCCATGGCCTGCATGAGCTCGCGTTTGAACTGGGCAACATCAAAATCCACGTCAGGGGATTTTGCGATAGCAGCCAGCTCATGCACTTCGTACCACTCAACGTGACAGAAGGTACGCAGGATCAAACGAAGCAGTGGAGGGAAAGAATTGTCGGCACTCATCTGTTTCTCATCAGTCATCGCAGCGCCTATAGCCCCCGAAGCGTACCGGTGAACTTCCCACAGTCACACTCATGGCGCGTCGCTGATCCGATCACTTCAAACCGAATGAGATATCCACACTCGTCGCAGGCAACGTCATTCACTCCTGTGCTGCCGAATTGATTCCATGCCCGCATGAACAGCTGGAGGTCCTGGGCCGTTGGCTTTGGTTTATCGGTCATCCTCATTTCACCGCTCCGCCGTGAGGGTTGTTCTCTCGGTCATGCAGCTGAACTTTGGACTTTTCGTCTTGAGTGTCCAGATGCCGCTTTACACCGATGAGGCGCGAGCGCATCACGGCCCAACCAATTGTCCGTTCCGCTTCCTCCGGACGATAGCACGCCAGCATCTCAACGGTCTCCTGGAGGTAGTCGTCACTGGGATACAGATCATCAAGCAGGACTTCGATTCTTCCAGCGATGTCCAGCGAAGCGCCAGGATTTGCTACGAACTCGTCCAGTGCAGATCGAAGCAGCTGACGCTGCTCGTCTTCATGGGTGCGGTCAGATCTATCGCTTCCAGTCACGCGTCCAGCTCGCTGTTGCTTGAAGCACGCAGCGCGCACCACTCGGGGATGTCTGCGCTGATGGTGCAGTAGTCTGTGAAGTAGTCCAGGCCTAGCGCTTCGAGTCGCCGGATGAACTCATGCAGCGCTTCCTCGCCGAAGGATGGTCCGAAGGAGAGGAGCTCTCCGTCCTCGTCCAACGGTGCCGTGGCTTCAAGGGCGTGTAGTACGTCCGCAACCGGAATGCACTTGGCGCGGAGCGCGTCTTTTCGCACCACGATGCCGTGGAACGCGGTAACTGCAATTGAGCTGGCGGGGCGATTCGCCTCGAGGGTCATTCCTGGACCTCCTGTATCCTTCAACCACTGCTCAGCATCTTACGTCGAAAGGAATCGTCATGAACTCCATTGCCGCTACCGCTCCATGGGCCACCCTGGTCAGCGTCCTAACCCGCAGTGGGCTCTCCGACCAACTATCGCGCTCTGAACTCGGAGATAGCTGGCTGCACGACGGCAACGAGGCGGAGGGTGCGCCCTCGGCTGCGGATGTTGAGGCGTTGCTACCGTCCTCATACCGTGCGTTTGTGGCCCAGCATGGCTATCCGCTGATTGCTGCTCCTTCCCGTCTCAACTACGCGTTCGCGTTTCTGCCGCCGCTGGCGATGCGCCAGGTAAGTGCGATGTTGGCCGACGAGGAGATGGCGTTCGATGCGGCGCGGGAGGCGCGTGTGGCCGGCGAATACGCCTGGCAGCACGTGATGTTTGCCGGCTGGAACTTCGCCGACGGTGACGGGTGGGCGTTTGGGTTTGATCCCGAGGAAGACGAGGGCTCCGAGCCGCTGGTGTGGCTGGTTGAGGGTGGCTCCGTGGTGGAGCTGGTCGGGAGCTTTGAAGAGTGGCTGGAGGAGCGCGCCGGCGACGTGCGGGAGCGGGTTGAGGCGCTGGACGCGGAAGCGCTGGCGGCGGCTGCGGCGCGTGAGGGGGATTTTGAGTATGGGCCTTGGGATCTGGCCGGGTTTGATGGGTGAGGCCGGGCTGGCGCGTTGATCGGGCGCTGAGGGGGCCGGCCAACGGCCGGCGCTACCGAGATCTGTGTTGTTCACCGTGTTCGGGCGGTGTGGGGCCGCGCAGCCACGCAGGGCGTGGCTCTACGGGGACGCCCCGGGCGTCATTTGCTGCTGACGTACTTCTCGCGGCGGACCTGGGGGTTGGGCAGGCCGGCGGCCTTCAGGGCCTCGAAGGTGGCGTCGACCATGTCGGGGTTGCCGCACAGGTAGGCGATGTCGGTGGCCGGGTTCGGGGCGAATTCGGCTAGGTGCTGCTGCACGTAGCCGTGGCGGACGTCTGGGTGCGGGTTTTCCGGTAGTTCGCGTGATAAGCACGGCACATAGCGGAAGTTGGCGTGCTGTTCGGCGAAGTTGTAGAAATCCTCGCTGTACAGCAGCTCGCCGGGGGTGCGTGCGCCCTGCAGCAGCACGACCTCCACCCCGCGCTCGGCCATGGCGGTGGCCAGCAGCGGCAGCATGGAGCGGTAGGGGGTGACCCCGGTGCCGGTGGCGATCAGCAGGTAGCGGGCGTTGTGGTCGCCGGGCATCAGGCAGAACCGGCCGTATGGACCGCTGGCCTGTACGTGGCCGCCGATGTCCAGGCCCTCGAATAGGGCCGTGGCGGCCCCGCCGGGGACGAAGCTCACCGCGATATCCACCGCTTCCCCCGCCCCGATGGCGTGGTCGTGGATGGTGGCCAGCGAGTAGCTGCGCTTGGTTTCGGTGCCGTCAGCGTAGTGAAAATGGACCTGGATGAACTGGCCGGGCTGGAAATCCAGCGGCTGGCCGTCATCACGCAGGAACTGGTAGTGGCCGACGGTCGGGGCCAGCATGTGGCGGCCGATCAGCTTGAGGGGGAATTGAACAGGCACGAATTTGGGAAACAGTGTGTAGCCGGGGCGAGCCCTCGGGGGCTTCTATAATAGCGGCTCCCCGCCCCACTCCAGCGCCGCCCTTGGGCGCGAAGGCAAGAGCTTGGCTTCCCAGACAAATAACGCCCCCGCCCTGCGGGTGCGCGACCTCCGCAAGACCTACGACAACGGCACCCAGGCCCTGAAGGGGGTCTCGCTGGACGTGGCCCCGGGCGACTTCTTCGCCCTGCTGGGCCCGAACGGGGCCGGCAAGTCCACCCTGATCGGCATCATCAGCTCGCTGGTGAACCTGAGCGAAGGCCAGGTGGAAGTGTTCGGCAGCGACCTGGTGCGCGACCGCAGCGCCACCATGCGCCTGATCGGGCTGGTGCCGCAGGAGATCAACTTCAACCTGTTCGAAAAGCCGTTCGACATCCTGGTGAATTACGCCGGCTTCTACGGCATGCCGCGCGAGGAAGCCGAAAAGATGGCCGAGGTGGAGCTCAAGCGCGCCCACCTGTGGGAAAAGGCCCAGGTGATGAGCCGTACGCTGTCCGGCGGCATGAAGCGCAGGCTGATGATCGCCCGCGCGATGATGACCCGCCCGCGCCTGCTGATTCTCGATGAGCCCACCGCCGGCGTGGATATCGAGATCCGCCGCGACATGTGGCGGGTGCTGAAGGAGATCAACGCGGCCGGCACCACCATCATCCTGACCACGCACTACCTGGAAGAAGCCGAGCACCTGTGCCGGCACCTGGCCATCATCAACCATGGCCAGATCGTCACCCAGGGCCCGATGCGGGCGCTGCTGGCCAAGCTGGACGTGGAAGGCTTCCTGTTCGACATCGATGGCGACCTGCCGGCGCAGCTGCCGGTGATCGAGGGCACCACCATCACCGCCACCGACGCGCACACGCTGGACGTGGACATGCCGCGTGCGATGGATCTGAACCGGGTGTTCGAGGCGCTGAACGCGGCGGGCATCCGGGTGCGTTCGATGCGCACCAAGAGCAACCGTCTGGAGGAGCTGTTCGTGCGGCTTACCGGCAACCAGGAGAACGCGGCATGAGCACCACCCCGAGCCCGGTGATGACCGACGGGCAGCGCAACCGGATCGCGCTGATGACCATCGTGCGCCGCGAAGTGGCGCGCATCCTGCGTATCTGGGGCCAGACCCTGGTACCGCCGGCGATCACCATGACGCTGTACTTCCTGATCTTCGGCGGCCTGATCGGCTCGCGCGTGGGTGAGATGGGCGGCTACAGCTACATGCAGTTCATCGTGCCGGGCCTGGTGATGATGAGCGTGATCCAGAACAGCTACGGCAACATCAGCTCGTCGTTCTTCGGCGCGAAGTTCGGCCGCCATGTGGAAGAGCTGCTGGTGAGCCCGATGCCGAACTGGGTGATCCTGTGGGGTTACGTGGCGGGCGCGGTGCTGCGCGGGCTGATGGTGGGCGTGATCGTGCTGATCATCGCGATGTTCTTCACCCCGGTGCGCATTCCGCATCCGCTGGTGACGCTGACCACAGTGCTGCTGGGCGCGACGATCTTCTCGCTGGCCGGCTTCATCAACGCGGTGTACGCGAAGAAGTTCGACGACGTGGCGATTGTGCCAACCTTCATCCTGACCCCGCTGACCTACCTGGGCGGCGTGTTCTATTCGGTGAAGCTGCTGCCGACCTGGGCCGAAGCGGCGACCCATGCCAACCCGATCTTCTACATGGTGAATGCGTTCCGCTACGGCCTGCTGGGCTCGAGCGACGTGCCGCTGTGGGTGGCCTACGCGCTGATGATCGGCTTCGTGGTGGTGCTGAGCGCACTGGCGCTGTGGCTGCTGAAGCGCGGTGTGGGGATGCGGAGCTGATTCAAGCGCACGGCAGATTGCCATGCGGCAAGTAGCGGTAGCGCCGGCCGTTGGCCGGCCCTCAGGATTGCTGGAGGTCAACAATGCGCATTCTGGTTCTAGGTGCCGGCGGCACCGGCGGTTACTTCGGCGGGCGTTTGGCCCAGGCCGGGGTGGATGTCACCTTCCTGGTGCGGCCCGCCCGCGCGGCGCAGTTGGCGCAGGACGGGCTGGTGATCCGCAGTCCGCTGGGCGATGCGACCTTCCCGGTGCAGCATGTGACCGCTGATGGGCTGGCGGCGCTGGCGGCTGAGAAGCCGTTCGACCTGGTGATCCTGAGCTGCAAGGCCTATGACCTTGAGAGCTCGATCGAGGCAATCGCGCCGGCGGTGTCCTCGCGTACGACGGTGCTGCCGATTCTCAACGGGTTGCGGCACTACGCTGCGCTGGATGCGCGCTTCGGGCGCAACGCGGTGCTGGGCGGTCTGTGCTTCATCAGCGCGACCAAGGCACCGGATGGCGCGGTGCTGCACCTGGCCCCTGCGGCGAAGCTGACCTTTGGTGAGCGCGACAACACCGGGTCGAGCGCGCGGGTGTTGGCGCTGGCGGCGGCCTGCGTGCAGGCGAATGTCGATCATCTGGCCAGCGATGCGATTGGCCAGGAGCAGTGGGTGAAGTACACCTTCCTGACCGCGCTGGCGGCGGGCACCTGTTTGATGCGTGCGGACGTGGGCACGATTGTGGGCACCGATGAAGGTGAGGCGATCATGCGGGGCTTGTATGCGGAGTGCCTAGCGGTGGCTGAGGCAGCCGATGAGCCGGTGCCTGAGAAGGCGCAGGGGATTGCGCTGGGGGCGTTGACGCAGGCCGGGTCAGCATTGAAGGCGTCGATGCTGCGCGATCTGGAAGCCGGGCAGCAGGTGGAGGCGATGCAGATCGTGGGGGATATGCGGCTGCGGGCGCGGGAGGCCGAGGTGTTGGCACCGTTGTTGGCGGTGGCTTACAGCCATTTGCAGGCGTATGAGGCCAGTCGCTGATCCGTAGAGCCACGCCCTGCGTGGCTTCGACCCTGTTTAACACCGCGAAGCCACGCAGGGC
>NZ_JASCOZ010000195.1 GCF_029960115.1 Stenotrophomonas sp. PS02289
GGCCGGCCCACGGACTCCTTGGGCCGGCCAACGGCCGGCGCTACCGACCTGACGACGCCCTATCGGGCCTCGCCAGGTTTCACCCGGAACCACGCCGCGTACAGCGCTGGCAGGAACACCAGGGTCAGCACGGTACCGACGATCAAGCCACCCATGATCGAGATCGCCATCGAGCCGTAGAACGCACTGCGTGACAGCGGGATCATCGCCAACACCGCCGCCAGCGCGGTCAGCACAATGGGGCGGAAACGTCGCACCGTCGCATCGATGATCGCGTGCCAGCGGTCATGCCCGGCATCGATGTCCTGTTGGATCTGGTCGATCAGGATCACCGAGTTGCGCATGATCATGCCCGCCAGCGCGATCGTGCCCAGCAAGGCCACGAAGCCGAACGGTGCACGGAACAGCAGCAGGAACAGCGTCGCGCCGATGATGCCCAGCGGTGCGGTCACCAGCACCATTGCGGCACGCGAGAAGCTGCGCAACTGCAGCATCAGCAGCGTCGCCACCACGATCAGGAACAGCGGCATGCCGGCCTTGATCGAGTCCTGGCCACGCGCCGAATCTTCCACCGTACCGCCGGTCTCCAGCAGATAGCCGTGCGGCAGCTCGGCGCGGATGCCATCCAGCGTCGGCACGATCTGCTGCACCACGTCCAGTGCCTGGCTGCCATCTCCGATGTCCGCACGCACGGTCACCGTCGGCAGACGGTTGCGGTGCCAGATGATGCCGTCTTCGAACACGTACTCCAGGCGTGCCACCTGCGAGAGCGTGACCGAGGTGCCGCTCGCCGTGGGAATCGCCAGACTGCCCAGCATGTCCAGCCGGATCCGCTCGTTCTCCGGCCCGCGCAGCAGCATTTCGATCAGCCGATTGCCCTCGCGGTAGGTGCTCACGCTGGTGCCCGACAATGACGTGCCCAGCAGCTGACTCACCTGTGCACTGGTGATCCCCAGCGCGCGTGCACGGTCCTGGTCGATCACCAGCCGCACCACCTTGCTCGGCTCGCTCCAGTCCAGGTTGACGTTGATGACGTGCGGGTTCTCGCGCACCTTGGCTTCCACCTGGCGCGCGATCGCCTGCACCTGCGCGATGTGCTCGCCGGAAACGCGCAACTGCACCGGGTAGCCCACCGGCGGACCGTTCTCCAACCGGGTCACGCGCATCTGCACGTCCGGGAACTGCGGGATGACGTCCTTCAGCAACCAGTCGCGGGTCGCTTCACGTGCTTCCGCATTTTCCGTCAGCACCACGAACTGGGAGAAGTTGGTCGCCGGCAGCTGCTGGTCCAGCGGCAGATAGAAACGCGGCGAACCGGTGCCCACGTAGGCCACGTAGTTCTGGATGCCCTCGCGTCCCTTCAGCAGCTTTTCCAGCTTGGTCGCCTGCGCCTGGGTCGCCTGCAGCGACGCACCTTCGGCCAGTTCGATGTCCACCATCAGCTCCGGCCGGGTCGAGTCCGGGAAGAACTGCTGCGGCACGAAGCGGAACATCAGCAGCGAGAACACGAACAGCGCGATGGTGGCGGCAATCACCCACCAGCGGTGGCGCAGGCACATGTCGAGGAAGCGGCGGAAGCGGGTGTAGAACGGCCGCTGGTACGGATCATGGTCGTGGCCGTGCTGCTTGGGCACGATAAAACGGCCCAGCGCCGGATGACGGTCCGCCCATGCTTGCCGGCGCGCCAGCCAGCGCCCGGCCAGGCTATCCGGCTTGGGCGGCTGCGGATTGAACAGGTCCGGCAACATCTTGTCGCCCAGGTAGGGAATGAACAGCACCGCGGCGATCCACGACACCACCAGCGCAATGGTCACCACCTGGAACAGCGAGCGCGTGTACTCACCGGTGCTCGAGGCCGCGGTGGCGATCGGCAGGAAGCCCGCTGCGGTGATCAGCGTGCCGGTCAGCATCGGGAACGCGGTGGACTCCCAGGCGAAGCTGGCCGCACGCAGGCGGTCGTAGCCCTGCTCCATCTTGGTGGCCATCATTTCCACCGCGATGATCGCGTCGTCCACGAGCAGGCCCAGCGCCAGTACCAGCGCGCCGAGTGAGATCTTGTGCAGGCCGATGCCGAAGTAGTGCATGACGAAGAAGGTCATCGCCAGCACCAGCGGAATGGTCACGCCGACCACCAGGCCGGTACGCAGGCCCAGCGAGAAGAAGCTGACCAGCAGCACGATCACCACCGCCTCGGTCAGCACCTGCACGAACTCGCCGACAGACTCCTTCACCGCATGCGGCTGGTCGGAAACCTTGCGCAGCTGCATGCCCGCCGGCAGCGTCTTCTGCAGGCGCTTGAACTCGGCGTCCAGGGTGGAACCCAGCTTGAGGATGTCACCGCCGTCCTTCATCGCCACCGCGATGCCGATCGCGTCCTCGCCCATGAAACGCATCTTCGGCGACGCGGGATCGGCGAAGCCGCGCTTCACCTCGGCGATATCGCCCAGGTGCACTGTGCGTTCACCGGCCTGGATCGGGAAGCGACGGATGTCGTCCACGCTCTGGAACTGCCCGGTCACGCGCAGCTGCACGCGGTCGGTGGGGGTCTCGAAGAAGCTGGTCGCGGCCATCACGTTCTGGTCGGCCAGCGCCTGCTGCACCTGCTGCAGCGAAACGCCCAGCGTGGCCAGCTTGGTGTTGGACAGCTCGATCCAGACCTTCTCGTCCTGCAGTCCTTCCAGCTCGATCTTGCCCACGTCCGGCACCCGCTGCAGTTCCAGCTGGAGGCGGTCGGCGTAGTCGCGCATCACTGCGTAGTCGAAGCCCTGCCCGGTGAGTGCGTAGATGTTGCCGAAGGTGTCGCCGAACTCATCGTTGAAGAACGGCCCGACGATCTCGCGCGGCAGCGTCGGCTTGATGTCGCCCACGCGCTTGCGGACCTGGTACCACAGGTCCGGAATGGCCTTGGAGCGCAGGCTGTCCTTGGCCGCGAAGATCACCTGCGACTCGCCCGGACGCGAGTACGAGCGGATGAACTCGTACTGCCCGGTGTTGAGCAGGGCCTTCTCGATCGGCTCGGTGACCTGGCGCGAGACCTGTTCCGCGGTGGCTCCCGGCCACTGCGTGCGTACCACCATCACCTTGAAGGTGAACGGCGGATCTTCGGACTGCCCCAGGTGCTTGTACGACCACGCGCCAATGATGGCGAAGGCCAGCATCGCAAACAGCACCAGGGGCCGGTTGCCCAGCGCCCATTCGGAAAGATTGAAGCGGCGCACGGGCTCAGTTCCCCTTGGCCGCGGCAGGTGCCGGCTTCGCGGCCGGCTTCAGCAGCGGACGGTTCTGGCGGTCCACCGGTGCAACCACCTGGCCGTCGCGCAGCAGATGCCCGCCCGCGGCCACCACCCAGTCCTGCGCGGCCACGCCGCTCAGCACCGGCACCGATTCGGGGCCATACGCCCCCACGGTCACCGGGGTCGCCTTCAGCGCGCCGTTGCCCGGATTGACCACCCACACGCTGGCCTTGCCGTCAGCCCCGCGCTGCACCGCGCCCAGCGGCAACTGCAGGGTGCCACTACGGCCGGCACCGGCGAACACCCGTGCGCTCTGGCCCAGTTCAACGTCCTTCAGCGCTTCCTCGGCCAGGCTGACCCGCGCCGCATAGGTGCGGGTCTGCGCATCAGCGGCCGGCGCGATTTCGCGGATCGAACCCGGCAGCAGCTGGCCCGGCGTATTCCAAAGTTCCACCTGCACGTCCTGGCCGACTTTGTAGTCGCGGATGTGGCTTTCCGGCAGCGCGATCAACACTTCGCGGCCGCCGTCAGCGGCGAGAGTGAAGATGGTCTGCCCGGCGCTGACCACCTGGCCGGCTTCGGCCTGGCGGCTGGCAATCACACCGTCGACCGGCGCGCGCAGCTGCGCGTAGGCGGCCTGGTTGCGGGCGACCGCGAGGTTGGCGCGGGCGGCATTGGCCTGGCCCTGCGCGGCCTTGAAGGCGGCGGTCTGCGCGTCCAGCGTGGACTGGCTGACCAGTTGCTGCTCGGCCAGCTTGGCGTAGCGCTTCTGGTCATCGCGGGCGCGCACCAGGTCGGCTTCGGCAGCGGCGAGCTGGGCCTGGCTGGCGCTGGCTTGCGCGGCATAGTCGGAGACATCCAGCTCCGCCAGCACATCGCCCTTGCGCACACGTTGGCCGGCGTCGACATGGCGGCGGATCAGGTGCCCACCGACCTGGAACGACAGCGGGCTTTCCTCACGGGCATGCACCTCGCCCGGGTAGGCCGCCAGTTCCTGGCCGGCCACCGTGCCCGGCTGCACCACCAGCACCGGCAGGGGCGCTGCCGGTTCCGCGTCCTGCTTGCCACATGCCGCCAGCATCAACGCCAGCAGACTACCGCCCATCCATCGCAAGTTGTTCATGAGGTCCTGGACCTTGAAGAAACCGGGGGAAGCGACACCGACGAGACACTCTATATCGGCATCGAAATTATTGAACCGACCGGTATAATATAAATATCGAACCGATTGGTCTAGTATTCAATCAATGACCGATCCGACCTCTTCCTCTGCGCCGCCCAAGCCCTCTGCCAAGGCCGCCGGACCCGGACGTCCGAAGGACCTGGGCAAGCGGGCCGCGATCCTCGACGCCGCCAAGGCGCTGTTTGTCGAGCAGGGCTACACCGGCGTCAGCATGGACAGCATCGCCGCCCAGGCGGGCGTGTCCAAGCTGACCGTTTACAGCCATTTCGGCGACAAAGAGACCCTGTTCACCGAAGCTGTTCAGTCCACCTGCATGGAAATGCTGCCCGACGCCCTGTTTGTAACGGATGCCGAAGGGCCGCTGCGTGAACAACTGCTCGGGATCGGCCGGGCGTTCTTCGCGATGATCACCTCGCCGGCGGCGGTCGCCGTGCAGCGGGTGATGATGGCCCCGGACACCGACGACCGGATCCGCGAGATGTTCTGGGTGGCCGGCCCGCAGCGCACCAGCGCGGCCCTGGCCGAGTTCCTGCGGGGCCGCACCGCCCGCGGCGAACTGGAGATTTCCGACTTCCAGACCGCGGCCCTGCAGTTCTTCACCCTGATCAAGGGCGAGCTGCATACGCATATGATGTGCGGCATGCGCCCGGCCCCGGCCGAGTGCGATGCCGATGCCCATCTGCACGCCAGCGTCGACTTCTTCCTGAGGGCGTACGCTACCCGCCGCTAGCCCTGCTTTCACAACCTGAATGGACCGGAGGTCGCGGTGACTTCCGGCACTGCGTCTCCCACATGTCGGCAGCGATGCTTTGATCGCGCCGCCGGCTCCCGGCACCGGTAAAATGGCCGGCCCACTGCGCTGGATTAGAACCTCATGACGATCGATTACGCCCACGCCCGCGAACTGATGGTTGAACAGCAGATCCGTCCCTGGGACGTGCTGGACATCCGTGTGCTCGATGTTCTGGCACGCCTGCCGCGGGAGGCGTTCGTCGCTGAAACGCACCAGAAGCTGGCCTACACCGACGTGGAACTGCCGCTCGGTTTCGGCCACAAGATGATGAAGCCGGTGATTGAAGGCCGCACCCTGCAGGCGCTGGATCTGCAGCCGGGTGACGAAGTGCTGGAAATCGGCACCGGCAGCGGCTACCTCAGCGCCTGCATCGGCGCCCTGGCCCGCGAAGTGCTCAGCCTGGAGATCCAGCCGGAGCTGGCCAGCAGCGCGCGCGCCAACCTCGACCGCACCGGTCTGGGCACCAACGTGCGCATTGAAACCGCCGACGCCCTGAACTGGACCACCGAACGTCGTTTTGATGTCGTCGTGGTGACCGCGGCGGTCGATACCATTCCGTCACACTTCGTCTCGCTGCTGCGTCCGGGTGGTCGCCTGTTCGTGATCCGCGGTACCTCGCCGGTGATGGAAGCGGTGCTGGTGAAGGCCGACGGCAGCACCGAATCGCTGTTTGAAACCGATATTGAATACCTGCGCGGTGCCGCCCCGGCACCCCAGTTCCAACTCTGAGTCCAAGGAAGCCGCAATGATCCGCCGATCCCTCGCACTTGCGCTGGCCGCCGCACTGCTGCCGATGACCGCCTCTGCCGCCGACCTGCTGCAGGTCTACGAAATGGCGCGCAACGGCGATCCGCAGCTGGCCGCGGCAGAGTCCACCCGTCTGTTCGACAAGGAAGGTGCCGTCCAGGCCCGCGCCGCGCTGCTGCCGCAGATCAACGGCCAGGCCACGCTGGGTCGCAACCGCACCACGCCGAACCACGACGTGGACACCACCGCGTTCACCACCAAGAGCCGCAACTACACGCTTGAGGGGTCGCAGACGCTGTTCAACTGGACGCAGTTCGCCAACCTCAAATCGCAGCGCGAGTTGAGCAAGGCCGCTGACTTCACCCTGGATTCGGCCAACGACGATCTGATCGTGCGCACCTCGGCTGCGTACTTCAACGTGCTGGTGGGCATTGAATCGCTGTCCGCCGCGCAGACCAACGAAGCCGCTGCCAAGAAGCAGTTCGACTTCGCTGACAAGCGCCTGGAAGTGGGCCTGGCCCCGATCACCGACGTGCATGAAGCCCGCGCGCAGTACGACCAGGCCCGTGCCAACACGATCATCGCGCAGAACACCCTGGCCGACGCCTACCAGGCGCTGACCGAGCTGACCGGCCAGCCGGTCACCGACCTCAAGGCACTGCCAGAAGACTTCCGTCCGGAACTGCCGGCGCAGTACGCCACCGTCGATGCCCTGGTGACCAAGGCCGTCGAACAGAACCCGGCGCTGAAGGCGTCGGAACTGAAGGTCAGCGCCGCGGAATCCTCGGTGTCGGCCGCCCGTGGCGCGCACTACCCCACCCTCAATCTGGGTGCCAGCGCCGGTCGGTCGGCCAGCTGGGGTGACGTGGTCGGTTCGGGCAGCAACTTCAGCCCGGATCAGCGCACCAACAGCATCGGCCTGACCCTGAGCGTGCCGATCTTCTCCGGCGGTGCCACCCAGTCCGGCGTGCGCCAAGCCCTGGCCCAGCGCGACATCGCCCAGGACGGCTACGAGCAGCAGAAGCGCGCCCTCGACCGCAACACCCGCAACGCCTACCAGTCGCTGGTGGCCGGCATCAGCGAAGTGGAAGCACGTCGCCTGGCCGTGGTCTCCGCGCAGAGCGCGTACGACGCGTCGCAGGTCGGCCTGGAAGTGGGTACCCGCACCGTGCTGGACGTGATCCAGAACCAGCGCATCCTGTTCTCGGCGCAGCTCGAATACGCCAACGCCCGCTACACCTTCCTGCAGCGTCGCCTGCAGCTGGGTCAGGCGGTCGGCGTGCTCGACATCGCCGAACTGCAGGACATCAACCGCCTGCTGACCCAGCAGGCCGCCACGCCGAGCACCACGGCCAACAACTGATCGCGGTGTAACGCTGGAACGAAAAAGCCACCCGCAAGGGTGGCTTTTTTGTCTGTGGCGTTCGGCTACTGCGCAGCCACGCAGGGCGTGGCTCTACGTCGAATGAGCCGTAGAGCCACGCCCTGCGTGGCTGCGCGTCATTTGTAGAAGCTG